>CAYMWP010000078.1:0-22284 GCA_964393895.1 uncultured Anaerolineales bacterium | reverse complement strand
AGCCCGCGGTGCGGGCCGGCGCAAAGCGGAACGAATTTATGCATCGCTGCACTTACGCCACTTTTCACTCGCTTGGGGTTACAATTTCGTTACGAACTGATTCGGCGACGTCCGTGACGTGCTGGGGGTGACGTGAAACGCAATCACGAATGGCTATTGCTGCTCTTGATCCTTCTGCTGGCGGCCGGCCTGCGCCTGACCCGCCTCGACCTGATCGAATTCAAATACGACGAGGCGACCTGGGCGCGCAGCGCCCTGGCTATCGTCCACCAGGGCCGCTTACCGGAGCTGGGAATGGTCAGCTCGTTGGGGCCATACCACCCCCCGCTGATGAGCTACATCCTGGTGCTTCCCTTTGCCCTCTCCCGCGACCCCCGGCTGGCGGCGGGATGGGTCGCGCTCCTGGGCGTGGCAGCGGTGGCGCTGACCTGGTGGGTGGGGCGCACCTACTTTGGCCGGCGGGTGGGCCTGCTGGCCGCTCTCTTTTTTGCCTCCTGCCCCTGGGCTGTCATCCACAGCCGCAAGACCTGGACGCAGAACCGGGCCGCCCTCACCCTGCTCTTCATCGCCGCCGCCCTGGCCCTGGTGGCGCGCCGCAAACCCTGGGCCCTGACCGGCGCGCTGGCGGCGATAGGGCTGCTGATAAGCATCCACCTGGGAGGAATGGCCTTCCTCTTCGTACTGCTCCTGCTCGCCCTCTTTTTCTGCCGCTCCCTCCGGCCCGCGCCGCTGCTGGCCGGCCTGGCGCTGCTCCTGCTCATCCTAAGCCCGTACCTGCTCTACGATGCGCGCCACGACTGGCCCAATCTGCGCGGCCTGGCGGGCCTGGCGGGCCAGGAAGCGACGCTCGACCTGCAAGCGCCCCGTATGGCCGCCCTGATCGTCGGCGGCTACCACCTGGAAGACCTGGCCGGCGAGCGGTTCGCTGATTTCCTGAACTCTATCCTTGATCTGCGCTGGCTCGACCAGGTGGAAATGACCCTGCTGTGGATTGGGCTGGCCTGGCTGGCCTGGCAGGTGGGGCGAGAGCTGTGGACCAATCGAGGCCGCCTCTCTTCCGGCGGTGCGGCGCGCCTGACGCTCCTCTGCTGGTTCACCGTACCCATCGCCCTGCTGCTGCGGCACTCCGCCCCACTGCACCCCCACGACCTCAACCTGCTCTATCCCGTGCAGCACCTCATCATCGCCCTCCTCCTGGTAGACGTAATGAGTTGGAGAAAGCGAAACAGGCTCCGAGTACCACGTTCCATGTTTCACGTCTCACGTTTTACGTTTTACGTTTCACTCTCGCTCCTCGCCCTGCTCATTCCCTGGCACATCTACCTTCAACAATCGCTGCTGACCTTTGTGGACACGCACGACACGCCCGGCGGCTACGGCGCGCCGGTCAAGTACACGCTGGCGGCGGCCCACCGGGCGGAGGAACTTGAGGCCCAAGACGCGGAACTGATCACCCTCCTACCCGGGGCCGACCCTCGCTACGACGGGCAAGCGGCCGTCTTTGACGTGCTGCTGGGGCCAGACCCTCGCCCGGTGGATGGGCGGCAGGCGCTCGTCTTCCCCGCCCGCCCGGCCATCTACCTGGCCGATCCCGGAGCCGAGCCTGCGCTAGGGACGCTGGCAGAGTCGGGAGCCGAGGTAGGGCCAGCCTTGCCGCTGCGCGGAGGCAGCAACGCGACCTATCGCTTCTTCCACCGCCAGCCGGCGCCCGTCGCCGCTCCACACCCCTGGGATGGCGACCCCGTCCGCTGGGCCTCCGGCGTGACGCTGCTGGGCTACGATTGGGCCGGCGATCCCCAACCCGGCGGCGCTGTGCACTGGACGCTCTACTGGCGGATCGAGGGCATACCGCCGGTCGAAGGCGACCTCCACTGGTTCAACCACCTGGTAGACGGCGCTGGCAATCGCTGGGGGCAGATGGACGGCGTGGGGCTGCCCGTCTCCCAGTGGCGCGTGGGCGATATCGTGCTCACCTGGTTCGACATCCCCATCGGCGTGGACGCCCCGCCACCGCCGTACTTTGTCCGCAGTGGAATGTACACCTACCCCGAAATAATCACCATATCACTGCTGGACATAGCCGGCAACCCGGCGGGCCAGTTCATCGAATTGGGGCCTGTTGGCCAATGAACAATGCGAGGAGGCAATGAGACAGCGCCGCGAGGTATCCTCTCAAAAATCCGGGGGAAGAAACCAGGTTTTTGTCGCTTCGGGCGAAGCAGAAGCGCCTTCGCTTACAGAAAAACCTGGTTTCTTATCTGCCAAACCCCAGTTTATTGAAAAGGCGCGCCGCGAGCTATTCTTCGACCTGGTCGTGCTGGCGCTACTGGCGTTGATCGTCGCCGCCCTCTTCTGGCCCTTGCTCCTTGCCGGGCAGTGGATTCCGCGCGGCGGCGGCGACCTGGTCTCTTTCCTCTGGCCCCTCTACCGCTTTGGGGCGCGCAGCCTGCGAGCGGGCGTCGTCCCTCTCTGGAACCCACACCTTTACAGCGGCGCCCCCTTCGTCGCCGATAACCAGTCCGGCCTCTTTTACCCCATCAACCTGCTGACCTTTGCCCTGTTCGGCGAGCCTTCCTACGGCGTGATGGAAGGATTGGTCATCTTTCACATCTGGCTGGCAGGCACGAACATGTTCTTCCTGGCGCGAGGGCTGGGCCTGCGCCGGCCCGCCGCGCTGTTGGGCGGGATCGCCTTCGCCCTCTCCGACCTGTTCCTGACCCACATCGGCAACCTGAACCTCAATGCGACGGCGGCCTGGCTGCCCCTGCTCCTGCTGCTCACCCATCGCGCTCTGACCGAGGGACGGGCCGCTTTGGCAAGCGGGGCGGGCGCGGTGCTGGCGACAGCGGCGCTGGCCGGGCACGCTCAGATGTTGCTCTTCCTGGCGCTGACGCTCGCGCTCTACTTGCTCTACCGCCTGGCGGTGGATCGGCGACGCGCGCGCACACTGGGATTGGCGGCCCTCATCGTCGCCGTGGGGGTAGGCGGCGCAGCCCTCGCCCTGCTCCCCGCCTGGGAGATGGCCGGGCACACCGGCCGGAGCCATCTGACCTACGACGAAGCGACCCGTTACTCCCTGCCGCCGCGGGCATTGATCGGCCTGCTGGCCCCCGGCTTTTACGGGCGCGGCCCGGCTGGCTTTTGGGCCCCCTGGGAGCGCGTCGAGGTGGGATACGTGGGCATAGCTGCGCTGGCGCTGGCAGTGGCCGCCGTCACATCACGCACCACGCATTACGCATCACGTTTTACGCATTACGTTTTACCTCCCATACCTCACGCCAAGGGCTACCCTGTTGCTTTCTTTGCCATTCTGACGCCCCTCGCCTTCACTCTGGCGATGGGCCGCCACACGCCACTCTACGGGCTGCTTTATCGCTACGCGCCTACCTTTGACCAGGTGCGCGTCCCGGCGCGCCTGATCTTGCTGGCCGACCTGGGATTGGCGGCGCTGGCGGCCTATGGCCTCGACCGGCTCTTGCAGAGTGGCGCAGGCCGCTTCGCCGGTTGGACCGGATCGGCCGCCCTGGCCGCCGCAGCGGTGCTCCTGGCCGTGGGACTGCCGCAGGCGCGGACGCTGCCCCCGCCCGATCGCGTACCGCAAGCCACTGCCAGCATCCTCATCGCCGCCGCGCTGCTCGCGCTCAGCGGCCTGCTCGTATGGCTCGCCCACCGCTTCCGCTGGGCAGCCTGGCTGCTCCCACTCCTCCTGGCTGCCGACCTGGTCGGGCTAGGCTCCACGCTGGAGACCGAACCGAACGACCCCACGCTGGGCTTTCTCCACCAGGACGTCGCCGCTTTCGTGCGGCAGAACGGCGGCCTTTCCCGCGTGGAGGCGACCACCGGC
Source organism: uncultured Anaerolineales bacterium (assembly GCA_964393895.1). GTDB lineage: Bacteria > Chloroflexota > Anaerolineae > B4-G1 > B4-G1 > B4-G1. Next base: position 18,440 of record CAYMWP010000078.1, on the reverse strand, counting down.
GCCTGGCAGCCCGACGCTGCGCTGGCTCACTCCCTATACGACGTTGGCGGCGTATACAACCCGCTGGAACTGGCCCCCTACCAGGCCTACCGTTGGGCGATGGGGGAGCGAGGAGCGCCGCTCTACAACTTGCTTGGCGTCAAGTACATCCTGGCCGGCAAGGACGACCCGCCCGGCGACGAGCGGCTGGCGCCGGTCTATACCGAGAATCCACAGATTGACGTCTACCTGAACACCGCCGCGCTGCCTCGCGCTTTCCTCGTCTACCGCTCGCAGGTGGTGACCGATCACGCCGCGGCCTGGCAGGCAATCCACGCGCCAGAGTTCGACCCCAGTCGAGTGGTGATTCTGGAACGAGGGGAGCCATTGGCCTCTGACCCCGGCGACGAGGAGCCGCGCGTCTCTTTCACGCGCTACGAATTGAACGAGGTCGCGTTGACCGTGACCACACCTGCGCCCGCGCTCCTGGTGCTGAGCGACGTCTACTACCCCGGCTGGCGGGCGGCGGTGGACGGTGCACCGGTCGAACTGCTGCGGGCCAATTACGCCTTCCGCGCGGTTCCAGTGCCGCCGGGCGAGCACATAGTACGGATAGAGTTCGCCCCGTGGACCTGGCGTGCGGGCCTGGCGGTGAGTGTAGTCACCTGGCTGTGCCTGACCGTTTGGGGGGCAGCGGCGCTCAAAAAGCAGACCTTTGGGGTTTTCTGAAACCCCAAAGGTCTTGGGAACTGAGGGAAACTATGACCAAGATCCGCTACCCGCGCCGGCGCTTGATTCGCGCTCTATTGCACCACTTGAGCAAACTCGCCTTCGCGGCGCTCACCGACATTCGAATAATCGGGCAAGAGAACATGCCCCAGAAAGGCCCGCTGCTGACCGTCGCCAACCACTTTAGCTTTATTGACCCGGTGGCGATGGTGCGAGTTGCCCCCTGGCCGGTAGAGTTCGTGGGGGGCTTTCGGATGCCCAACGCGCCCGCCTGGGTAACGTGGATCCCCAAGCTGTGGGGCTACTACCCCGTCTACCGGGGCACGGCCTCGCGGGACGCGCTACTGGCGGCGGAGGCAGTGCTGGCGCAGGGCGGCGTGCTGGGCATATTTCCCGAGGCCGGCAACTGGGCGACGGTGCTGCGACCAGCCCGGCCCGGCGCGGCCTTCTTGGCCGTCCGCACGGGCGCGCCGATCCTGCCGATGGGCTTTGATGGCCTGCTAGACGTTTTTCCGCGCTTGCGCCAGTGGCGACGCGCCCGCGTCACGGTACGGATAGGCAAACCATTTGGCCCCTTCCGCGCCACCGGCCGGGGGCGACAGCGCCGTCGCCAGTTGGAAGAGATCGGCCACGAGATCATGCGCCACATCGCGGAACTGATTTCCCCGGAACGACGCGGTCACTATTCAGATAACCCGGCCATTCGCGCGGCGGCGCAAGGGACCGAGATCTATCCCTGGGACGAGGCCCCCGACTACCTGCGACTGCGCTAACGGGGAAGTCGCTCAAGCCCCCGTCCCGGGGGCGGCTCAGGAGCAAGATCAATCCTACGAACCCGCCCCCGGGACAGGGGTCAGGAGCCTCGAGTATTCTTGCACCCCAACTTTGTGAGTAACTGCTCAGGCTATAGACCTCCGAGGTCTTTGGAAGCTACACAGGCACTCTAGACCTCGGAGGTCTGGGTCAGGTTGAGCAGTTACCTTTTTGAAAAGATACATCGCGGCTACGGTGCAGTCGCCCCGGCCGATTGATCCACAAATCCTGCGCATCCGTGTTCTTCTGCCGGGTGCGTGTGCCTACCCTAACGGCCACAAGTTGACAATCGCGTCCAGTTGGTGTACAGTTCCCTAAAGGGCAGGCTCGAATCTGAATTGCACGAGGGATTGAGCAATGGACTGGATCGAGGTGCTATACTCTGACGTTGTCCCGTGGCTGATGGACCTTTCTGACCCGTCGGTCCGCTACTGGACGCTGACCAAGCTGCTCGGTCGAGCGGAGAAAGACGCAGCGGTGATCGAGATGCGCCGGGAGATAATGGAGCGCGGGCCGGCGGCCGAGATACTCTCCCACTACGCTGGCGACGGTCGCTGGGAAGGGGAGCGGAGCTACTACACCTACAAATATACCTCCACTCACTGGCAACTGCTCCTGCTGGCCGAACTCGCCGCCGACGGGCAGGACGAGCGCATCGCTGCCGCCTGCCAACGTATGATCGGCCAAGTGCACGACGAGGATCGCTCCACCGTATGGCCCTGCTTTCACGGCAATCTGATCGGTTACCTGCACGCCCTCGGTCACGGGCGAGACGAGCGGGTGCGACAATTCGAGGCAGAATTGGCGGATGCGGGAATCGCGGGCAAATGGCGCTGTCCCCTCAACGACGACCTGCCCTGCGCCTGGGGCGCGGCGCGGGCGCTGTGGGGCCTGGGGCGAGTTCCCGCCAGCGGGCACAGCGATGCCATCCAGAAGGCGATTGATAACGGCGTCCGTTTCTTGGGTCGCTTCAAACTGCGCGAGGGAAGCTATCCCAGCAGTGGCCCGCGCCACAAACTGTGGGAGCGGCTCAATTTCCCGCTCTTTTACCAGGCCGACGTGCTCTTTACCCTGCGCGCTCTCGCCGACCTGGGTCACCTGAACGCCAAACCTACCTTCCGCAAGGCAGTAAAATGGTTGAAGGATCGGCGCCGCGACGACGGTCGCTGGAACGGCGCCAGTCCCTATGGCAGCCGCACGTGGACGCAACTGGAAAAGCGTCGCCGGCCCAGCAAATGGGTGACGTGGCAGGCGTTGTACGTGGTCAAGACGGCCAGTTCCCGGCCTGGCACAGGCGGAGGTAGTGAAACGCTCAAGTAGCGGAATAGGAGGGAATTATGCCAGCTGAAGACACCACCCAACTCATACGCTTTCTCCAACACGAGTGCTCCCGTCTCAAAGACGAGAACCAACTGTTGACCGACGAGATTCGCGCCCTGCGCCGCTATCTCGACGCCCTGCAGAGCCTGCAGGAGACTGTCCATCACTTTACGCCCGAGCAAGACCTCCTGGCCCTGTTGGACGATACACTGTTCTGCGCCCTGGAACTGCTGGATGCCGCCGATGGCTCGCTGATGCTGATTGACGAGGAGACCGACGAACTAGTTTTCGTGCTGGTGCACGGCGCTGTGCGCGAGACGCTGCCCGGCATCCGTTTCGACCGCCGGCAGGGCATCGCCGGCTGGGTGGCCGAGAACGCCAAACCTGTCGTCGTCAACAATGTTCTCACCGACATGCGCTTCCTGCGCGACATGGATGAGCAAGTCGGCTTTGAGACCCGCGCACTGGTGGCGGTGCCACTGGCCGCGCGGGGCAGGGTCCTGGGCGTGATCGAAGTGCTCAACAAGCGCTCCGGGGAGGATTTCACCAATAACGACGCCAAATTGCTCTCCATCCTGGCGACTCTCTCCGCTTCCGCCCTGGATTACGCCGCGGCCGTCATAGAGGCCGAAGGGTAAACGTGAAACCCGACCCGCTCCCCTGGCTGCTGGAGCCGGACGAAGCCAACCCCGGTGTGCGCCACTTTGGGCTGCGCGATCTCTTGGGTCGCCCGCTCAATGACCCCGAGGTGATCGCCGCCCGGGCTGCCGTGATGCGCAGCGGCCCCGTTCCGGCCATCCTGGACGCCCAGTACCCGGAGGGCTACTGGGTCAAGCCCGGTGGTGGCTACTCCCCCAAGTATCGCTCCACCCTGTGGTCTGTGCTCTTCCTGGCTCAGTTGGGAGCCACCGGGCGGGACGCGCGGGTACGCCAGGCCATTGAGTATGTTCTCGCTCATTCCCAGGCTGAAACCGGCGCTTTCTCGTGCTATGTTGACGCCCGGCCCAGCGGGGCCATCCATTGTCTGTGGGGCAACGTGGTGCGGGCGCTGCTCGACCTGGGCTACTGGGGGGACGAGCGGCTGGGTCGGGCGGTTGATTCCCTGGCCCGTTCCATCACCGGCGACGGATACGAATGGTACCGCAAGGGAGGCGTCCAGGCTCCCGGCTTTGTCTGCTCCGCCAATTATGGCCTGCCCTGCGCTTGGGGCGCAGTGCGGGCATTGTGGGCGCTCAACCGCGTGCCCGCCGCTGAACGCACCCCCGCCGTCGAGGCCGCCATCGAGACCAGCACCGACTTTTTGCTCAGCTACGACGTCGCCCGCGCCGACTATCCTCACAAAGAGCACATCAGCTCCAGTTGGCTCAAGTTCGGCTACCCGCTGGGCTATGTCACCGACGTGCTGCTCAACCTGGAAGCGCTGGTCGAAGCGGGCTGCGGGGACGACCCGCGCCTGGACGAGGCAATCGAACTGGTGCTCTCCAAGCAGGACGAGCAGGGGCGCTGGAAGATGGAGTACAGCTACAACGGCAAGATGTGGGCCGACGTCGAGGTGAAGGGCCAGCCCAGCAAGTGGGTCACGCTGCGGGCGATGAGGGTGCTCAGAAGAGTTCGCGGAAACCGGGATGGTCAAAAAGTGGGCTGACGTTCTGCACGACGCCCCCCTTCCCTGGCTGCTGGAACCAGAGAATCCCTCGGTCCGCTTCTGGACGCTGACCAACCTCCTTGACCGGCCCGCCGTTGACCCAGAGGTGGTAGAGACCCGGGCGGCCATCGCCCAACAGCCCTGGGTGCAAGAGTTGTTCGCCCGGCAGCATCCCAGAGGGCACTGGGGCGACGACGAGACCAAACCCTACACCGCCCAGGGAGCGGTGGGCGTGCTGAGCATTTTGCATATGCTGGGCCTGGAACCGGACGGGCGCACGGCCGCCGGTTGCGACTCCTGCCTGCGCTTCGGCCAGCACGAGAGTGGCGGCTTCTCGAGGGCCGGGACGCGCCGCATCTGCGGCTCCGTCTCCCGCACCTGGCCGCTGGAGAAGCGCAACCGGCCCAGCAAGTGGGTCACACTCGACGCGCTGCGGCTGCTGCAAGCCGTCGCACGGGAGGAGTAGCGACGGACCAGGACGTAGTGCTTTCGGTGGCTGATGGATCGGGCCGGGCTGGGGCATTGCGGCCTCTCCCGGCCCATCCATTGCTGTCCTGGAATCCACTGTTCTAAAAGTTGCGCATCACCAGCGGCAGGTAGACGCGGTACTGCTCCACCGCGCCGCACCAGAAGCCACTGCACAGAGAGTGCCCTCCGCTGGTCATCGTCGTCCCGACCAGCGATTGGCCGGCGCTGCCCAGCAGCCTGTGTCCTGCTGCGCTCTCCATCCGCCCGCTGCCCCCGGCGATCACGTGCCAGGAAAGATCATAGTTGTCCGAGGATTGCGCCAGCACGGGAACGGCTACGACCAGTAGGCAGGCGATCAGAACCAGGATCGCTTCGCGTTTCATACTGAACCGTTCGCCCCATATCCTGCATCCTGCATCTCGCATCTTCCCACCTCCTACTGGAGCGTCACCAGCATCAGGATGATGCCACTGCCCGCGTCCAACCCTTCCAGCGCTTTGCCAATGACAGCGCCGACTGGAGGGTTGGAGCCGGCCTTCATCGCGTGGCCAGGCGTGGCGGAGGCCGCCAGCAGATCGCCGGGAGCGATGGGGCCATTCTCGGCGCTGGCCTTGACCGGGACGATGCCGACCATAGCCAGAGGGGCGTAATCCTCACTCCCCTGGTGTTCGCCGCCGCCCAGGTAGCCGGGCTGGGCAGAATAGACCCCGACGACTGTGGACTGATAGACCTGGCTGCTGCGGGCCAGCCTGCCATCCAAGCCGATGACCAGCACGTCGCCAGCCTCCAACCCCCTGCGGGCAGGGAGCATCTCGGCAAAGTCAGCGGGAGAGCCCTGTATGATGCAGGTTCCGGGTTCGCTGCCGGTGCCCACGTCGCAGTGATAACCGCCGTTGGCGTAGACAGTGCCGGTGTTGGTCACCCTAAAGTCCAGTGCGCCATCACTGCCGGCACTGATATAGTTCGGCCCGACCCTGTCAAAGATGCGCAAGCCATCCAGGCCGGCGCTATCCACGACGATGCCATAGCCGAGAGTGCTGGTGAAGACGCCCGCTGTGCCGGTGATGCTCTGACCGAATATGCCTGGCCCATTGACGCTGGAGCCGAGAATACCAAATCCGTACACACTCTGCCCTTCCACACCAGGCCCGGCCACGAGGTTTATGCCTACGATAGCCGGGTCGCGTGGGTCGGCAGAGCTGGTGGTCTCGGCGTGGAGGCCGATGCCTTCGCTCACAATGTTAAGAGTTGGAACTCCTGGCAAGGTGCCGCTGATCCCGGCCCCCGGCCGGAGTGAGAGCGCATAGGGGACGGGCAACAGCGGCTGGCGCGGCGCCATCTCCTGAGCATCCCCCTGCACCTGCACCCCCAGCCACAGCGCTCGCCCGTCAAAGTGCGCCGGATTCACGTTCAGGTTCACAGCGAACAGCCCATCCTCCACCGTGACGCTGCCGGATTGAGACCACAACGGCATCCCGCCGCTCGCATCCGCATACAGGCGAAAGTCTATCGTCCGTGTGCCGTCCACGGGGTTGCCGCTGCTATCCAGCAGCCGCCCCTGGTACGAGATGGTGTCAGAGACGACGCCGGCCGGCGCCAGCGGCGCTGCCAGGCTGTGCTCCTCCGGCCCAGCCCACGCGCCGGCGGCTGCCAGCAGCAGAACCACCAGCGCCAGTGCACCCACAGTAACCAGTACGATTGTTCTTTTGGCGTTCATCTTTTTTTCTCCTTGTTAGACTACATATTGCATGTTGGGTGTTGCGTGGCTTGTTCTAGGGCATACAAATCACCTCCTTCTTCTCTCGAGCTTTCTCGGCAAGTCTTTGAAGACGCTCTCAGCCCCTGTCGCGGGGTCGCCCCGGGGACGGGGCTCCGAGCACGTTCCGAGAACTCTGCTGTCGGAGCCGGCGCTGCACCCGCTAGGAGTCTGGCGACAGACCGGTCTGTTCTCGCAAGAAGCCGAACAGATCGTCCAGGCTGGCAAAGACTTTTTGCTCGCCGGTGTGCACACTTTCGAGAGAGGCCCGCCATACGGCTTTTCCTCCTACGCGATGGGAATCTCCCTCGTCGCCCACCCGCCGGAGGCGCAACAGGTACGATAGGTATCCCGGCTGCTCTTTCACTGTATCCTCTGCCTGCTCTCCGGTTTGCTCCCGCAAAAAGTCGAACAGATCGTCCAGGCTGGCAAAGACTTTGCGCCCGCCGACGTGCGAGCTTTCGAGGGAAGCCCGCCAGATCACCTTTTTCCCCACGCGATGAGATTTTTCATCGCCGCGATGAGATCCTTCATCGCCGCTCACCCGCCAGAGCCGCAACAGGTACGATAGATAATCCGGTTGCTCCTCAGCCATAGCTCCATCCGCGTCTTGCTGTGTGCAATGTACCACGTGGACGTGGGGGAAACGCGAGGGAAACGTGGGATAAACGTGGGGTAACGACCACGGGGCCAGCGCGAGGAGATTGCGAGATTCTCCTCAATGCTATATAATTCCCCCCAGCACAGAGTCTATTCGAGGGGCGCAATGGCACACCTGTCTCTTTCTTTGCTGGGACCTTTCCAGGCCGCGCTGGATGGAAACCCCGTCACTGCCTTTGAATCCGACAAAGTCCGGGCGCTGCTGGCCTATCTGGCGGTCGAGGCGGACCGGCCTCATCGCCGCGATAAGCTGGCGGGTCTATTGTGGCCCGAACGGCCCAACCGGGACGCCCGCAGCAACCTGCGCTACGCCCTCTACAACCTGCGCCAGGCCATCGGCGATCGACAGGCCACGCCGCCGTTTCTCCACGTCTCCCGCCAGACGATCCAATTCAACGGCGATAGCGAGTCCTGGGTGGACGTGATGGCGTTCACCAACCGGTTGGAACCGTCGAGGCGGACCGATGGCGATTTGGAGGAGGCGATTGATCTGTATCGTGGAGAATTCCTGGAGGGATTCTACGTTGGCGATAGCGCGCCTTTCGAGGAATGGGTGCTGTTCAAAAGGGAACAGCTCCGCCGGCAAGCGATGTCCACGCTCCGCCATCTGGCGACGACCTACGAGGAACGCCGCCAGTACGGGCGCGCCCTACCCTACGCCTGGCGGCGGGTCGAACTGGAACCCTGGCAAGAGCAGGCCCACCGGCAATTGATGCGCTTGCTGGCGTTGGACGGCCAGCGAGGGGCCGCCCTGGCCCAGTACGAGGCCTGCCGGCGTGCCCTGGCCGAGGAATTGAGTGTCGAGCCAGCGGAAGAGACCACCAGGCTGTACGAGCAGATCCGCCATAGGGAGCCCCGCCCCGGCCGGATCGAGGATCAAACGATCACTCACGAGGCCAGTGAAGCGGAGGTGACGTCCCCCTCTCCACCCGCCCAACATCGCCCGTCAGGCTGGCGGACGGTCGGCGTGAGATTGGCCCTGATCGGGAGCGGCGTACTGCTCCTGGCCGTCGCCATTATGCAGGCACTCATGTTCTTTGGCACGGCGACTCCTGAGAGGGCCATGGTGCCGCCGCTTGAGGACATCGTAGCGCCGTCTGTGGGCAAGTTCGTTCTCCCGTGCAAAGACGTGACACCTCCTCAGATCTGTGTGTACGAGACCCACACCGACCAGCTCACCCAGGTGACCGACGATCTGGAGTTTGAGGAGATTGATAGTCTCTCCTGGTCACCAGATGGACAGCAGATCGTCTTCGACGCCGCTCCGGCTCTCGGCTCCACGCAACCGTGCCGCCACAGTCTCTATGTCATCAACGCCGATGGCTCTAATCTGAGGCAGATCACCGGCAGCGATACATCCGACCTCATCCCGGACTGGTCCTCTGACGGGGAGTGGATCGCCTTTAACCGCGATCAGGAACTGTGGCTCGTTCACCCGGATGGTTCAGAACCGCACCGGCTGTTTGGCAAAGCGGGCGAGCTCTGCGGTGGCGAGTTAAAGTGGGCGCCCAATGGCCAGCAGATCGCCTTCGTGGGCCACGAATGTACGCCGGCCCCTCGTACTCGTGAGATATGGGTCATCAACTGCGACGGGACTGATCCTCGGGTGGTACACTCCTTCGAGCGGCGACTGGATCATGTGGACGTGTTCTGGAATCACGACGGTCGGGAGATAATTTGCGCCTACGCTTATGACGGTGGAGAGACGAGGCTCATGGTCATCAACCCCGATGGAATCGGTGAACCGCAGTTCATAGACACGTTGCCCTCCCAGTGGCTGCACAACTACTGGCCGCAGTGGGGCAGGGAGGAGTAGGCGCTGCTGTCTGCCCTGGAGAGTGACACAGGTTTCTCGTTCGAGCCATCATCGGTCAACGGCTACCTGGCGCACAAGCAACACCTCTTGACAGCTTCTCGTGCTTTGGACGTATTGCAGGCCACCCGCGCCGTCGTCGCCCTGCACGGAACCGACCCGGTCAGCCCGTACCTCTCCCTGTGGGCGCGTGTGACCGGTTTCCAACGGGAGGCGCTGGAAACCGCCTTGTACGAGCAGTGCACATCTGTTTCCCTGTCTCAATCCCTACATCATGGGCTACCGCGACCGGGATCGCTTTCTCGCGCCGGAGCACCGCGCCAAGCTCTTCGACCGGGCGGGGAACGCGGCACCTACCGTCTGGGTCAATGGCCGGGCGGTGGGGGCCTGGGGACAGCGCAAGGATGATGGGAAAGTGATTGGGGTGTGTTTCGTTTCAGTAGAGACCCTAGACCTCGGAGGTCTCTGCCGAGCTTGTGCTCGCCCAAAACCGCCGATTTGGACAGTTTTTGAGCCTGAGAACGCATCTCATTAGACCTCCGAGGTCTTGCCCAACCTTGAAACACACCCAAGTGATTTATGGCCTCTTCGAGTCGGTGAGTGAGGAGGAACGAGCGTTACTGGAGAACGAGGCTCGGCGGTTGAGCGAGTTTTTAGGCGGCGAGCACCTCCCGCCGCGCTTCCGTACCTCCTTCACCCGCGCTTTTGAACGGCAAGTCGTGTGACCGCGCATCACTCTTTCTGGCCCTCGTGCGGCGAGCGTGCGGACAGTGGCGGTGATACTTGCCGCGCTTGGCATCTTCAATCGTCTTGCGATTTGTGCTCCCCTGGCGACTCGTCGTTGGATGCGGTAGACGTTTCGGCCTCTGGAGTTTCGTCCTCGTTGGAATCTCTGCCGTCTGGCAGGGGCGCGCTCTCCAACGCCAATTGCCCGCGCACTGCGGACTCGATCTGGTCAGCGACGTCGGGATGCTCGCGCAGGAACTGTTTGGCGTTCTCCCGCCCCTGCGCCAGACTTTCACCCTGGTGGTAATAATACGAACCCCGTTTCTCGATCGCGTCCAACTCCACCGCCATATCCAGCAGGTCTCCCGCCCGGCTGATCCCCTCGTCGTACATGATGTCGAACTCGGCCACCCGGAACGGCGGCGCCACCTTGTTCTTGGTCACCCGCACCCGCGTCCGGTTGCCGATCACCTCTCCCTTCTCTTTGATGGACTGGATGCGCCGGATGTCCAACCGCACCGAGGAGTAGAACTTGAGCGCCCGCCCCCCAGAGGTGGTCACCGGATTGCCGAACATCACCCCGATCTTTTCCCGCAACTGGTTGGTAAAGATCAGCGCCGTGTTCGATTGCTTGATCGCCCCGCTCAGCTTGCGCAGCGCCTGGCTCATCAAACGCGCCTGCAGGCCGGGGTGCGAGTCCCCCATCTCCCCTTCGATCTCGGCCCGGGGCACCAGCGCCGCCACCGAATCCACCACTATGACGTCCACCGCCCCGGAGCGGATCAGCGTCTCGGCGATCTCGAGCGCCTGCTCGCCGGTGTCGGGCTGGGAGATGAGCAGGTCGTCCACGTCCACGCCGCAGCGCCGCGCGTAGGCCGGGTCGAGGGCGTGTTCCATGTCAATGAAAGCGGCCGTCCCGCCCCGCTTCTGCGCCTCGGCGACGATGTGTTGCGCCAGGGTGGTCTTGCCCGCCCCCTCCGGCCCGTAGACCTCGGTGACGCGACCGCGCGGTATGCCGCCCGCGCCGAGGGCGAAATCGAGCGCCAGCGAGCCGGTGGGGATGGTCTCGACCTCCAGATGGGTCGCCTCCCCCAACCGCATGATGGCTCCCTCGCCGAAGCGCTTGGTCAGGTTCGCCAGCGCCACGTCCAACGCCTTTTCACGTCCGTCTTTGGCCATTTGCTACCTCCTCTCTGTGTCGAGATGTCACTCTAGCGAGAGTGTAGCACAAATGTTCTGTATTGTCAAGCAAACCTGGCGCTGTGCACTGGCGCTACTGTATGCTTTTGGGGATGGTCGCATTGATCACTGTCTCCGCCGGTGGAGCGGGCCAGATAGGAGAAATCAGGGGGTTTGTGGTCGTCGCAAAGCTCACGTCGTCCAGGAAAAAATTGCTGTTCAGGATCCAGTCCGTCTCGGCGACAAAGCGCAGTTCCACCGTCTGGCCTCGCCAGCCCGTGACGTCAACCTGCTGATACGCCCAGCCGTCGGTGTTGTCAGACCCACAGAGGTCATAGGTCGCCAGTGTCGTCGTCCCCAGGCGGACGTAAGCATAATCGAACCCGCACGCATCTTCCGAGCCGATCCAGTACCAATAGTCGAGCGTGGTAGCGTTCGAGGGGATGGTCACTTGTTGGGACAGGGTAGCGATCTCGTTGTCATCCCCGCCCAGCCAGGCGGCCCAGCTCCCCCCATGAGTAGACACGGGCAGACCCGACGTATCTACGACGAGGGCCCACCCGTTGCTGGACGATTCGCTCCAAGAGCCATCTCGTCCGTTCTCAAAGTCGCCGTTAGACAGGTGGTAGTCCGGAGTTGCCTCCAGGTCTCGCAGGGCCAACGGCAGGTAGACCCAGTCCGTGGCAACAAAGGGCGCGCTGGGCGAGTAGACGACATAGTTCGCCGCATAGCCCACCTGGTGTACGCCGTAGCGGATGCGCATATAGCCGTCCTCGCCCCAACCGCTGCCCCAGGAGTTGCGCAGGGTCCACGTCTGCTCGGCGTCGTTCCACCCCACCAGGACGACGGCGTGGTTGATCTCATTGCAGGACGTGCCGGGGTCAAAGATGCCGCCGTCATAGTTTTGGAAAGCGCCGTTCACGCAGACCGCAGCCGCGACCGGGCCGTGGTCGCGTATGGCTTGCTTGATCGCGTCCACGCTGAGGGTGTCGCCCCAATTTCCAACGTAATGCCAGTCGGCGATTTTGTGGGGATGAGTGTACGGCCCTGCGCAGGCGACGTCGCTCGCCACGTAGGGGAACGCCGACTCGTAGACCGCTCCTGCATCCAGCTCACTCGGTGGTTTCTTCCAGTCGTGGTAATCGTGGGCAAACCAGCCGCCATCACAGCCCCAGCCATCGGCGTTGCAGGAAACCAGATATTGTTCCGCCAGGTCGGTCGTCTGACCCGCCGCCTGGAGATGCGCTTCCAGCGGACCTACAGTGCCAAAAGCCCAGCAGCTCCCGCAGGAACCCTGGTCCCTGACGCTCGTGCACCCACCGTGCTCGTCGCACCAGTTGTAGGCGCTGGGAAGGCTCTGAACGGAGGAGAGAGGAGTGAACTGTTGAAGGCGATTGAGCGGCTCTTCTTCCTGGGTTCTGAAACCGTCGCCGGAAAGAGAGGGCGGCAAAGGCGCACTGAGCGCCGCACAGGTCTCGGCGAGGCTCAACCCCTCGGCTTGGATAGAGATCACCAACCTCGGGAAAGCACTGGTCTGCCACGGGCGATGGTAGAGCAGGCAAAGATCGGCATGGCCCGTCTCCACAGCCTCGAGCTGGATGATCTGCCGGGCCGGGACGCCCAACCCTGGCGCAATCTGGCGTGTCTCCACGCCGTTCACCTGGAAAAGAGCGCTTCCGGGCAAATCATCCATCTCCCACGTGTACCCGGTGGACGGGTTGGCCGTCAACGTAAGTGCGACCGTCTGCCCCGCGCTGGCAAGCCCACCCAAGTTCAGAGCCACCGGGCCGTCGAGCCGCTTCACGGCGTGCGACGCGGTCAGGGCCATCTCGACGATCTCGCGCGCATCCTCCCCCGCCAGGGAAAAGGTGTAATCGCCGTCCTCTTTCTCGCTCAAAGCATAGCGAACCCCATGACCTCCAAAAATCGCGGCTGCCTCCTGTTCAACTTGGGCATCCAAAGCACCTGGAGCAGACAACGCCGGCAGGGAAGCGGTAAAGAAACGCGCTTTGCCCTCCCACGTCCCATCCGGGCGCACTGTGAGCGAAAAAAGACCTAGTTCCGAACCGTCGCCGGGCCGGGACGAGGTCGGGACAGGCAGCCCCTCGGCGCGGGCCAAGTACGCGCTGGAAACCAGCAGCAATAGAAAAACCGACCAGACCGATAACGTTCGCTTGAGCATTTTGAACACCCTCCGCTACAATGATACAACAAGTGTAACATTCCTTCAATAGGAAATCTTGGCTACCGGCTCCAGGCCGACCAGGAACTCGATAATCACGGGAGAGCAAGTGGCGGTTGCCGACGCGCACGGTGTGCAACTCCGCCGCGCGGGCGGCAGACACTGTTTCGTTCCAGGCCCGGTAATGGGCCAGCGCCTCACGCCAGAGTGCTTTGTCCTCTGTCATAATCGCCTCCACCTGTCACCTCACATTGTAGCAGCTCCTGCGGAACGGTCAACTTTCGTTTGACCGCTGGCCTCGAGTTGAGTATACTACAGATTGGTCGGAGCCGTCATTCGCCGAGAATCATTTACGGAGGGGCTATGAAACAGGAGATTGCGCCAGGAAATCATTCGCGTGGCGCGCGTCGTCGCCGACCAGGGGTTGATTCGCTCCAGCGACGGCAACATCTAATCGAGGGCCGGCTGGGGCTGCGTCCCACGTACGAGACGTGGATACACCTGGAAGTGTACCGGCAACGGCTCGACGTCGGCGCTGTCTTGCACGCACACCCCCCTTTGCCACCGACCTCACGATCCGCATCTTTTAGCTGGCAAAGACGTTGGGGACAGTAAAGCCTCTTGCACCCAAGCCTATATTTCGCACTTTGAGATTTCTCGTGTGGGCGGGGTTCGTAGTCAGCCACGAAGCGTAGCGGAGTGGCGTTTGATGGCACTCTACTTCGTTCTGTGCCTTACTACGAACACTTGCTATCATAAAGTGCGGAAAACAGGCTAAGGAGACCGCCCGGCTATGGGCGATCGGCCAGCGGATGAGGAGCTAACAACAATCTAGTAAGCGTTCAGGCCATTCATATCGTCAACCAAAGAGCACAAAGGACATCAAGAGATCCAAAGACATTACACTTTTGCCAAGCTCTTGATTACAGAGATTCGCGGAGAATCCACAGAGACACACTGAGCCTATATTTCGCACTTGAGATTTCTCGTGTGGGTGGGGTTTGTAGTCAGCCACGAAGCGTAGCGGAGTGGCGTTCGATGGCACTCTACTTCGTTCCGTGCCTTACTACGAACACTTGCTATCATAAAGTGCGGAAAACAGGCTGAGGTTTTTTGAGAACCTACCAGTGTGAAGAGTTCCTTCGCCAAATGATCCGATTTTCAATATCTCGGTGTGTCTCTGCGACTTCTCTCTGCTCTCTGTAACTGATTTTGGCACCTCTGAAAAAGTGTCCGGTAGTGAAACTTCAAAATCAGACTTTGCCAATGCTTAACGTATTCTTAATTGACGTGTAACAATCAATCTCGTTAATTATGCTATACTGATTTTTAATCTGGTTTCTGTACACTGGCAAATTACGATTTTCGGAACCAGGACGCAGATCAACGCCGATGGCGCCCCTGCGGGGCGGACGCTGGTTTTGCGTGCCTTTATCTGCGAAAAATCTGGTGCAACCTACGGTTGCCTTAATCTGCTTTCTAATAAAGGGTAAGCCAAATTTGCCAGATTCCAGCTGGTTTGAATGTTTGCCCTTGCGTCGTCTGGGCAAGCTCAAGGCACCTTTCAGGATGGGGATCCGGTAAACTCAAAGTTGTGAGAAGGGAAGCCAGGCAGACCAGGTTTTCAACAGTTTGGCGAAAAAAATGATTGGCCCGCACGAAACTTGCACGCAACTGCACATTATAAACATAGACTTGTATGCAAATATCTGCTAACATGGGAAGCATAGGGCGGTAGATCAGATTCACTACTTTAGGAGGTCAAAAATGTTTCGTCCTTTCCGTCTTCTCGCAGCAGTTACTGGTGGGCTAATGCTCGTTGGGCTCTTTTACGCCTTCGCCGCAGCCAACGTGGTTCCCGAGACTGGAGCAGGTGTGGGGTCAGAAGCCATCACCGGCTACACGATCACCAACGTTGATTATACGCTCAACGATACCAACCCAGACACTGTCGAACAGGTGGCGTTTGACATCAATCCGACCAGCGGTGCCGGTGAGCCTTCCACGGTAGCAGCGCAGGTGGTCAGTGGCGGATCCTGGTACACCTGCACCTACGCGTCCAACCACGCCGCTTGCGACATCAGCCCGGCAATTGATGTGTCGACCGTGAACACACTGACAGTGACGGCAGCCGAGTAATCAAATCGCACCACTGAGCATTAGCCAACAGAACAATCGCACAAGAGACGCGGCATACCCATGTTGGTGTGCCGCGTCTCTTTACGTCGGAATGCCGTACAGTTCATTACGCTTATGACAAACCATCCCAAGTCCCGAACGCTCTCCAGCGTAATTCTTGTCGTCCTCCTGGTTATTGCCTGGGCGGTCCTGGCTCCGGCCCAGTTCGGAGGTCAGACCGCGTATGTCATCATCAGCGGCAACAGCATGTGGCCTACCCTAGACTGGGATGATTTGGTGGTTTTGCGTCAGGCGTCCGCGTACCAGGTAAACGACATCGTGGCTTACCGCGACCCACAGGTTGGGCCCGTCATCCACCGCATCATCCAGAAAGAAGGTGATCGCTTCGTCTTCCAAGGGGATCACAACGATTTCATTGACCCTTACCATCCCACCCAAGACGAACTGATAGGCAAATTATGGGTTCGTTTGCCCGTTGTCGGGCGCTATGTAGAAACTGTACGCACTCCCCACATACTGACGCTTATAGCGTCAGTGATAGGTATGATCGCCATGAGCACAGTAGTTGCGCCATCCAAAGGTAAAAAGAACAAACGCAAGCGTCGGCCTGCTAGTCACTCATCGGCGCGCCCAATCAGCGCGAACATCACCGACGTCCTCCTCGCTTCAGGCACTCTGGCGGTAGCGTCGCTGGTGTTGGCCGTGTTTGCCTTTACACGCCCCACTCATTACTCCACTACCGAGGACATTGATTACTGGCAAACAGGGACATTCAGTTACTCAGCCACTGTGCCCCCCGGCATCTATGACTCGGAAACCGTACAACCGGGTGAGCCGATATTCCGCCGTTTGACAGACGAGATGACAGTCAGCTTTGAGTACAATCTGACTACAGACTTGCCAGGGACGGTGCACGGAGTATATCGCCTCATTGCCGAGATCAGCGGGGTCAACGGGTGGAAGCGGACTCTTGAACTCCAACCGGAGACCGTCTTCGACCGTGCCTTCTCCACTTCCAGCACCATTTACCTATCAGATATACAGGCGCTGCTCGACAATTTTGAGCAGCAAGTGGAAATTCACCGCAATACTTATCGGATCGCGATCATATCGGAGGTCTCGGTAAACGGACAGATTGCAGGACAGACACTGGAGGATACATTCGCTCCGCGTCTCGTTTTCGAACTCGGCGACCTCCAGTTACAATTGGTGGCTAGTGACACAGACCCTCTCAAACCATCCCAGTCTGGAAAGTTGAGCCGTACCGTAATCCAGCCCAATTCCCTCTCTATCCTGGGCCTCGAGCTGGAAGTCTCGACCGCCCGCGCAATTTCCCTGGCCGCTTTAACTATCTCGGTGAGCGTGACGGAGGTGTTGGGCATGGTGGCTTTCTACACCGCGCGGCAAGGCGAAGCCGCCAAGATCCAACTGAAATATGGCTCAATGCTGATTCCTGTACAGGATGGCAACCTGGCAGCCAATACAAAACGCCGCATCGTGAGCGTAGGCTCAATAGATGGCCTGGCCAAGATAGCAGAAACAAATGGCAGCATGATCCTTCATCTAACCCGTGGCAATGAGAGCTACTATTTGGTGCAAGTCGCCGATGCGCTTTACTGCTATCGAACCTCAAATAGCAACAATAGACAACTCCAGAGTACGACCGTCCTCCAGGCTGACGGCGTTTGAGAGGTTTAACCGAACGTAAGATGATCAAGCACAGAGCAGTTCGCTTATTCGCCGCAGGACTAATGCTCCTTGTCCTGGCAAGCATGATCTCGGTGTTCGCGGCCAAGAACACCGTGCCGGAATCGGGCTTGGGGCGCACTGGTCGGGCGGTCACGGCAAACGATCTCAAGCCTTCAGAGTGCGATGGTCTCAACTTGACGAACACCGTCTTGGGCGGCGACGGCACCGATGCCAACTCACTGATTTTGGGCAGCGCCATCTCAGAGACTCTACGAGGCTTGGGGGGTGACGACTGCATCTTGGGCGGCGGCGGTGACGACACCATTGACGGCAGCGACGGGGCCGACGTGTGCATCGGCGGCCCAGGGAACGACACGTTCGAGAATTGCGAAACAGAAATTCAGTAGGCGCGCGACGGACCAACCTCCTTCATCATCCCGACCGCCGCGGAAAAGCTCTGCAGAAGAGGCAACAAGCATGACAAAGAAAGAATGGGTTTTAATAGCCATAGGCCTCGTTCTGATCAATTCTATCTTCTTTGTCACCGTTTTCGCTCTTATCACCAGAGACCCTGCGGTTCCGACTCCAACCGAGGTTCCTGCAACCGCTCAACCTACGCTTGCTGCCACACTACAGACGGCAACCCCTGTGCTGGTATCACCCACCACGCCGATATCGCCCACGATCCCTTTACCTTCACCCTCGGCCACACTGACCGACATCACTCCCACCGAGCCTTCACCTTCTGCTACGCCCCAACCGTCCTGGAGCTGCACGCCTCCATCAACCTGGATAAGATACCTTGTGCAACCCGGCGATACGCTCTACTCGCTATCGGTACGCACGCGCACCACGGTAGAAATCATCAGACAATACAACTGCTTGCCCAACAACAATATCTATGTGGGTCAAGCGCTCTGGCTGCCCTATTGGCCAGAGCCACGGACGCCATCCCCCACAGCGACGCCTTCGCTGACTTTGACACCAATACCCCAACCAACAGCATCGCCAGTGCCGACCTCGACGGCTACACTAACCCCTTCCCCGACCTTGTCTCCCACTCCAACGGAGACACCTTCACCGCCCACACCGACCCCAACGACTACCCCAACGGCCACCCCAACGACTACCCTAACGGCCACCCCAACGGCCACCCCAACGGCCACCCCGACGCTCTCTCCAACCGTCCCATTGCCCACTGAGACGCCGTCCCCAATACCAGCGTCGCCCACGCCGACGGCTACAGCTACTCCCACCCCGTCTTCTTAGTGCAGCGATACATAAATTGTTAGCGCGCACAAGCCCTGGGTTAGATTGGGACAGCCAAAGGCAGCACTTTCCG
>CAYMWP010000077.1:0-22492 GCA_964393895.1 uncultured Anaerolineales bacterium | reverse complement strand
CGCACTTCACTGCGTTTCGTGCAGCACTACGAGCAAATCTAACATTGTCGTAGTACTTAGAAACTAGAACAGATTGGGAGCGTAGCGCACAAAACGCATCCAACATCCTAGTGCCTCCTCAGTTAGGTTTCCTGCTGACCGAGAAGGGTTTGTCTCCGAGCTGCTCCAGGCCCTGACAACTGTAGATATGGTCGAACGGAGTTACTACTCAGGCAATCCCGGTTTGGACACAGACCTCCGAGGTCTTTGACAACTGATTCACCCACTGCACAGGTCGAAAATGACCGATGTTTCACGCTCGAATGTGCTTTGGTGAGACCTCGGAGGTCTAAATGAGCAATAGGCTGAGCAGTTACGGCTGAGGAATAACAAAAGGATTTGGGGAATAGATCGAGACAACGCTCGCGGGTGGCATCTCCATCCGCTGGAAAATCCGAGGAGTCACGTAAAAATCGAAGCGCTCTCCGTGTCCGAGATAGTGGAACATCTGAGAACGACATTGAAACAAGACGAGTGAATTGTCTGGGGCAGCGCGACGAGGGGGTAGAGGGGCAATGGGCCAGGTAAAGCAAGAGGTGCTGGACGAGATCGTCCGGCGCATCGTCGAGGTGGCGCAGCCGGAAAAGATCATAATGTTCGGCTCTGCCGTCCGGGGGGAGATGGGGCCGCACAGCGACGTGGACTTGCTGGTGGTGAAATCGGGCGTCCACCGGCGGCGGCTGTCTCAGGATATCTATATGAACCTCTTTGGGGTAGGGCAGGCTGTGGATGTGGTGGTAGTGACTCCCGAGGATATTGAGCGGTACAAGGATTCTTTCGCTCTAGTGATTGAGCCTGCTTTGCGGGAAGGGAAGGTAATATATGCGCAATGAACGGTTTCCCCCCGACGATCCACGAGAGTGGTTAAATCGGGCCAGGAGCAACCTGGCGAAAGCAAGCATATCACCAGAAATTCCAGAAATTTACCTGGAGGATTTGTGTTTTGATGCACAACAAGCAACCGAGAAGGCTATCAAAGCCGTGCTGATCCACCTGGGCGTGCGGTTTCCCTACGTTCACGATCTGGCGCAATTGTTGACACTCGTAGAACAAGCTGGGCAGAGCATCCCGGAATCTGCTCAACGAGCGAGAGGTTTGTCGGACTATGCAGTAGAAACTCGCTACCCTGGCCTCGCAGAACCGGTGACGTGGGAGGAGTACAACGAGGCTATCACCATCGCAGAGGCAGTTGTCCGTTGGGCCGAGGGCATCATTGAGCCAGGGACGTGAGAGCGGCCAATGTCGGAAGTAGAGCGCCAACTGCGCATCCTGGAGGTACTGGAGCGCAACCCCGAGACGACCCAGGCCAACCTGGCCGCCCAGTTGGGCGCGGCGGTGGGCAGCGTCAACTGGTACCTCAAGCGGCTGATCAAAAAGGGCTACGTCAAAGCGACGCGCATGGAACGCAGCCGGCTCAAGTACTTTGTCACGCCTGAGGGGCTGGCGCTCAAGGCCAAACTGACCTCGCAATATATGGAAGTCTCACTGCGGGTCTACCGCGAGCTGCGCCAGGCGGCGCGGGAGGCGCTGGCGAGCGTGCGCGAGCGCGGTTACGCGGCGGTGCGGGTCAATGGCAAGGACGAGGCGATGGAGATATTCCGCCTGACCTGCCTGGAAGAGGGGATAGGAGTTGAGGACTCTTCATCGTCGCTGCCGGAGGTACGGGCGGAGGGGACGGAGTTTGTGGTGGAGTGGCCGGGGAACGAGAGCAGTGACTGAGAAACCTCTGAGGATCTGCTCCCCCCACGTGAGCCTGGCCACTGAATCCTCCTCCGGTGGTGAGGTTTACGAGCGAGAAGTATTGAAGCATTTGGCGTTGGAGGGAGTACAGATTGACCTCATATTGCCAGGCCGAGCTCTCTGTTGGGCCAATGTCCCTAACTGGCACATACACCGCACCTGGCTGCCTAAGGGATTTCGCTGGTACGTTTCCAACCTGGTGTTTCCGCCGTACATCAAGCGAGTCTACGACCAACAGCCCTTCGACCTGCTACGGGCACACTCGCTGCGCTTTGTAGGGCCGGCGGCGCTGTGGGCCAGACGGCGATACCGGCTGCCGGTGCCTGTGGTGGCCCATCATCATCACGTGGACCACAACTGGCTCAACCCGGTGATTGAGAAGCGCGTGATCGAGTCCTGCGACCTGGTCACGACCGACAGCCAGTTCTCCCGCGAGCAGTTGGCAAGAGAATTACAGGTGGACATCGGCCACGCAGCCGTGATCTATGCGGGCATTGCTCGAGAATTCGAGCCGCAGCAGAAAGACGAGCGGCTGGCGGCGGATTTGGGCCTGGCAGGCCGCAAGGTTCTGCTTTTCCTGGGTGGCTTGAAACCCAGAAAGAACGTGGGCTTGCTGCTCGAGGTCTTTTACGACGTCGTGACCGAAATGGAAGACAGGGCCCGCCTGCTCATCGCTGGGTCAGGCAGCGAGGAGAAAAAGCTGCGCCGCCAGGCCAAGGAGTTGGGCATCGCCGACAAGGTCATCTTTACCGGCTACGTGCCGGAGGCGGATAAGGTGCGGCTCTACAACCTGGCCGATCTGTACGTCCATCCCTCCAGCCTGGAGGGGTTCGGCTTGACAACCGGCGAGGCCATGTCGTGCGGCAAGCCGGTGGTGGCGACGGCGGTCGGCTCGCTGCCCGAGGTCATCGTTGATGGCAAGACCGGCTTCCTGGCTCCACTGGGCGACCGGCGGCGATTTGCGGAGCGGGTGGTGACGCTGCTCCAGGACGAGCCGTTGGCGCGGCAGTTCGGCGAGGCCGGCCGGCGGCGGGTTGAAGCATTATTTCGCTGGGAGATGGTCGCCCGGAGGCTGGTGGAACTCTACGGGCAGGTGTTGGATAACGAGCGATGGCGATGATCGAACGTATCTGGTTACGCGCTATCCAATACTTGAATGTCAAGCTCAAGTCGGCCTCGATGCGCTTGACCAGGTGGACGGGCAAGTCCAGCGTCTACATACATCCCAAGCACCTGACCAGGTTGGATGCCAGGCACCACTGGTACACCGAATATCTGGAGCCTGACGACATAGTGCTCGACGTGGGCTGCGGCAGTGGAGCCCACGCGCTGCGAGCCGCCGGGCGTTGCCGACTGATAGTGGGCTTTGACTACGACGAGCGTCAGTTAGCCACAGGTCAACGGCTGGCAGCCGAGCAAGGCGTGAAGAACTTGCGCTTGCTGGAGGCCAGCGCCGAGACCGGTCTCCCTTTCGCCGACGGCACTTTCGACAAGGTGCTCTTCCTCGACGTGCTGGAGCATCTGCACCGGCGCCAGGCCGCCTTGCGCGAGATACGCCGGGTGCTAAACGATGATGGCGTCGTGTTCCTGGCCGCCCCCAACCGGGAAACGAGCTGGAAACGCCGTTTGGAGGCCGCCGGCCTCTTTCACTATTCCGACCCCGATCACAAGATCGAATATAGCCGGGAGGAACTGGAGACGGAGTTGGAGGAGGGTGGTTTCCGTGTGGAGGGTGATTTCGTGCCCATAGTCTACGACACACCGTGGGCCGGTTTGATTGACTTTGTGGGTGGACTGTCGTTGAGCGCCTACCGGCGTCTGAGCCAGTGGAAGCGAAAGGTCGCGCTACAGTATCCGCAGGAAAGCACTGGCTGGCAATTGCGGTGCCGCAAAACACCATGAGTTTCGATGGAAAGAAATCATATGAAACCACCAAGTAGCGTCAAGAACTATCCTGAAATGATCGGCGACTACTACATAGGGCGCAAGAGCACTCGTTGGCGACCAGCCAACCTAGATGAATTCCGTCGTACCCATCAGCCAAGACGATCTGCTTCTGATTCCCAGGGGAAAGCTCGTGCTCGACGCAGGTGCTGGCAATGGGTATTTCTCTCGGCTGATTCAGGACGCTGGAAACGGTGTCATCTGCCTGGAGATAGTAACAGAGCTAATCGAGCATTGCCGGGCCAATGGCCTTACAGTGCTCCTCCAAGCTGATCTTAACAAGAATATGCCCTTTCTCGACAACACGTTCGACGTGGTGTTCTCACGTACGGTGATTGAGCACCTGTTTAATCCCTGGGTCTTTTTCGCTGAAGCCCACCGGGTTTTGAGACCTGGAGGTGAGTTCATCGTCACCACATCCAACAAGTCTCAACTCAAAGCCAGGATTGTGTGCGCCCTCGGACGGCAGCGCCTGGATCACGACACCAAAGACTTTACCTCACGCAACCTGCGTCAATTATTACGCGATTCAGGCTTTGAGGCGGAGGTAAGGCCATTTTTGGGACGGCACCCGCTGGCCCGGCTGGCACGACGGTTATGGACTGATTTTAGTCCCGCCATTATCGGCATCGGTCGCAAGCTATGAACATCGGCCTGGTCAACGAGTACTTTCCACCCTTTGCGCCCGGCGGTGCGGAATGGAGTACCCTTCAACTCGCCAAGGGGTTGGCTGGTCGAGGGCATCGGGTCGCGGTCATCACACCCAACTACGGCCAACTGCCTGACCGGGAGGAGTTCAATGACTGCTCCGTTTTTCGCTTTCCTTTTCCGGCCAAGATGGAAGGTACGGAGCCGGTACCTACCCGGCACCTGGGTAATCCCTGGTTCTACATCCATTCGGGCCGGCATATCGTTCGGATCGCAAAAGCGGAGAAGCTAGCGCTGCTGCACGCTCAGAACAAGTTCAGTATGCCCGGCGTCTGGCTGGCAGCGCAGATGCTTAGCCTGCCCGCCCTAGTGACTATCCGTGACACATTTCCTCTCTGCCCATTCGCCACCTGCGTACAGGATGCCGATACCGTACCCGCCGACTGCGACCTGCTACGCAAGTATTGGCGTTGCGCTCATCGCTTCTACGACCGCTACGTTGGCAGCCGCTCCTGGAAACGGCGGATACGTTTTCTCTTGCACTCGGTGATGTGGCAACGTCTGGATCTCGCCCTGCGCCGCTTTGTACTGGCCCGGATGGACCGGGCGGTGTTTATCACCGAGGGCATCCGCGCCGTCTACACTACCGCGCCTCACAGCAACCTGCCGGACACCGAGGTGATCTATAATCTGCCTCCTCTCCCGCTCGAACCAGCGTCCTTCGATTGGGGCGGTATGCCTCGGGCGGACGAACTGCGTGGACAGTCAATAGTGCTGTACGTGGGCAAGCAGTCCCTGGGCAAAGGTACGCCAGACTTGCTGGCGGCGATTCCTCAGGTCGTTGCAGCCGCGCCAGAGGCGATGTTCCTGTTCGTAGGCCGGGGCAACGCAGAAGATAGCATCGGTCCGGAGTTGCGCCAGCACGTGATTCAGTGGTCGCCGTTGCCGAATCCCCAGGTACTGTCTCTGATGCGTGAGATACGTCTGGTGGTGCTCCCCTCAGCTACCCCTGAAGCCCAGGGACGTGTGTTGTTAGAGGCTATGAGCGTGGGAGTACCGGTGGTCGCCACCCGCGTCGGGGGTATTCCTGAGACGGTGATTGAAGGAGTGACCGGCATACTCGTGGACCGCCACGATGTGACTGGTCTGGCCACGGCGATCGTTCGGTTGCTAACCGACTCTGACCTGGCCCGCCGCATGGGAGAACGGGGACAAGCCTGGCTGTACCAACGCTTTGATCCCGACCGCTCTCTCGACCAGTTCGAAGCATTGTATACGGAGTTAATCGAGAAACGACGATGAACCTGGCCATCTTCCCCAACCGGGGAGGCAGCTTGAGCGATCTGGCGCGCAGCGGGCAACTCCACCGCTTTACTGCCCACTACCTGCCGATGTACGCCCGCCACTTTGAGCAAGTACTTTACTTTTCATACGCCGAGGAGGAGTGGGATCTACCTCGACGGTGCAAGTTGAGACCAGGACCGAGGGGACTCCACTCTCTACTCTACAGCCCGTGGCTGCCATTGCGCTACCGGGATGATCTGGCTCGTTGCCACGTTGCACGGGTGATGCAGATGACCGGTGTGATTCCCGCTGCGCTGGCCAAAGTTCGCCTAAAGTTGCCCTTCGTGGCCACTTATGGATATCGTTATGCTGAATTCATACGCCCCACGCGGAGATGGACAAGTTACTTCCTGGCGACCGCTGTGGAGCGGCTGGGGCTGCGTATGGCCGATGGTGTGATCGTGACCACGCCGGAGTTGGCGCGGCACGTTGCCCGGTGGACCCTTCCAGAACGAATTCACCTCATCCCCAACGGCGTGGATACCGTTGCTTTCTGTCCACCTCCTCATCCACCGTCAAATGACCCGCCTGTGGCCATATTTGTCGGCCGGTTGGAACCACAAAAGAACCTGCTTGCTCTGTTGGAGGCCGTCGCCATCGTAGGTGACCTGCAACTGGTTTTGGTCGGGGGAGGGAATCAGCGAGAGGCTCTGGCCCATCAGGCAGAGAAATTGGGCGTGGATGTTGAACTAGAGGGGATCGTTCCCTACGAGGCTCTGCCAACCTATCTACAGATGGCAGATCTGTTCGTGCTCCCTTCTCACATCGAGGGACACCCCAAGGCGCTCCTAGAGGCGATGAGCGTAGGGCTCCCCTGCGTGGGGACCGATGTGCCCGGCATCCGCGACGTGCTTCAAGATGGGGAGACGGGCATCCTTTGCCCTGGCACCGACCCAGCGAGCCTGGTGTCTGGATTGCGGCGACTGCTGGCAGACCGGGCCGCTGGCCGGGAGATGGGCCATCGTGCTCGCGCGTTGATCGAAGCCAAGTACGATCTGGGTAACCTGTTGCAGCAGGAAGTAGAACTCTTGCAGAAGCTCGCGGCCGGGAGATCGTGATGTCACGGTTGCGCATCTGCTTGGTTTGTCAATGTATCACGAAACACCTGGGTGGACACATAACTACCCCCTGACGGTGCACAAGTCATGACTGGTCGCCGGGCACTTCTCCTGTTTATGCGAACGGCTGCGGTTGGGTTAATGAATATGCTCACCACAGCCATTGTGGCCCGCTTGATGGGCGCTGAAGTTCTAGGAACAATTGGGTACTTGATGAGCCTGCTGGGCACGCTGACCTTGCTCTCCGATCTTGGGTACAGCAAAGCTTACGTGAAAAGAGCTGCTGAACGAGACGACACCGGCGACTACACGTCCACCTTCCTATTGATCCAAGGTTTCCTTGTAGCCATCTCTACCCTGACCATCGTTATTGTTCCTGCAGTAGGTGACTGGCAGAACAAGGTTCTCTCTAGCACAGACCGGCTTATTGCCTATTACCTGATCGGTCTGTTTCACGTCGCAGGAATGTTGTTCTCTGCCATCCAGATGATCTTTCTAGCCAGACTGGAGGCAGCCAGGATGACGTTAACCAGTCTGACAGGGACATTCCTTGCAACCATTGCCAAAATCACCGCCGCCTGCCAAGGTTGGGGCCTGATTGGGTTGAGTGGTGCCTTTGCGCTGGAGAAGCTTGGGGGCCTATTGGTTGGGCTTGTGTTTATGAAGAGGCATCATCAGGTCGGCTGTCCAAAATGGTCCATCCTAAAGGATTTCACCGCTTATGTCTGGCCGCAGATGGCACTCATCGTCAGCGCCAGCTTCGTGGGAAACCTGGATAGGGTACTTTTGGGCCATCTGGGGGGAACTGTACAGGTCGGCTACTATGTGGGTATGCTGGGTTTGCTGGCAATTCCCAGGCAACTGATGTCATCGGCTATGCGTTTCTTCTTTCCACGAGTCTCACGGGATGCGGCGCATTCGGATTACTCAAGAATGCGTCAACGACTGAAGGGAGCGCTAAAGTATTTGCTGCTGATCATCGTCCCCATTGCTGGATTACTTATCATAGTACGAGAGCCCCTAGTTCGGATCTACCTGGGTCCAGACTTTTCGCCTGCGGCCTCTGTTGCAGCCGTCTTGGCCCTGACCGTGATACCGAACACTATCATCCTGCCTTATCAGCAGGTGATCTTTGCGGTTGAACAGCACCGTCACCTGCTAGCTATGAATTTATTGGGTCTCGCCGTGTTGATTGTTGCGAGTAGCGTGCTCATTCCTACCTTGTTGTTTGGTGTTCCTGTTGCCGGGCTGGGAGCTCTTGGTGCCGCCATTGCTGTTCTTCTTAAGGACACAACACAGTGTCTTTGCGTGATAAACTTTTCAGTTCGTCGTGTCGGTATTGGTCTTTGGAAAGGGATGCTCTGGTTTCTCCTAGGCGGCAGTCTGATGGTCGGTGTTGGTTTGATCCCACTCTTGCGTCTTCCGAACCCCGACCTATTCTCTTACGCCCTGGCCATTGTGCTTGGCCTCTCGTCCTATCTAGTTCTACTGTACGCTGTCGGTCAACTCCGCAAAACCGAAATGGTGTTGCTTTGGAACGTAGTTCATCCTTTGAAACTCCTGGGTTACATTCGCTCTGAACTAGGCACTGTTAGGCTGAAGGGAATTGATACTTGACGAGAGACAGTAGATGGCGTAGCTATGACAACTACAGATGATCCAAAACGTAAATCGAGGTTTCCCCTACACCTGGGGACTGGAAAAACGACGCCTTGCCGCTGGGCCCGCTCCCTCTATGTGAATTCCAAACGCAGTTTAGGCATCCTCACCGATCTTTTGACTACCAGTAAGCCGGCCACCCTTGGATGGCGCGATTATCTGACCGTTCAGTTCACCCCTGTCCGATACCAACCCCTCCTCTTCCCGGGCGGTGAGGTCATTGAACACAGACGCGACGAGTCGATTCTAGACAGTAGAGACAAGCTCCTAGCCATTGGATTACCCGACAATCTGACCGGGAAGACAGTGCTGGACATCGGCTGTGCGGAAGGCTTCTTTGTGATTCAAGCGGTGCTCAGGGGTGCAGAACGGGCAATAGGTTGTGACATTATGGAGCCAAGGCTCAGGATAGCCAGGGCGGTGGCTAAAGCCTGGAGGATGCAAGACCGTGTTCTGTTTTCCAGAACCGATCTGCACAACATCCCACTAGAATGGGCGTCAGACGTCGTGTTCTGTTTCGCGGTGGTTCATCACTTGCATAGCTCTTCAGGCGAACCTCGTTTTCACGACACTTGGCAGATGATCTCCAACCCCAGAAAGTATGCCAAGTATGTTAACAATATGCTACGGGCTGTCGCAGCGGTTTCGTCCCTCACAAAGGAGGTGACGTACTGGGAGTACTCTTTCGAGTACGAGGATCACAAGCCCCGAGATGTGAATCACGGTGCACTCGGTCGCTTGTGGGTGCAGAATGGCTTGTATCAAGCCGTGGATTTCGTAGGATTATCCCAGACTTTGCCTATGAAAGACCGTGCTTTGTATCGGGCGTTCAAATAATCACGAGGATTTGCTGCATGTTTTCTGGGAGAACACTGGTTCCGGACGGCAGTGACGCTGTACGCGTCATTCGGAGAGAAGAAAAAGGTCTCACGATGATCTTTTACTCTACACAGGTTATGAAACGCTATGACACCCCCCCGACCTACATTACGTTGGAAGATCAAAATCGCCGACTCAGGAGCGAGATAGCGGCGTATCAGCGTTTCATGGAATTGGACTGTCCTTTTGTGCCGAAACTGATTGATTTCTCTCTCAAAGACAAATGGCTCGCTATTTCCAGGATATGCGGTGATGACCTGTTGAGCCTATCCCAGTCCCAGGGATATCAACTGCCGGTTGAATCTATCCTAGACCAAATTGACCAAATGGATAATTGGCTAAGATCGTTTGCATTCGGCGACATGGAAAATAACATCAAGGACATGATCCTGGACGAATCTGGCAAGCTCTATCTCGTGGACTTTGAGCCTTATTCCGTAGATGCTGAGCCAATGATGGAACCAGATATCTACAATGCGCTCATTGATGATATTCTACAAAGGATATTCGTTAGAAAGGGCAGAAAGGCAAGGTTGACGCTTCAATTCATTCGTTTGTCAACTGGCATACTGAGCAGAAGGCCATTGAAGACCGTCAAGTTTGCGTTGCGCTATCTAGTCCGCGGATCGCGTTATCTGGCTAGGCGAGTGTCAGGGTGCTGATCAATTATACAGGCCTGATCATCCTCACCCTCTCCACCACCGACTGGCGCGCCCCCCAGTTCGGCTCCCGCCAGCAGATCGCGCTGCAACTGGCCCGCCGGGGACACAGCGTCCTGTTCGTCGAGATCCCGCGCGCGCTCCACTCGCTCGTCTCCGACCCCGCCGGCACGCGCCGCGCCCTGCGGCGGATGGGCCGCGCCCGTCAGGTTGAGGACGGCCCCTTGATCTACACGCCCCTCCCCGTCCTGCCCATCTACTACAACCCGCTCGTCAACGCGCTCAACCAGCGGCTGCTGCTGCGCGACCTGCGCCGCACGCTCACCCGCCTGGGCTGGCAGCCCGACGTCCTGTGGACCTACTGGCCCCACACCGCCTACCTGGTCGGCAAGTTGGGAGAGCGTGCAACGGTCTACCACTGCATTGACGATTTTGTCGCCGTGGGCTACCCACTGACGACGCGCTCTAGCCTCGCCCGCATGGAGGCGGAGCAGTGCCGCCAGGTAGACGTCGTTTTCGCCCGCACCGCCGCGCTGGCCGCCGCCAAACGAGAACTCAACCCTAACACCCACTTGCTGCCCGGCGGCGTGGATACCGCCCACTTTGACCCGGCCCGCGTGGCCGCGCCCCCCGCCGAGATCGCCGCCCTGCTCCGCCCGCGAGTTGGGCTGGTGGGCACCATTGACGACCGCGTGGACGTGGGGCTGCTGGCGCACTGCGCCCAGAACCTGCCCCAGGCGACCTTTGTGCTCGTCGGGCCGGTCAAGCGCCACCGGGTGAACGTCCGCCCACTGGAAAAACTGCCCAACGTCCATTTTCTCCCACCCTGCCCGCACGCCGAGGTGCCATCAATCGCCGCCGCGCTCGACGTCTGCCTGATCCCCTACCGGGTCAACCCCTACACTGAAGGGTTATCGCCGATCAAACTCTACGAGTACCTGGCGCTGGGCAAGCCAGTCGTGGCGACCGATCTGCCCTACCTGCGG
Organism: uncultured Anaerolineales bacterium; assembly: GCA_964393895.1. GTDB lineage: Bacteria > Chloroflexota > Anaerolineae > B4-G1 > B4-G1 > B4-G1. The sequence continues at coordinate 11,536 of CAYMWP010000077.1, read as the reverse complement.
CGCGAGGCAGCCCACGTCCGCATCGCCCGCACAGCCGATGAATTCCTGGCCGCAGTGCAAGAGTCGCTGGCCCACCCTCCCACGCCGGAAGAGCAGGCCCGCTGGCGCGCCGCCGCCAAAGCCCAATCCTGGGCCAGCCAGGTAGACGAGATCGAGCGTCACCTGGCCCGGCTGTTGGAGGCAGATCAATGAAACAGATCAATGTTCTTCACCTCGTCGCCTCCTCCCACGGCGGCGGCGCGACTCACGTGCGCGATCTCGCCCTGGGCCTGCCCCGCGACCGCTTCCGCTCCACCGTCGCAATGCCGCTCGACGGCGGCAACGTCTCGCCCGCCGATTTCACCGCCGCCGGGATCGAGTTCGTGCCGCTGAATATCGCCGCTCGCTTCACCTGGCGTGAACTGCTGCCCCTGCGACGGCTGCTGCGGGAGGGAGGCTTCCATCTGCTCCACGTCCACGGCGCGCGGGCCGCCCTCTACGGCCGGCTGGCGGCGGCGACCCTCCGCCCGCGCCCGCGCGTCCTGTTCAGCATTCACGGCTTTGCCACGCCGTTCTACTCCTTCCCCAAGCGGACTATCTACCTCTGGCTGGAGCGCGCTCTGCAACGGGTGACCGATTGCACCGTATGCGTCGCCCAGGCCGAGGCCGATCTCTTTCTCTCCCTTGGACTGACGGCGCAGGAAAAGGCCCGCGTCGTCCCCTACGGCATTGACGTGGCCCGCTTCGCCGCTCCTCCCGGCACCCTGGACGACCTGCGGAATGACCTGGGCGCAGGGCCGGGCCCCGTGATACTAACCGTCTGCCGCCTCAACGTGCCGCGCGACTTTGCCTCCCTGCTCGCCGCCTTCCGCCGCGTGCGGGCCGAGTTCCCGACGGCTCATCTACTGATCGTAGGAGACGGCCCCCAGCGGGCCAAAATTGAAACCCTCATCCGCAGTCTGGGATTGGCCGACAGCGCCCACCTCACCGGCTTGCGCAACGACGTGCCGGCCCTGATGGCCCTGGCCGACGTCTACGTGCTGACCAGCTATGGCTGGGAGGGCTACCCCATCAGCACACTCGAAGCGCAGGCGGCCGGCGTGCCGGTAATCGTGACCGACGCCGGCGGTTCCAGGGAGGCCGTCCGGCACGAAGAAACCGGGCTGGTCATGCCCAAGCGCGACCCGGATGCGCTGGCCGAGGCGCTGTTGCGCATGCTGCGCGATCCCGGCCTGCGCCAAGAAATGGGCAAAGCGGGACGACGGCGCGCCCGCAAAGAGTTCACCCGCGAGCGAATGGTAGAGAAAATAACGACCATCTACGATGACAACGGCGACGAGGTGAGGTCGGCGTGCTCCCACGACCCACACGAGTTTGAAAAGAACATCCGACCGTAGCCCGTTGGCGGTTTGATTGATAATTACCCGCGTTTTTGTGGCTCCAAGAAACCGCCGTCACCGCCTCGTGTCCCGACGCGGGGGCAATCACCAGTAGTTTGACAATTCTCCATCCCTGCGGTAGCATGATGCTGGTCGTGCTAGACGGGGAACTGGCGGCGCCCTGTACCCGCAATCCGCCATAGCGGGGTCGAATTCCCCCCCGAGGGCCAAGTCACTCGATACTGCCGTGTTCGAGCGGTGTCGAAGATTGGGTCCTGCGCGGCAGAAGCCTCCGAATCCGTCAGGTCCGGGAGGAAGCAGCGGTAAGGGGTCACTTCTGGGCGTCGCAGGAGCGCCTGGTCGGAGCCGGTTGATCGCGGTAAGCCGGGTGATAAGGTTCGACGGGAGGTGCACGACCAGCAATCATTTGAGAGGCGGCGGCTGCCCCGCCGCCTCGTGCGTAACAATACCGTATTGAGATGGCATTAGATACCCCTTCCGCTTCGCTACGCCCGCCCCGGAACATTGGGGCTTTTGCGGCATTGGCCTCTATCTTTGTTGCACTGGCCGTCGGCTACCGGGCGACGCTGACGCCGGTCACGCTGATGATAGACGGACTAGAGTGGCGCACGCGCACTCATCAAGAGACCGTCGGCGCGTTGCTGCTGGACGTGGGCCTCACACTCAGGCCCGAGGACCGCGTCTTTCCCTCCCAATTGGACACACCGCTCGAATCGGTTTCTGACGTGCGGGTTGAGCGAGCACACCCCGTGATCGTCAGCGCCGACGGCCAAACCGCCCTGTTTCGCACCCACGCCACGACGGTCGAGGAGGCGCTGCGCGAGGCGCGTGTTTCACTGGGGCCATACGACGAGTTAGAGATCGAGGGAGAATTCCTGCCGGATCGCCCGGCCGGACACTCGCGGCTGAGCCGCGCGGTGGCCGGTCCCGAACCGGTCCGCATCACGGTCCACCGCGCCGTCCCCTTCACGCTGCACGAGAACGGTCAGGCAGTGACTCTCCACACCACCGCGCCCACCGTCGGGGAAGCGCTGCGCCGGGCCGGGCTGACGCTCTACCTGGCCGATGGCGTCGAACCGAGCCTGGGAGAGCGCATGTCGGCCGGCCTGCACGTCCACGTTGACCGCTCCGCGCCGGTGGTGGTGGAGGTGGACGGGCGGACGCTGCGCACGCGCACGCACCGGGAACGGGTGGACGAGGTGCTCGCCGATCTGAACGTCGTCCTCACCGGACAGGATTACACCATTCCCCCGCTCAAAGAACCCGTGGGGAATAGTGCCTCGGTGCGAGTCGTGCGCGTCAGCGAGCGCTTTCTGGTCAGGCAGGACCCCATCCCTTTCGAGGTGGCGTGGCAACCCGATCCCGACCTGGAAATTGACAACCAGCGCTTGCTGCAAGAGGGGGCGCGCGGTATCCTGGAGCAGCGCATCCGCATCCGCTACGAGGACGGACACGAGGTCTCGCGGACGGTCGAGAACGAGTACGTCGCCGTCCCGCCCACGACCAAGGTCTTGGGATACGGCACACAGATCGTCGTCCGCACCCTCGATACCCCGACCGGCCCGGTCGAGTATTGGCGCAAGATCCGCATGCTGGCGACTTCCTACTCCGCCGCCACCGCCGGCACGTCCCCATCGAGTCCCTGGTACGGGCGCACGCGCACAGGGATGAAGATGAGACACGGCATCGTCGCCGTGGACCCGCGCGTGATACCCTTGCTCAGCAACGTCTACGTGCCCGGCTACGGCGTCGGCATCGCCGGCGATACCGGCGGCGCCATCGGGGGCCGCCGCATTGACCTGGGGTACGACGACGACAACCTGGTGCTCTGGTATCGCTGGGTGGACGTCTACCTGCTGACCCCCGTGCCATCTCCTGACCAGATCACCTACATTCTGGGGCCCTAGGTGCGGTCAATGGACGCGCGCGGGTTACTGAGGCAATGGAACCTCCGGCCAAGCAAGGGACTGGGTCAAAACTTTATCTGGGATCAGGCCATTCTCGAAAAGATCGTCGCGGCCGCGGAACTGACCAAGACTGACACGGTCCTAGAGATCGGTGCGGGGCTGGGGACGCTGACCGAGTTGCTGGCCGAGGAAGCGGGACACGTGGTCGCCGTCGAACTGGACGAGCGACTGATGCCCGTGCTGGAAAGTGTGCTGGCCGATTTTGAAAACGTCACACTCGTCCAGGGGGACATCCTGGCGCTCGACCCGGCTACCCTGATCAACGCTCCCCATACCCAGTACAAAGTCGTCGCCAACCTGCCTTACTATATCACCTCGGCCGTGCTGCGCCATTTGCTGGAGGCCAGCCTCAGGCCGCAGTGCATGGTGCTCACGGTACAGCGCGAGGTGGCGGAGCGCATCGTCGCCCAACCGGGGCGGATGAGCTTGCTGGCAGTGAGCGTGCAGTTCTACGGGCGGCCGCGCTTGCTCTTTCGCATCAAACCGGGCAGCTTTTACCCTGCGCCGGAGGTAGAGTCGGCGGTAGTGCGGGTGGACCTTCACGCCGCATCGCCGGCGGCTGTGGAGGACGAGGAAGCTTTCTTCCGCGTCGTGCGGGCCGGGTTCTCGCAGCGCCGCAAGCAACTGCGCAATTCCCTGGCCGCCGGCCTCGGACGATCCTCCGAGGAAGCGGCGAAGGCGTTAGAGCAAGCGGGCGTGGATCCCCGGCGGCGCGCACAAACTCTCTCTCTCGAAGAATGGGCCAGAGTCGCCCACACGCTAGGCGGCTCCGGTGGAAAGGAAGGAGGATGACTACGATGTCGAACCCGGACCGATCAATCCGTTTGCCGAAACGACCAGGCTGCACAGTTGCGTGCATGTGGTTGGGGATGGCGCTGCTGGCGGCGGGGTGCGCGCGCTTTACCTACGATCCAACGCCGACCGCAGCGCCCTACGTTGCCCCGCCTCCCACCGCGACTCTTGCCACCGCCGCCCCGCCGCCAGCGCCAAGCTCGACGCCGACACCACTCCCGGAGGGGCCTACCATTCTGCGCGTGGGACCATCGGTGGTGAACGTCAACGTCGGCGAGACGCGCCCGGTGGAAGTGTGGCTCGACAACGCGGAAGAGCTGCACAGCATCGAGCTGCACATCAGCTTTGACCCCGGCTACGTGCGCGTCGAGGACGCCGACCCAGACACAGCGGGGGAACAGATCAGCGCGGGCGTCATGCCCGTCCCGGCGCAAGTGCTGCAGAACGAGGTGGACAACGACGCCGGCCTCATCACCTACCACGTGGCAAAGGACGCGGAGAGCCTGGGCAGCCGGAGTGGCACGGTGGCTTCGTTCACCGTGCGCGGGGTGGCCGAGGGAGGCAGCCCTTTGAGGTTCAACGTCGCCATGCTACTCGATTCCGAGGGGCAGCCCCTGGAGGTTCAGAATCAAGTGGATGGGATAGTGACCGTTGGCGTTGGCGACGACGATGACACACCAGGGCCGACGAGCGAGCCAACGCCCACGCCAACGTCTGTCGCCGAGACGCCCGCGTCCAGCACGCCGACTCCCTCTCCGGTCCCCGCTGGCCCATCTACGGCGAACGGCGTCTACTATACCGTGCAGCCGGGCGAGAACCTGTTCCGCATCGCCTTGCGCTACGGCACGACGGTGAACGCCATCGTCGCGGCCAACGATCTGCCCGACCAGGATGCGGTGCAGGCCGGCCAGACGCTGCTGATCCCGGTCAGCCCATCCGCCGGCAGGACCACTTACGTCGTTCAGCCGGGCGACACGGTCTACTCCATCGCCCGCCGCTTTGGCACGACGGTCGAAACGCTGGTCGCGCTCAATGGACTCGATTCGTCCTATTCGATCAAATCCGGGCAGACCTTGATCATCGCCCCGTGAATCAGAAACCAGGTTTTTGAGTAAGCGAAGGCGCTTCTGCTTCGCCCGAAGCGGCAAAAACCTGGTTTCTTTATGCTCCCATCACGTGCACCTGGGGCTTGAGCGGGATGCGCTCGATCAGGTCAACGATGTCCGCGTCGGTGATCTGGTCGTCGGGCTTGTCCACCAGGCAGCGACACACCGCCTCCATCACGTTGGTGCCAAAGGAGCGACCCTCCAGGCGGGGCGTGGTCGTCACCAGGATGTGCAGGTTGCGCTCCTGCAACTCGCAAAAGTTCCGGGCCGTGGTCGTGTTGGTGATGATGATCTTGCCCGTCAGGTCGTCGGGCATGTTGGAGCGGACCTGGATAAAATCACCCACGATGATGTCGGCTTGCTCATAGTAGTGGGCGAACTTGGTCGAAGGCTCCTTTTCTTGCTGCTCGCCCAAGTCGTAAAAGAACGAGAAGGGTATCTGAGTGAGCACGGGCAGCAGCAAAGCGGCCAGGACGTGTAGAGTTCGCATGCCGCGCACGGGGATGGGGAGACCGAGCGTGAATATGAAATCGCCAAAGGTGACGTCACAGCCGGCCTCCACCAGCGCCTTTGCCATGCCGTAGCGGTCCACGGCCGTCGTCTGAAGCACCCTCTTCCCCTCGAGTTCGACGCCGTGTTCCTCCAGGGCTTGGAGCGCGTAGGGAGCCAGGAGGTGCTTGAGGCCGTTGCCGTCGCCGACCTTGGATATTTTGATCGCCTCGCGGATGCGGCGGGCGTCGCGCCAGTAGTAGCGCCGCCCGGCGACGACCTGGTAGAACTCGGTGCCTCCCACGCCGAAGGCGTCCACCCGGCCATCGTATTCGCGGTACAATTGGAGCGCCTTCTCAAAGTCGCCGTCGGTGCCCTGGCGGCTGATCCAAAAGTGCTCCCCCAAAAAGTCGGCCTCGGTGGTATGATCGCGGGTACAAGACCCCAGACTGATGCTGAGTACTTTTTTCACCAGGTTCTCCTTTTGATAAAGTGCGTCGCACCTTACTAACCCTCCCCCGGCCACACGGGAAGGAACATGGCCCACTGCTGCGGATGGGCACGGATGTGTTCCTCCATCCACCCGGTCACGCGCCGCAGGTTGACGTGCAGGTCCTCGTCCCGGTCGCCGGTGCGGACCATCTCCAGCGGCGGGGAGAGGCGTACCACGTTGCCCTGCCGCGGGTCGCGGTAGGGGCCGGCGACGAGGATGGCGGCGTCGGTCTTGAGCGCCAGCCGCACGTGACCGGTCGGCAGTGGGGCCGGGCGGCCAAAGAACTCGACCTCGCGCTCTGTGCCGCCCACGGGCCGGTCCACGCCGGTCAGCACGATCCCCCCAGCGCGCAACCGCTCGATGGCCTCGCGCAACGTCTGCACGTTGATGGAAGTCAGGTGCACGCCGCAGCGCGCCCGCATCTGATCCATCAGGTCAAAGCCGCCGGCCGGGGGGCGCGCCAGTCCCAACACCTGGATCTCCAGACCGTGGGCCGCCAGCGCCAGGATGCTCAGATCAAAGTTGCCGGTGTGAGTTCCAGTGATGATCGTTCCCTTGCCACGTCGTTGAGCTTTTTCCAAGTGCGCCCAGGCGTCTGGTGGGATGTGGACGGCGGCCCGTATCGCTTCTGGGCCTCGGTTCACCAGGTGCCACAGGTCATAGTCGTTGCGGGCGTTGTTGCGAAAGCCCCGCTGCACCAGCCCGTGCAAGCTCTTTTCGTTCACCTCCGACCCCACCACCTGGCGCAAATTGGCATACAGGACCCAGTACACGTCTGGCCTGAGCCGGTTGATCAGCCCGGAGATAAAGTCGGCTATGCCGTATCCCAGGAACGGTGGGGCGTGTTGGCTGAGGAACATTCCCGCGCCCGTAATCAGGCTGCTGCTGAAAAAGCGTTGGAGTGGAGTGAATCCTGGCTCGTGGTTCTGGGACATCAATACAAGCTCTCCGGTTGCTCAGGACCGGTCTTGGTTGAGAGTCGCACCGCTGGGCATCCGGCCTGGCCCAGCACCGGCTCTTTCAGGCTGGTGCGCCTCTAGTCTGAGTAGTAACGTTTTCCATCAATCCGCTTCTTCCGCCGGTTGACCGTCCGTCGCCGGCTGCACGGATGGTCCGCCCTTCAGGTAATCGCGCTCGCGGAACCAGGTCAGCGCGTCGCGACAGGTCTGCTCGAAGGGAATGGGCGTGGAGAGGTCGAATTCTTCTCGTGCGCGGGTAGTGTCGAGCGGTCGCCAGTGACGAATGGCGCGCAGGTGATGGGCGCCGGGGATGCCCAGCCAACTGCCCGCCTCCGCGATGGCGCGCGTCAGCCGCGGCGGCAACGTGGCGCGCGGCGGCTTGCGGCCCGCGGCCTCGGCGACGATGGCCTGTACCTCACCGATGGACAGGTTGTGGCCGCCCAGAATATAGCGCCGGCCCGGCTCGCCCCGCCGGGCGGCAGCGACGTGGCCCGCCGCCACGTCCCGCACGTCCACGACGTTGATCTCGCCCTGAATGTAGCCCGGAATCAGCCCTTTGGCCGCCATCAGCAATATCTTGCCGGTGGTCGGCTTGACGTCGCCAGGGCCAAAGACGACGGTCGGCAGAACGATGACGACCGGCAGCCCCTGTAGCGTGGCCCGCAGCGCCTCCATCTCCATGGCCCACTTGACCTCAAAGTAGGGCAGAGGGACGGAACCGGGTGTATACACGTCCTCCTCTCCGGCCAACCGACCCGGTTCCGAGGGCGGCCCGACGGTGGTGAGCGCGCTGGTGTAGACGAGCCGCTTGACCCCGGCGGCGGTCGCGGCCTTGAGCACGTTGCGCATACCGGTCACGCCGTGACGCACCGTCTCCTGCACGTCGCGGGCGCGGTGGGGATAGTAGCCGGCCGCGTGAAAGACGAGGGGGCAGCCGCGCATCGCCGTCACCAGCGAGGCCGGGTCGGTCAGGTCGCCGGACGCCCACTCGATTTCCAGATCGCCGATAGCGCCGACGGCGTCTGGGCGGCGGCGCAGGCCGCGCACCTGCCAGCCCTGGGCGAGCGCGGCGCGGGCGATCTGACCGCCGATAAAGCCGGTGGCGCCGAGGACGCAACAGCGGATTTCTGACATTGGCGGGTTCCTCCTTTGAGCGAGTCAGCGAGTCAGCGAGTCAGCGAAGATGGACTCGGCGTGCTCCAAAAGTGCATTGGCTCGCTCCGGCTTTGTGTTCCTGGTCTCCAGATACTTGGACAGTAACTCGCGGTCGGTCATCTCCTCCGGGGCCAAGTTGCCCAGCCGCACCCGCGCCTCCCGCTCCACCTCGCGGACGATACCGGCGACAAAGTAGGCATCGGATAGCAGGCCGCGCACGTCCCGGTCGCGCACGGATGGTTCCTGGTCGGCCCGCAGTTGCAGGATGAGACGTACTACGCTGTCGCGCAGGTCGTGCCCGGCGATGGCCTGTTCTAGCGTCATCAGCGGGCTGGCGGAGTCACGCACGTCGGCGCGCACGGTGACAAAGGGACGGGCGTCCACCTCGACGAACTCCCACACGGCCTTCCAGCCGCGCGTCGTTTCCCCTCGCGTCAGTTCGACCCAGCAAAAGCCCTTGGGCTGTCCCTCCTCGCCAAAGTCGATCCGCTCCAGGCTGCCGGCGTAGACAATGGGCGGAAGCCCTTCTCCATTGAGGCTCTGGTGTTTGTGGACGTGACCCAGCGCGACGTAATCCCAGGCCGGGTCATCCAGGGCCGACTTGAGCACGACCGCGTCCCGCCCGAGCATCACGCTCCGCTCGGAGCCGTACTTGGCCTCAGAGACGCTCAAGTGGGCGGCGAGCACGGCGGGAATTTGTGGATCGAGTGTCCGGGCCAGCGCCTCAATGTTCCTGGTGACAATATCCTGGAGCGCCTCGTCCAACTCTTCGATGGAAAGCCCCCGGTACTCGTCGTGGGCCAGGAGCCGCTGGCGGACGGGGTAAGGGACGGTGGCGACCTGCACCGGGCCGCGCCGGGTTTCGATGACGTGCACTCTCTCGTCTCGCCCCACGATTACGTTGGGCACATCGAGCGTGCGAAAGATGTCCACGCTGGAGGCGCGCTGCACCATCGCTGGCAAGTCGTGGTTGCCGATCAGGAGGACGACGGGCACGCCATTATCGGCCAGCCGCTTGATCCGCCGGGCAAGGGCGCGCTGGTAGGTGGGATTGGGGCTGCGGCGTTTGTAGGCGTCCCCGGCAAAGATAACCAGATCCACCTCGCGCTCCAGCCCGTAGTCAATCAACTCGTCGAAGCGGCGCAAGAAATCCAGCACTCGCCCGTTGATGCCAGTAGCGGGATCCAGACGGCCATAGTTTTCCATACCGACGTGCAGGTCGGCAAAGTGCAGCAGGCGGATTTTGTCCATTGGTGAGTTTGAGTTGATCGTACAAACCCTAAAGGTTTCAGAAAACCTTTAGGGTTTACTTCCACATCGCCACGGGGAGCGCGTAATCTGGCAATCCGTGCTCCCGCGCCAGGGCGACGTCTCCCAGCCGCACCTCCCACCGCCCGGCATACCCCAGCGCGAGGGAGGCCAGCGCAAAGTGAGCCATCACGATGCCCCCGTCTATGGGGGCGGGCCGCACCAGCGCGAGGGTCACGTGCTCAGGCCCGACGATAAAGCGCCACGGCTGGCGGTTGGAGGCCGAAGGGGACAGCCGGGCGTACTCGAGCACGTCCACCAGCGCGGGATCGGCCTCGTCCGGTGACCAGCGCGCTCCCCAGCGCTCGGCAAAGACGATGTCTGTCAACGGTTTGCGTCGCTGTCCGCCGGCCAGCCGGCGCACGGTGCGGTCGTGGAAACGGCTCCAACGGCCCTCGTCGAGGTAGCCCAGCGCACAGACCGCCGCCGCTATCTCTCCCGGCGCCAGCCCCACGGCGACCCCAGCGCGCTGGGCATCGTAGGAGCCGGTTATCCAGCAGGTGGACAGTCCCAGCCGCGTCGCCTCCAACACCACCTGCTCCAGCACGTACCCCAGGTCGAGCCGGGCCGCGTCACTCTCCTGGGGCAGCACGCCCACCAGCAGATGGGGCGGGTTCTGCACCAATCCGTAGGAGCCGACTATGTAGGTCAGGACGCGGCGCGTCTGCTCCACACCGCTGACCAGCGCGACGCGCGGGGGAACTCGAGTCAGACGGCCCGCCGTGCCAGACGTGGCAAGCAGCCGCTCAAGCAGACCCGGCTCCACCGGACGGTCTCTGTAGCTGCGGACGCTCCTGCGTTGCTGGATCGCGGTCAGGACGTCCATCTCTTGCTCGCTCATTCCGTTTCCTGACCGGTGGGGGTGCCTTCGTCCGCCAGCACGGCCTCCAGCGCCTCGATCGCTACTTCCAACATGCTGTCTTCCGGTTCGCGGGTGGTCAATCGCTGGAGCGCCAGGTTTGGCGCGGCCAACGCCCGCACCCAGGCACGGTCGGCAAAGCGGGCCGTCAGGCGGATAAACTCGTAAGAGATACCGGCGATGACGGGCAGCAGCACGATCCGGCTGGTCAATCGCCAGAGCAGCGTGGGCGGCCTGAAAGGGGCAAAGATCAGCATCGTCAGCACGACCAGCGTGAGTAAAAAGGCGGTGCCGCAGCGAGTGTGCGCCGTCGAGAAGCGGCGCACCTCTTCCACGGTCAACTCAACTCCATCCTCGTAGGCGTGAATTGTCTTGTGCTCTGCGCCGTGATAGGCGAACACGCGCCGTATATCGGGTATCCGCCCGACGGCCCAGATGTAGCCCACGATCAGGAGCAGCCGCACGATCCCCTCCAGCAGGCTGACGAGCCACTCGGCGGGGAGGTAGGGAGCGACCAGCCCGACCAGGAAGGAAGGTAGCATCATAAAAAGCCCCACGCCCATACCGACGCCCAGAACGACCGTCCCCCAGGCGACAGGGCCGGAGAGCGACGCTTCTTCGCCGGCCGCCACGTCGGCCGACATCATCAGCGCCTTTGTCCCCAGGCCGAGCGCGTCCCACAGCGAAACCAGGCCGCGCAGGAACGGGATGCGGCTGATCGGGCCGCGGTAAAGGGCCTCGTTGAGCGGCTCTTTCTGTAAGACGATATTCCCCTCAGGGGCGCGTACCGCGACCGCCATAGTGCGCGACCCGCGCATCATCACCCCCTCCAAGACCGCTTGCCCACCGTAATTAAAAGATTTGCTCAATTGAATTCCTCCGCAATTCAGAAACGCGGAGGGGATTGTACACCGGGCGGCGAGTGTTGTCAAAGTGCGCGCTGGTTCACATCTCACCGCAGAGAGAGCGCAGAGGTAACTACCTCGACAATGTTAGATTTCGTATCTTGAGAGAAAGTGATGTTCGTAG
>CAYMWP010000076.1:0-22709 GCA_964393895.1 uncultured Anaerolineales bacterium | reverse complement strand
TGTCGGTGGGGGGGGGCGGTGTATCGGAGGGGGGGACTGGTGTATCGGTGGGGGGGCGGCGCGCAGATCTGGTCGAACTGGATCACGTCCGGGGGGTCGCCGCCGCCCCAGCGCCACCCTTCCACGTCGCCATCGTGGACGGTGTAGCTGCTGACGCCAATCGGGGAATAGACCCAGGCTCCACCATCCAGGTGCCAGTAGGCCCAGTAATTGGGGACGTCGCAGGTCAGGCAACTTTCGGCCGGGCACCCCTCTCCACCAACGGCGCAGACCGCTGCCCCCATCCCAGATTCAAAGGCCGCCACGACGTTCAGGCCAGAGCGTGTCAACACGTCGTAGCCGCTGATCTCTTGCTCGCTGAACTCGATGCAACGAGTTGTGACGGAGCCGTCGCCGTGCTCCACGACCAGGCCGACGCGATTGGCCTGTTGTGCGTGCGCTCCCCGCGGTCCGGTTTCAACGACGGCCGGGGCCAGCAGCAGGATCAGCGCCAAGCAAATAGTGACTATTCTGTATTTCATGTTGCCTCCACACGGACGAGGGGGTTTCGGCGTGGTCTCCGACCACGCCGAAACCAGGCTCGCCGAATTATCGTATCATCTCAATGAACCGGGGTAATGTAAGGCGGAATGGCATTCCGCCCTACTTTTCCCCCAACTTTTTGAGAAGAGACGAATTATCGCTGTCTGAGAACGAGCGGCAAGTAAACGGTGTGAGGCTCCAGCGCGCTGCTCATCACGGGACTATACTGGACACCATCCGGGTCTGTAAAAGTGGCCTGAAACTCGTGGGGCACCGGATCCGTGATGGGCAGTGTGGCGGTAAAGTAGCCGTCGGCCCGATGGACCGTCGTGCCCGTCGTCCACGAGCTGGCGCCCGATGTGCGCCACGCCAGAGCGACGTCTCCATCGCCGTCGAGGTCGCTGCCAAATGGAACAATCACGTCCACGCTGTTGCCCCAACTGGCGCGCGGGGCACAGGTGACCATACGGTCGGGGTCGGGGCCGCGGTTGACGGCGACGAATGGCACGAGCGCCTGCGAGAAGGGATAGTAAACTCCCAGCAGCGCCGGCACCGCCTGCCGGGTAGATAAAAAATCGTCGGTGCTTCCCTGGACAAAGGGCCCGTCCGACTTTTGCAGGTCAGACAGTGCATTGTAGGGACTGTGTCCATCCTTCAACCACTTGGCAGCCATCAGGTCCTCACCGGCAGCCAAAAGTCCCTGCATGGCGTAGGCGGTAGAGTTAGCACTGGGACTGCCCCAACTACTCCAGCTTCCCTGGTCGTTCTGCTGGTCTTGCAGGAACAGAACCCCGCTGACGACGCTGGTATCAGTAGTCGGCACGCCGGCCGCGATCAATGCCTGCAATGCCAGGCCGGTGTTGTCGGGGCCGGTGGTATTCCACCACGCCGGAGATAGGTCATACTTCCAGCCGCCGTCACTCTGTTGCAGGCCGGTGAGCGTCTGGGTGGCGCTGATTGGGACGTTCTCGCCGGCCGCCGCCAATCCCAGGATCGCCCAGGCCTGGTGCCAGGTGTTGGTGGGGACGCCGAAAGCACCCAGCGTTGGGCTGTACCAGGTATCGGTGAGCACGTGGACGATGTTTTCGCCGCCAAAACTGAAGGCGTCACTGCCGGCCGCCTCGACTGCCAGGGCCAGTTTGCCCGCTGAGTCGGCGCTCTCAGTGATGAATGAGGAGGCGGTGGCGGAGAGATAATCCATCGCTGAGGCGACGCTGCCGGAGGCTACCACTGTGGCGGGGTCGAAGCCGGCGGCTGCATAGGCCAGCACGGCGTCACAGGTCGGGCCGGCAGGGTGCCCGAAGAAGGTGGGCCAGGAGCCGTCGCCGCTCTGTTGTTCGTTCATCCAGGTGAGGGCGCGGTTGGCCCGCTGCGTCCGCCCCAAGACGGGCAGCGGCGCTTCGGCCAGCCCGGCGATGGCGTGGGCGGTGCCCAGCGCATTGCCGCCAAAACTACCGTCGCCAGCCTGGAGGCCGGTCAGGGCATCGTGTGGTGTACCGTTGGCAGCGGCCCAACTTTCCGTCGCCGGGGTATACCCGGCTGCGACGGCGGCCTGGATGGCGGCAGCGGTCGAGTCGGCGCTCAAAGAACCCCAGGATTCCCAGCCGCCGGAGTCGGCCTGGGCATTTCGCAGGAAATCCAGTCCCTCCTGTACTTTGGCGTGCTCCGGCCCCACGTTGCCAGTGGCGATGAGGGCCTGCAACACTAGTGCCGTGGTGTCCACGTCACCGCCAGAGCCCCAGCCCCAGCCGCCGTCGGTCTCCTGCAGGCCGGTGAGGAAATCGGTGGCCTTGATGGGCACTGTTTCTTGCGCTGCCGCCAGGCCGAGGATGGCCCACAGTTGGTTGGTCGTGTTTGCAGCGCCGCTGGTCCAGCCCTGCTGAGCGGTGGTGCTGTAGGCGCCGGTGGCGGCGTGGTAAGTGGAGGTCAACTCGTTGATGATGTTCATCCCGCCAAAGCTATACGGATTTCCATCGCCGGCAACGACGGCCACGGCCAGCATGCCGGCCCGTCCGGGGAAGAGTTCCCCCGTGCCTGTTTCAGCGTGTGTGTAGGTGATGGCCTGTGTCGCCAAATAATCCAGCGTTGTGGTGCCGCTGACCGAAGTCAGAAAGCTAACCGGACGGCGGGCGGCGACGACCGAGATAACTGTCTTGATGGTAGCGAAATCGTCAGCTTCATTGGGGGTCCAGCCCTCAATGCCGCCATTGGGGAGTTGCTTGGTCTGCAAATAGCCCAGTGCGTCGCTGATGGCGTCGCTGTGGTCAAGCGCAGGAAGCGCCAGTAAAGCCGGGAGAGGCTGGGCCTCCGCCGGGATAGATGAGGCATTCATCATCAGCAGCAAGCCTAAAACGAGCGCGGCGCCTAACGTGATACTCAAAACAAATTTGTAGCGATACATTCTTTGCTCCTAGTTGTGTGTTGTTGATCGGTTGGAAACAAAAACCCTTCTCCCTCACGACAATCAGGAGAAGGGCACAGATCAAAAAGCCCTCCCCCTCACGTTTCGTGGGGAAGGGCCGTTGGTGCTTGGAAACCCTTCATGCAACACCCCCTTTCCGCGAAGGCTGATGTGTGCGCTGGCAGAGGCGGGTACTCTGGCTCGTCAGTCCTATAGTCTAGTGGTCTTGTAGTCACGTCATTTGACTAGTTGACTACCCGACTATCTGACCAACCTACAGTTGCGGGACAGCGCCGGACTCTGCGTGCAGCGCACGCACCACCGGCTTTCCCTCTTGCGCCCCTGGCCTCCGAGCTTTGGGGCACCCCTGCCGCAGCAGTTATTCGATTGTGGGGAAAGTATAGCACAGGGGGAACGGACTGTCAAGGATTCCCTGCCCGAAGCGATTGTGCTATAATCAGGGTTAAAAGATGGGTAGTCTCCCCATTTTGTGTTGGCGCTTTTTATTACCGCAGAGCACGCAGAGATTTTATCGAGTCTTCTCGGCGCTCTCGGCGGTTAAACAGGGCATCCCCAAGCCACCAACACAGTGGGGGGAGACTACCAAAAGATGCGAGTTGGGCGCGAGAGCCTGAACAGGAGAAAAAAGGATGAAACACGACGAAGGTGCGTTCAATGGTTACGGAGGGCTGGAGCTTTACTATCAACGCTGGCGACCGGAAGGGGAGCCAAGGGCGGTGCTGCCCATCGTCCACGGCTTTGGCGAGCACGGCGGGCGTTACGGCAACGTGGTGGACTGGTTCGTGCCCCAGGGGTACGCCGTCTACGCTCTTGATCTGCGCGGGCATGGTCGTTCGCCCGGTCCGCGCGGCTATATAGGCGAGTGGGGCGAGTTTCGCGGGGACGTGAAGGCTTTCCTGGCGCTCGTGCGCGAGCAAGAGCCAGGCCGTCCCCTCTTCCTGCTGGGACACAGTATGGGCGGGCTGATCGTCCTGGAGTACGCGCTGCATCACCCGGAGGGATTGACCGGCGTGATCGCGTCGGGGCCATTGCTGGCCCAGGCCGGAATCTCTCCATTCTTGGTCGTGATGAGCAAGGTGCTGTCGAGAGTCATGCCTCGCTTCTCGCTCGACACCGGCCTCGACGCCACGACGATCTCGCGCGACCCGGCCGTCGTCGAGGCCTACGTCAACGATCCGTTGGTGCACAGCCTGGGGACGCCGCGCCTGAGCACCGAGCTCACCGCGGCCTACGAGTGGACACATGCACACGGGGCCGAGATGCGCGTCCCGTGCCTGATCGTACACGGCAGCGCCGACCGGTTGGTTCCGCCCGAGGGCAGCCGTGTCTTTTACGAGAGTATGACGCTCAGTGATAAGGAGCGGCAGGTCTACGAGGGTTACTTTCACGAGGTTTTCAACGACGTCGGCAAGGAGCAGGTGCTGGCGGCGGTGGAGGCGTGGGTGGAGAGCCATCTGCCCCGCACCGAGTGAGTCGTCGTTTGACCAACCTGTGCCTTTGTGTTAGAATGGCGCGGCTCCCCGTGAGGCGTCCCGACCACAGATGATGCTTGATCTAGGAATCGTTATTGTCAGCTACAACACCCGTGATCTGCTGCGAACCTGCCTGCGCACGGTGTACGCTAGCGAGGGTGATTTCGCTTACGAGGTCTGCGTCGTAGATAATGCTTCGCCCGACGGCAGCGCCGAGATGGTCGCCGCCGAGTTCCCCCAAGCGCAACTGATCGCCAACGTGGAAAACGTGGGCTACCCCAGCGCCAACAATCAGGGGCTGAGGATCTTTGGCCTGCCTCACTCTCAAACCCATCGTTTCGTGCTGCTCTTGAACGCGGATACCGAGTTGCCGCCGGATGCGCTGGCGCGGATGCTGGATTTTATGGCCGAGCGCCCAGAGGTCGGCATTGCCGGCCCCAAACTGGTGCTCCCCGACGGCTCGCTCGACCTGGCCTGCCGGCGCTCGTTCCCCACGCCCGAGGTCTCTATGTATCGGATGGTGGGTCTCTCGCGCCTCTTCCCACACAGTCGCCGCTTTGGGCGCTATAACCTGACCTATCTCGACCCCGACCGGGTCGCCGAGGTGGATTCCGTCGTGGGGGCGTTCATGCTGGTGCGGGGAGAAGCTATCGCTCAGGCGGGCTTGATGGACGAGCAGTTCTTTATGTACGGCGAAGACCTGGACTGGGCTTTTCGCATCAAGGCAAACGGATGGAAGGTCTATTATAACCCGGCCGCGACGGTGCTACACGTCAAGCGGGCGGCCAGCCGCCACAGCCCGCGCGCCCAGGTCGAGTTCTATCGATCGATGGACATTTTCTACCGCAAGCACTATGCCGCACACACTCCGTGGTTGGTTCACGCGCTGATCGTCGGCCTAGTTTCGCTGCGACAGAGGATCGAGCGGTTGCGGTGGATTCTCGCCGGACGTGGATCGGAGGTCGAGGCGTGAGATCAAAGACGCAAACCCAGTTGATCTTTGTGCTGACGTTGGCCCTGACCGACGCGGTTATGGCCGGGATCGCTTTTTCCCTGGCCTATTGGCTGCGCCGGTGGATTCCCTTGCCAAACGAGGCCCAGAATATCGGGGGTTTCTTCGATTACATCAGTATTGTCCTGGCGCACATTCTGTCCATTTTGACAGTGTTTGCCTTTTCTCGCCTGTATCGCCTGGTCCGTATGCCGTCGCGCATTGACGAGTTCTATTCCATTTTCGGCTCTGGCACGGTTGGTACGTTGATAGGGGTGGCGGTTTCCTCGCTGGTTTTCAAGAACAGTCCCCTAGAGCTGGATTATTCACGGGGAATGATCGTTTATGGATGGGCGCTTACCATCCTGCTCATCACCATCGGTCGCTTGGCGCACGCTTACGTTCGAGCTAATCTGCGTAGGCATGGCTGGGGACTCACCAGGGCGCTCATAGTAGGCACCGGTGACGTGGGGAGTATGATCTTTCAGAAGATCCAATCGAATCCCAGTATAGGGTATCAGGTGATCGGATACGTGGACGTCAATGGACAGAACGGTATGCCGCTAGGCGCTCAAATCCTGGGGCATGCCGGCGACCTGGCTCCTCTCATCAACGAGCACCACATTGACGAGGTCATCATCGCCTTGCCAGAGGCGACGCACCAGGAAATTCTGACGCTGATTTCGGAATGTGAGCGGGGTAAGGTGGCGATCAAAGTTTTCCCCGACGTGTTTCAAATCATGGCCAGTCAGGTGAGCATTGGCGATCTGGGCGGGCTGCCGTTGCTGACTGTGCGCGACATCGCGTTGCGCGGGTGGAAGCGTACCGCCAAGCGGTTGATGGACATCGTCGGGGCGGCCTGTTTGCTGATCCTGCTCTCGCCGCTGATGATGCTGATGGCGGTGCTGGTCAAGCTGGACTCGCGGGGGCCGGTGTTCTATGCCCAAGAGCGGATGGGGCTAGACGCCCGCGTCTTCAAGATGCTCAAGTTTCGCTCTATGCGCCAGGACGCGGAGAGCCACGGCCCCGGTTGGACGGTAGACGGGGACCCGCGCGTCACCCGGCTGGGGCGCATCATCCGTCACATCAACGTGGATGAACTGCCGCAACTGGTCAACGTACTGGTGGGGGAGATGAGCTTGGTGGGACCGCGGCCTGAACGCCCCGTCTATGTCAACCAGTTTCGACGTTCCATCCCCCGCTATATGGACCGTCACTGGGAAAAGGCCGGTATGACGGGTTGGGCGCAGATAAATGGGCTGCGCGGAGATACCTCCATAGCCGAGAGGACCAAGTACGATCTGTGGTACATTGAGAACTGGGGATTGCTTCTGGACATCAAGATACTGATCCGCACGTTATTCAATCTCTTAAAGTCACCGAACGCGTATTGAGCGGGTAAAGAAACCAGGTTTGAACGCACATTTGAAAGTCGTAACTGAAACCGCCGATGGACGCAGATTCACACAGATGCTATTGCATGGTTAGTCAAATTCATCAGCGTTCATCTGTGTTCATCTGCGGTTCCATTCCAGTTATGTGGTTCAATTACCCTGGTCAAAGGTGGTGTTAGCGCCAGCAATTCCCGTTTTGGTAATTCTAGCTTGGGTGCATCGGCCTAAAAGAGCCGATGCTAGGAAAAAACTAGCCAGCACCGTCTGTTTTACGGCGGTGCGGCTTCAAAAAGGGAATTACTGTGTTAGCGCCATCTACATCCTGCGCCGGTTGAGGAAATAGAGCACGGCTATTCCTCCGGCCAGGAGCAAGACCAGTATGCCGCTGACTTTGGCGACGGTTCTAAAGATGCGACCGACGGCTGTCTCGTTCCCAGGTTCGCCGGGAGACTCGTTCTCCTGGGTGGGTTCGACGGCCTCGCCGGGGCTCTCTGGATTCTCGCTCCGCGCATTGCCGAACTGAAAATCGAGGCTGGTTCCCTCCGGCAAGCCCACGTTGTACTCGGCCGGGCCACTGGACGCGTAGCCGGCAGGCGCGGTCTGGATCACTCGATAAGCCCCAGGGGTCAAACCCGTGAAGCAGTGAGGTTCGTTGACGCCGTTGGAGGTGTAGCGATCTACTATACCGCTGGCGTTGGCGATGGTGAACTCGGCGTTGGGCAAAAGCTCCTCGGTCGCCTCGTCCCGGAACGTATCGCCGTTGCGGTCGTGGTAGGCCAGCACGCAAATGGAAGCGCCTTCATTTGCTTCTTCAGGGCTGCCCGGCGCGGCCGTAGGCTCAACTGTGGGAGGCGCGGGCAGTGGCGAGGGAGTCGGCGACTCGCTGGGTATAGAGATCACTATTGCCTGGCCCACGTTGATCAAATCGTTGGGGCCGAGGGAGCCGGCGTTGAGCTGACGTAGCTGGTCCGTCTCCACGCCGTACATCAGGGCGATGCCAAACAGGGTATCGCCAGATTCGACGACGTGAACGACGGCGCCATCGGGGCGGGGAGTTGGAGTTGCGCGTGGCATGGGTGAAGGGCCATAAGTGGGGGTTGGCGGCGGGGGCAGTGGGGTATCCGTCGGCGGCGTGCCCGGAGAAGTCATCACCAAACTGGCGTCGTCCCAGTAAGCGTCCTGGTACTTGTAGGCCCACTTGGTCTTGGAGCGCAAAAAGACGGTCACGCTCCCTCCGGCGCCCACCTGGGCGCTGGCCGGCCCAATCAAGCTATAGTGGTCGGGCGATCGTTTTTCCACGCTCCAGGCAATGGCCGGTGAGAACGGGTCTGTGCCGCCGTTGGGGTCAATGCCGACCTGAAAGACCTGATTCCACGGATCGTCACACGTGTACCCCATTGGGTCATCCGAGTTGCAGCTCCACCCGTGGGCGTAGGCCGAGAGTTGCACCGTCGAATTCGGTTCCAGGCCGGTCACGACCTGGTAAAGGCCGGTGTCCTGGAGCCGGTAAAAGGTAAAGAAAAGCACCGCGTAATTGCCGCTGCGAATGCGAGGCAGTTCGCCGGTGAATGGAGCTACATTGGGAATAGTCTTGACTTCTGGCTGACCATAGTCGCCCCCTTTGCGCCACCACGAGACCCACCCCTGGGGGGTAAAGATGTTGTCGTGGATGCTGCCATCAAAGTTGGCGCTATTGGACCAGTTATCGAGACACCATCCCGGTTCCGAACCAGGGGCGCACGTTATTCCCTCGAATCCGGGATTCTTTAACAACTCGGTTCCTTCTTGCGCGGGTCGCGATGGGTTCGGTGCAGCTATACCCCACGCCGGAGCCATTCCCAAGAGCACGGCCATCAACAAGATGCCGGCCAGTGTGCGTTTTTTAATCATAGAGTCCCTCCTCCGGTTCACGGCAGTGACGAGGCTGTTAAACAATGGTTCGCGGCCAGTCGTGGCCGCGAAGTAGCGATCTTGCCCGGGTTTAACCTCACCCCTTGCCAAACTTGCCAAAGCGCGGAAATTATAGCACAATGCAAGTGCTTGTCAAACCTTTGCCTAATACACGTAATAGAGTTATATGCGCATCTTGATGCTCTCCAAGGCTTGCATAGTGGGTGCCTACCAGCGCAAGCTGGAGGAAATCGCTCGCTTCCCAGATATTGAGTTGATGGCGGTCGTGCCGCCCTCGTGGCGCGACGGGGGCCGCCTGATCCGACTGGAGCGCGCCCACACCGACGGCTACGAACTAATCATTGAGCCTATCGCGTTCAACGGTAATTTCCACTTGCACTTTTACCCTCGCCTAGGGCGACGGCTGCGCGCCTTTGCTCCTGACATCGTACACATAGACGAAGAACCTTATAATTTCGCCACCTTCCACGCGCTGCGGCTGGCCAAGAAGTTTGGGGTGTCCACAGTGTGGTTCACTTGGCAGAATCTAAACCGTCGCTATCCGCTTCCCTTCCGGCTCATCGAACGCTACAATCTGCGCCACGCCGATTATGCCATTGCGGGCAGCGTGGGGGCAGCGACGGTCTGGCGCGAGAAGGGCTACGCCGGCCCGCTGGTCACCATTCCCCAGTTTGGCGTGGACCCCGACGTCTTTTCTCCAAACCCAGCGCGACGCGACCTGTCGCGTGGCTTTGTCATTGGGTACGTGGGAAGGTTGGTGCCGGAGAAGGGAGTGGATCTATTGATAGAAGCAGTAGCCGGAATGGAAGGCTCGTGGCGACTGGTTGTCTTGGGAGAGGGGGCGGAGCGAGGCTGTCTGGAAGAGTTAACTCGCCGTATGGGATTGAGTGACCGGGTCATCTTTGAAGAATGGATCTATTCCTTGCGCCTGCCGGCCTTCTACCGGGGGTTGGATGCTCTAGTACTCCCCTCGCGTTCTCAGGCCAACTGGGTTGAGCAATTCGGGCGGGTACTGATCGAGGCCATGGCCTGTGGCGTACCGGTGATCGGTTCCGATTGCGGCGAGATACCCCAGGTGGTTGGAGACGCTGGCTTGATATTTCCAGAAGGGGACGTGGGGGCGCTGCACGAGCGGCTGGTACGACTGAGGCGCGACGTTGATCTGTGGGAAAGCCTGTCTCGGCGTGGACGTGAGCGGGTATTGGCCAACTTTACCCAGGAACAGATCGCTGCGCAGACAGTGATGGTGTACCGGAAGATGCTCGAAGGAAAAAACAGTGAAACCCGTGGGGCTGGTGGGTGTGTTTCAAATGGGTTGGGTAAGACCTCGGAGGCTAATGAGATGCGTTCTCAGGCTCAAAAACTGTCCAAATCGGCGGTTTTGGGCGAGCACAAGCTCGGCGGAGACCTCCGAGGTCTAGGGTCTCTACTGAAATGAAACACGTCCTTATCATTTGGCATTTTGCACTTTTCTGACAACTGTGGCATACTACTAATGTCAGGCATTTGAGATTATACGTAACTGCTTTGGCAATTTTAGATTGGGCGGAACACTACACGGGCTGTTGCAGTCCGGCCGAGTTTAGCCGTGTGGACAGGCTAGAAATCCCGTACTAACACGCAATTCTCCATCTCGTTGAGAAGATATTGTATTCGCGTGGGGGATAATGTAGACCACTCATAGAATCTATGATACCAGGAGGTGATACCGGCCAACTGACAAGCAACCGATAACTACCCTTGTTTCTCGCGATTACACAATACGAATCACTCCAAGGAGGTATTCTCTATGCGACCCGTATACGCTGTTTCGGGTGGGGTCTCCAAGTTTGCCAAGGCCCGACCCGACAAGGTCTTCCCTGCCCTGGTCAAGGAGGCCTACGACTATACATTGTCCGATCTGGGGATCGAACACCCCAAGTTCTGGGAATTGACAGACGCCACAGTAGCCTCGTACTTTTCTGACCACTTTGAGCGTCAACTGATGGCCGCCATCATAGCCCAGGATTATATTGGCATGCTTCCCAAACCTTCTCACCGTGTCGAGGGCGGTGGGGCCACCGGCGGCATCTGCTTCCAGGAGGGCTGGAAAGCCGTCGCCTCCGGCTACGCCGACGTCGTTCTCTGCTATGGTTTCGAGCAGATGAGCCACGTCGAGACCTGGAAGGGAAACGAGTTTATCGCCCTGGCCTCTGACGTTTCGTTCGACTACCCCGTCGGTGGCTTTTACTCTGGCTACTATGCCATGATGGTCACCCGGCACATGGCCGAGTTCGGCACCACCGTAGAGCAACTGGCCCACGTCTCTGTCAAGAACCACGCCAACGCCTACCATAACCCATACGCCCAGAAACGCAGACGGCTGACCGTCGAGGACGTGCGGTCGGCGCCGATGGTGGCCTGGCCGCTGACCCGTCTCGACATTTGCGTGATGAGCGACGGCGCGGCTTGCACCGTGCTCTGCTCCGAGGACGGGCTGACCAAACTGGAGAAGGCCGCCGGCAAGAGCCTTTCTCGTGTCCTGATTTCCGGCATTGGAAGGGGCACCGACGCCATGCGTATGGCCGACCGCCCCCATCAGTCCTACGAGGATTTTTACAAGTACAATGCCTTGCCCAATGAAATGGACGATGACTCCCGCGTCTACTATAAGGAGCTGTGGAATCACGGGTTCCGTTACCCCGGTATCCACTCTTTCCGCGCCGGGCGCATGGGCAGCAAAGAAGCGTACGAGAATGCCGGCATCACCGATCCTCTCGAAGAGATTGATTTCATCGAACTGCACGACGCTTATACCTCGTCGGAAATTCAGACCTACGAGGATATGGGTCTCTGCCGGTACGGTGAGGGTGGCTCCTTCGCCGCCAGCGGCAAGGCGTTTATGCCGGCCCTCGACTATGGACTGGACTTGCCCGAGGAGCCAGCTTGCCCGGTCAACCCTTCCGGCGGGCTGATCGCCTGCGGTCATCCCGTCGGTGCGACGGGATTGATGCAAGCGGTCTTTGCTATCTGGCAGTTGCAGCACACTATCGAGAAGCACTTTGGCGACTCGATGCTCCAGGTGCCAGACGCCAGGCGAGGCGTGATCCACTCCCACGCCGGCACCGGCACCTACGTCACGGTCAGTATCTTGGAGCGGGAGGAATAGAAATGTCTGACAAAGAATTTCCCAAGCAAATGGAAGAGAATCTGGAGGGGACTGTCGTTTTCAACTTGCCCTTTCCCCAGGGCAAAGATCTTTCGTCATTGAAAGATATGGCGCCCATTGTCATCAAACAGCCCTACTATATCGAGTACAACTACTCGTATGGCATGGACTCGCCCTTCTTCGCCGCGTTGACCAACAGGCGTTTCATCGTCTCCCGCGAGCCGGAGACGGGGTACACCTACGCCACCCCGCGCGGCCACGATATGTACACCGGCCGCGAGACGGAGTGGGTGGAGATCGAACCACAGGGGCAGATTCACGCTTTCACCGTCTGTCACTTTGGCTCGGAAGAGTTCCTGCCCCAGTGCCCCTACGTGTTGATCCAGGTCGAGTTCGAGGAGTGCGACACCTTGTTCCTGGGGCGGTTGGTCGGGGTTGATCCCTACGAGGCCGGCGTCCACTGGATCGGCAAGAAGGTGCGGGGGCGATTCTTGCGCAATGCCAAGCTCAAGCCGACGGACATTTACTTTAACCTGGTGGAGTAGCAGCAGAGAGGTGAGATGCACTTGTCGAGTGCGTCTCACCGTGGCGCAACGAATTTGAGGAAGTGAAAATGGATTTCGAACCGACCGAGGAACATAAAATGATCCGCCGCATGGTGCGGGATTTCGCCGAGAAAGAGATCGCGCCCCGCGCCGAGGAGATGGACGCGACCGACGAGTTCCCCGACGACCTCTTCCGCCGTATGGGCGAGCTGGGCATCATCGGTCTGCCCTTCCCGGAAGAGTACGGCGGCTCCGGCTTGGGCTACACCAGCCTGGTCATTGCGCTGGAAGAGATCGCGCGCGTCTCCGGCTCAATGGCTATCACGCTGGACGCCCAGACGTCGCTCTTTTGCGAGCCGGTCTATCTCTTTGGCAGCGATGAGCAGAAGCGGAAATATCTGGCGCCGGCGGCACGCGGAGCCAAGATCGGCGCCTTTGGCCTGACCGAGCCGCAGGCCGGCTCCGACGCCGGGGCCACCCGCACCCGCGCCGTCCGCGACGAGGAGACGGGCGAGTGGGTCATCACGGGGCAAAAGATATTCATCACCAATGGCTCCATCGCCGACTTTGTCATAGTCACCGCCAAGACCGATCTCGAGGCGGGCACGCGGGGCATCAGCGCCTTCATAGTCGAGAGAGGGACGCCGGGCTTTGAGGCGGGGCGGGACGAGAAAAAGATGGGGCTGAAAGGCTCGGTCACGTCGGAGCTTTTCTTCGAGAACTGCCGCGTCCCGGCGGAAAACCTGGTGGGCCGGGAGAACGAGGGCTTTAAGCAGTTCCTGACCACACTGGATGCCGGGCGAGTCGCTATCGCGGCGATGGCGGTGGGGCTGGCGCAGGGTGCGTTCGAGAGGGCCGTCGCATACGCCCGTGAGCGGGAGCAGTTCGGGCAGCCCATCGCCAAGTTCCAGGCTATTCAGTGGATGATCGCCGATATGGCGACCGAGATCGAGGCCGCCCGTTTACTGGTCAACCGCGCCGCCTGGCTCCGCGAGCGGGGCGAGCGCTTCACCCAGGAGGCGGCGATGGCCAAGCTCTTTGCCACCGAAATGGCGGAGCGGGTCTGCCACCAGGCGATTCAGATCCACGGTGGCTACGGCTACGTGCGGGAATACGAGGTCGAGCGCATGTACCGCGACCAGCGATTGTGCCAGATCGGCGAGGGCACCAACCAGATCCAGCGGCTGGTCATCGCCCGGCGCGTGCTGGGACGCTGAACCCCAACTCCTACAGGGCAACGGTGCAGCCCAGACCGGGTATGTCGCTGGCGATGAGCCAGCCTTCCTCCAGGCGAAAACCGGGCACTGTGGGGTCGTTGGTCAGGTCGAAATACCCATCCAGATCGCCGTAGCGGACGTTGGGGCTGCTAAGGGCAAAGCTCAACCCGGCGGCGGTGAGCAGCGCCGGTTCGTTGACGCAGCTGACCATCGTGGACATGCGGGCCGCGCGGGCGATGGTGTCCACCTGGCGGGCGCAGCGCAACCCTCCACATGTCGCCAGTTTGATGCTCACCCCGTCGGCGGCCTTGCGCGAGGCGATCTCTAGCGCCGAGGCCGGCCCTAGCACGCTCTCGTCGGCCAGGATGGGTACCGGGCTGTGCCTGGTGACCTCGTGCAGCCCGTCCAGGTCGTCGGCGGGGACGGGCTGCTCCAACATCTCCACCTTTCCCTCCAGGGCGCGGGCTACGTCCAACGCCTGCCGGACGGTGTACCCCTGGTCGGCGTCCAGGCGCAGGACAAAGTTGGGCAGGGCTTTGTGGATGGCCTGCACCCGGTGTACGTCTTCCTGGGGATCGAGGCCGCCCTTGATCTTGAGCATGCGGAAACCCTGGCGGGCGCGGTCGCGGGCCAGTTCGACGCTCTCCTTGACCGGCGCGATGCCGATGGTGACGGAGGTCTGGATGCGGCTCCGGTAGCCGCCCAGCAGGCGATGGAGGGGCAGCCCGGCGGCCAGGCTCAAGAGGTCGTGGAAAGCGAGGTCGAACGCGCACAGCGCCGAAGGAACGCCCTCGGTGCAGTGGGCCAGCTCCTCCAGGGCGTACTCGGTGTTGAGCGGGTTGAGGTCGCGGGCGCAGTCGGCGCAGGCCCGGCAGGCCCGCACCACATCCTCCAGCGTTTCGCCGGTGAGGGCCTGGTCGAAGGCGGCGCAGCCCCAGGCGATCTGTCCCTGGCGGGTCTCGACGCGCACGAACACCACCGTCACGCGGTCAATGGCCGGATGGTAGGCCGTTCGGTACGGCAGCCGCAAGTTCAGTTCGACCGGTGTGACTTGGACCTTGGCGATCTGCATAGTGCACCTCCTTCCATCAAGGACGTGGGTTGCGAGTTGAACCGTCGCACTACTGCCACAGTGGTTGGGTGGCCGTCCCGCATAACTGGTTCAAGGCAAATAGTCTGCCAGGGGAACGCTTTTCATCGCCGCGTTCAGATAGTCACCGATTTCGGAACGGGGCATGTTTACCAGTTGGTGTTCAAACCCCACCTTGTGATTGAGTATCTGGGCTACTTCTTGAGGCCAGTATGTCATGCTCATTTGAACGATGTTACTGTCCAGTTTACGAGCCAAGTCCTTGATCCCGCTACCCCCGTCCAATACGGTCAACTATGATAATAGTCGCCATATACCACATAGATCGGCATTTCGGTTGAATCCCGCAGGTTCTTGCCAGACAGAATATCCAACACTACAGTTCTGACAGTTTCCATGCCCATTATTCTGATCAATTCAGGGCCATTGGTGTCGAGCAGATCGAGCGAACCTGCGCTCATAAGTGCCGTTAGAGAGGCGACCTCGTGAGGAGGTGATTGTTCCATTGCATACTCCCTCTGTGTCCTGCTTCGAGTTCACAACAGCATATCGTCAACAGAAATCGGAGGGCAGTCAATGAGAAAAACATCCTGTACCTTTTTCTTGCCCAACCACTTTTTTGCTCGTTGGCAGATTTCTCGCGCATACTCTGGATTTATCTCGATCAGCACGAAGCGCCTGTCGAGCTTTGTTGCAGCTTGCCCAACAGTACCTATACCGGCAAATGGGTCGAGAACAACATTGTCTACAAAGGAGTAGTAAGCGATAACTTTCGTCGCCAGTTCTTTAGGAAACACGGCCGGATGTTTCGTATCATGGGCCGGCTTGATACGCCAGATATTGGTTGTCTCGTACCCGTCAGCGATTCTCGATGCTTGTACCAATTCCTGTTTGGGATGCGCCCAGATGTTCCAATCTATCAAGCGATCGGTGTGTTTGCGATATACGAGAACGTATTCGGTCACAGGAACAGCTTTGTACTGAAGGGGGGTTCTATCGGCTGCAAATCTGCGGCCTCGTCCGGTTGCCCAACCTGCCCCTTCAGGCTTTTCCCAAATTATGTCGTCAATAAAGTCGAATCCTTCTTCGATGAACAATCTGTGAATGTCAAATGGAACGGCTATTCTTTTCGACGACTCGTTTCTGCTCGCACGACGTATCAAAACAGGCGAGACATTCATCACAAAGAATCGCCCCTCATTTAGCACCCGATGACAAAGCTGAATCACCTTGCGTATCTTGAGGAGATATTCTTCGTAAGTGATATATTCTGTGTATTCAGGTCTTGCGTTATAATATGGCGGTGACGTAAAAACGAGATCAATAGATTCTTCTGGAAGTTGTTGCAGGATATCCTCGGCATCCCCACAAGCAATCGTATTTCTCAAAGCCGAAACTTTGTATTGCTCATTATTCTTTCTTTTTTTCTTACGTTCCCTTTTTCTCAAAAGACGTTCTTCGAGGACCTCTTTCGAAGTCGTCTTGTTTTCACAGATTAACGAGGTTTGTGCATCAATCACGATCTCACCGACTCGTCCGTGCTGATTTTTGCCAACGAGCGGAACTCGCCATACGTGATATCTATCGTCAATTTCTGGCAAGCCAAAGGCTATGGCTTCCTCTAGCTCTATATTCTCTAGCCAAATTGCGGCTATGTCACGTGCATCTTTGACTGTGAGAACATTATAGTCTCTCTGCTCTGCAACTGTCTGGTTTGAGGTTGTCATACTCGCGAGCCCTTTTGTGTAACGATTGATTCAATGAACTCAGTTTACATCATAAGGATAGGGCAGTCAAGTACAAAGGCCGCCTGTGCCTGATACCAATTCGCGAGTGAGGCAAACGTGGGGCAATTCGCCCTACTTTTCGACGACGATGACGGAGGGGATGGGCGTCCTGGAATCTATCTTGACACTGGTCTCGCCCGAGCTCAGCCACAGACCGGTGGAGCCGCCGCCGTCCAGGTTGAGGGCGGTGTCTATCCCCAGATCGGAGTCAGCCAGAAAGACGGCCAACTCGTGCAGGCTGAGGTAGCCTCGTGGGGCGACGACGATCAGGATACGCCCGTCGTTGTCCTGGGCCACGACGGTGCGGCGGGCGGGGGTTCCTTCGTCACCGTCGGTGGGAAAGCCCATCACGCCGCCCGGTTTGACCAGCACGGGGAAGGATTGCACCCCCTCGACCAGTCCCTCCGTGGGGTCGTAGGGCCACTCCTGCAGCCAGCGCACGCTCGCCTGCCCGTAGGCGGTGACGGCGAACATTCCGGCAAACTCTCCCAGGGGCGTGCCCGCCGGCCGCCCACCGCTGACGAGCAGTGCGGTGGCCTCTCCTTCCGGGGTAAAGTAGCCAGCGTTGACGATCAGCAGTGCTCGCAGCCCGGCCGCCCAGGCGGATAGCGGGCGCGGGTTGTCGGGTTCGTAGCGCACGCGGAAGCGCACCAGTGCGGGGTCTAGTCGCACGATGACGGTCCTCTCCAAGACGTTCCCCGTGGCGATGTCCATCTCGCGCAGCTCGACGCCCGGCTCCAGCGGCTGCCAGCCGGTATCCGGCGGCGGCGGGACGGTGTAGGTGGCCTGGGCCAGAATCTCTAGCCGGTCGGCGTGGAAGCGCGCCTGGGAGACGCGAGCCTCTCCGGGCAACGGCCCCACCAGAGTCAGCGCCTCCAGTGCCCGCTCGGTGGTGGATTGGACGCGCGGGATCGCCTGGGCCAGAAAGCCCTCGTCGGGCAGGGTGTAAAGCTCCTCGCCCAGCACCAGTCCGATAGGGGTCAGGGAGATTTCGCCCTCCTGGAGCAGCAGCAGGCCCATCCGCTGCCAGCTCAGACCCAGGTTGACGTCGGCGTGGAGGATCAGTCCGCCGGGTTGGAGATCAACCCACAGGTCGCGGTAGCGGTCGCCGCCAGTGTCGTCGGGGAGAAAGTGGCGGTGCAGAAGCGCGTTGAGGGCGGCCTCGTCCAGGGTGAGCCGGTAGACGCTGGAGCCTGAGGTGGTCGCGTCCGCGGTGATTTCTCCATCCCCCAGGTCGGCCGGGGTCAGATTGAGAGGTTGCGGCAGGTAGGGTGGGAGGAGCAGTTCGACGTGATCGAGGGGGGCGCCGGCGGAGACGAGTGGGGTGGGAGAGGAGGGCAGCGCGCTCGCCAGGTCGCCTACGTGCGTCAGGCCCAGGAGGGCGGGTAGCAGGTGCGGCGCCAGGTTGATGGCGAGCAGCGCCAACCCGGCGCACGCCACGCAGGCCAGTAGCCCGATTGCAACCGGCTTGACGAGGCTGCGATGCTTGTTCATCCTTTCCCGATTATTAGCATCAGGTTTGAACGCACATTTGAAAGGCATAACTGAAACCGCCGATGGACGCAGATTCACGCAGATGCTATTGCATGGTTAGTCAAATTCATCAGCGTTCATCTGTGGTTCCATCCCGGTCATGTGATTCAATTACCCTGGTCAAAGGTGGTGCTAGACGCCGCGTTCCCGGCGCACTTGAGCGACGATGTGGTCAAAATACCAGCGGGAGAAAGCTACAAAGCCGTTCAAGAGCAGGGAGTAGAGCCATGCGTCAAAGCCCGGCAGGATGTAGACTCGTCGCCGCTCAATGCCGCGCACGATGGCCTGGGCCACCTGGTCGGCGGTGAGCGTCTTGGCAGCCCCCGCGATGCGGCGCGTCTCGAGGGGCTTGAGTTGGTCTTCGTAGTGGAGCATGGGGGTGTCGGTATCGGGCGGAAAGACGACAGAGACGCGGATGCCGTAGGGCTTCAATTCTGTGCGCAGCGTGTCCGAAAAACCGCGCACGGCGAACTTGGCCGCGCTGTAGGCAGTGTACCCGAAAACTCCTAGGAACCCGGCCAGCGACGAGATGTTGACGATGTGCCCGCTGCGCCGCTCCATCATCGCCGGCAGAACGGCCTTGATGGGGTGCAGCGTGCCGAAAAAGTCAACGTCCATCATAGCATGAAAGATGTCGAGCGACAACTCCTCAAAGTAGCCGGGGTGGGTGACGCCGGCCGAGTTGACCAGGATGTCGGGCGGAAGGCCGCCGGCGGTGAGAGCGGTGATGGCCTGCTGGGTCTGTTCCCAATCGGTCAGGTCGGCGGAGTAAGCCCGCAGGCGTTGGGATTGGCTTTCTCGCAGCGGCTCCAGTTCGGCCAGCGTCTCGTTCAGCGGCTCCTGGCGGCGAGCGACGATGGATACGTGGGCCCCGCGCCGGGTCAGCAGGCGGGCCGTGGCCCGACCGATGCCACTGGAGCCGCCGGTGACGATAGCGTGTTGGTCGTGAAAATTCATTGTTCCTCCTACCACTCTAGGATTTTACGCAATGTCCGCGCCTGTGCCCGGCTCAGGTCAACCTCCGCGTCGGTGGTCAACCGCAGTTTGTGGCTGCCCTTGAACCAGGGGACGATTTCCTTCACTCGGCCCAGGTTGACGATGGCGGAGCGGTGGGCGCGGAAGAAGCAGGCTGGGTCGAGCCGTGCTTCCAGTTCGGTCAGCGTGCGGCGGATGGGGTAAACTCGCTCCCCAACGTGCACAATTACCTGCTCGTTCTCGACGCCGATCCAGTCAACCTCGTCCGCGTCCAGCACGCGGATGCGGCCGCGGTCGCGCACCGCCAGGCGGGCCAGATAGTGACCCTGGGGGGACAGGCTTTCCAGCAGCGGAGCGAGCCGCGCGGCGAAATCTTGCCCTGCGGCCAGCGCCTCCTGGGCGCGTTGGATGGCCTGCTCCAGCCGCTCCCGGCTGAAGGGTTTGAGCAGGTAATCGAGCGCGTTGACCTCAAAGGCGCGGATGGCGTACTCGTCGTAGGCGGTGACAAAGATGACGGGCGGCGGATCATCCAGCGCCTCGACGACGCCAAAGCCGTCCAGGCCCGGCATTTGGATGTCGAGAAGCACCAGGTCGGGTTTCTCTCTTTCGATCATCTCCACTGCCTGGATGCCGTCCCCGGCCTCGCCGATTAAATCCACTTTTTCGAGGTTGGCGAGAAGCCGCTTGAGCCTCTCCCGCGCGGGAGCTTCGTCGTCTACGATCAGTGTGCGCATTGGCGCTGCTTTACCTCACTCGTTCATCATCCGCTTGCTGTGCTTGACGGCACACTAACCATGCTATTGGAACCAATGCCGCCGGCAGGGTCAGGTTGAGCGCCATCAGGGCCGGATAGTCCGACCAGCCCACAGTTGCCACTTCCACGATGTGCACCCCCAGCCCAGCGAGTCCCCCTATCGCTGCTGCCCGGTAATCGCGCCGCTGCCAGCGGTATAGTAGAACTGCATAGAGCACCGTGCCGATGAATGGCCCGCCGGCCCGCAGTAGAGCGAGAAAGAGTGCATTCGTCGCCACCAACACCACCAGCAATGTCGGGGGGATCCAGGCTGGCGGTGGCTTCTCTATTCTGTTCATACCCGTTCTCCCGCCGGGATTCTCACGGTGACGACTGTGCCGTGGGGGTCATTGGCCGCAATCTCCAAAGCGTGCTCTTCGCCGTAGGTTTTGCGCAGCCGCTCGGCCACGTTGCGCAGGCCGACGCCTCGGCTCGCATCCACCACGTAGCTTGAGGGTATTCCCGGCCCCAGGTCGGCGATAGCGATCACTACCTCGTCGCCGCGTCGTTGGGCGCGGATAGCCAGGTCTATGCTGCCGTCGGCCCCCTGGCCGTGCCGGACTGCGTTCTCCACCAGCGGTTGGAGGATCAGGCTGGGCACGGCCGCGGATAGTGTCTCAGGGGCGATCTCGCGGGTGACGCGCAGCCGCTCGCCAAAGCGGGCCTGCTCAATCTTGAGATAACTGTCCACAAAGGCCAATTCCTCCTCCAGCGGCGTCAGCCCCCGCTCGCTGCCCGCCAGCACGTAGCGAAACATCTGGGCCAGTTGTTCGATGGTCGCCTCGGCCAGCGCGGGGTCGGTGTGGGTCAGTTGGGCGATGGTGTTGAGCGTGTTAAAGAGGAAATGAGGATTGATCTGCGCCTTGAGTGCCTTCAGCTCCGCCTGGTTCGCCAGCACCCGCAGTTGCTCCTCCAGCCGTTCTTTTGCCTTCAACTGGCGATAGTAGCGCAAGGTGGTCTCGGTGCCGTGTACGATGGGAAACCCAACCACGATGCCACCGATGACGATCCAGGCTGTAGCGCCCTCGATCACGAAATCAAAGATACGACTGCAGGCGAACAGGGGTATGAATGCGCCTACGACGTGCCCCAGCAGCGAGAATGTTATCTCCAGTCCTAACCGCATCCAATCCCGGGTCACGCGCTTTAATCGCGGCTGGATAAGCGCGCGGTCCAGTCGCCAGGAGAGGGCCAGCCCGCCCGTTATCGCCAGGCCGGTGGCGACCGCGCTCAGGCCCCAGCGGCCGGTCGCATAGGCGACGGCCAAACTGGAGCCAATGGTGGGTAGGATGATCGAGTGCAGGAGCGTCTGTGAACGTCTATCAGATTTCTGTTCTGCCATGATCTCTCGACTCAAACACCCTCGATCCACGCTCTCGACCGACGTTCAAACCGCCTGTGTCGCTCACACTGTAATCATAAGCGGAAGCGCGGGCAATGTCAAGACGGCCGGCTCTTCCAGTTCCTGATCAATACGATCAGGCCGTAAACCCCGGCTGCAAAGAGGATGCAATCTTCGTAGCAGTCGAGCACTCCGAAACACTTGGGCAGGCCCATCAAGGCCCACGGCAGCAAGAGTACGTAGACTTTGCGGTCCACGTTGGGCGCCGCCGCTGCGACCAGCGCCAGGGCGAACACGGTCAGTGGGCAGGGGAACATTGGCATCAAGATCCCGGGATATGTGTGCTCCAACAAGGCCCACCCGATCAGCGGGTACGAGAACGCCAGTAGAATCCAGAGAGCGGTCAGCCTTCTTTGCCATCCGGCAGCGGGAAGTCCAAAGTTCGTTTTCTTGGCAAATATGTCCACGGCAAACAGTATTGCCACGCCGATGAACAGGGGGACGCCGGTAAAGGTGGAGATGGGATTCCTGACAAAGATCAAAAAGAACACCACGCCATTCCAGGCGAAAGCAAAGGAGAGGAACGTCTTGACCAGCGCGTTCGTCCTGGCGCCCGGCTCGGTGAACACCCGGTACGCCGAGAACGCTGCAACGAATGTCAGGATGACTTGCACCGGTAACGTCTTTTCGTTGTACACGCCGACTCCGGCCCAAAAAGTTTCTGTGCTCATCGTAATGCGCCGCCATTCACGCCCTTGGCCTTGGGCTGCGCTTTTCTTTGCCGCACCAGGCGGATGATGCCCGCGATAAAGTTCACCCTGGGCACTCTTTCCATATATCGCTCGTAAGCAGCGCCGAATTTCTCGACGAGGCGGCGGTCGGCCTTGAGCAGATCCAGGTAGACCAGCGCCATCGCCGGGAGACCGAGCGCCACGCTGACCCAGCGGTTGGTGAGTAGCATCAAGCTGATACAGATGAACATCCAGGCCGTGCCCATTTGCGGGTGACGGACGATGGCGTAAATGCCGGTTTCGACCAGCGTGGTGGTATAGACAAAGCTCTTTCCTTTGGGCACGCCCCCTTTGCGGCGGAATGTAAAGATGGGCAGCCAGCCAAAGATGGCCGAGGCCCACCAACAGACCTGCCCGGCCAATTTGAGAAACTCGGGGCCGGGCCGGCGAAAGAAGAGGGCCAGCACGATCTGGGTGACCGTCAGCGCGCCCGCTATGGACGACAGCAGAAAGGGGTGCCGGCCGTATACGAACTCTTGGAAGCGTTTCATTTCGATTTCCTCCTCACTCGATAGTTGTGGTTCTATGGAATTGCAGTCTCTTCTCAAAAAGTTGGGGGAAAAGTAGGGCGGAATGCCATTCCGCCTACATTACCCCGGTTTATTGAGATGATACGAATTGTCCTACAACATTTGCGGCTTGCCGCGCTATGACTTGTTACTTGCTACTTTGCAACTGTTCGAGGGAAAGCCTGTTTTACCAAAGTACACAAAGGAAAAAACGCAATAGCGCATAAGTTGCTACGAGCTGTCGAGCGGCGGTAGCGCTTTCCATCG
>CAYMWP010000075.1:0-22876 GCA_964393895.1 uncultured Anaerolineales bacterium | reverse complement strand
GGCCGGTGTGAGTGTGAAAAACTCGGCACGAATTTACGGCAGTCTGCACTTAGTTGAGGCGCCAGGCGCTCGGCAAGCGCCTGGCGCCTCGTCTGGCATCAGGTTCTACTCTGGCAGTTCGGCGGTGATGCCGTCGGCCCACCAGAACATGCAGTACTCACATTCCAGCCCCTCGGTGCCGGGCGGGAACTGATCCATGTCGGCCTGGACCATCTTTTCGCCTTCAGGCACGATCACGTTGCCCTGATTATCTATGATGGGGCCGGCAAAGACGTCGAAGCGGTCGAACTCGCCCGCCAGCATCTGGGCCAGCGTGTCTCGCACCAACTGGACGTCCTCTTCGGGCAGGTCGGCGATGCCGGGCTGCGGGGTCTCACCCTCCATAAAGCCGTACAACCCCATGCCGCCGGTGTCGGCGTCAAAGTAGTGCCAGCCGACCTCGTAGGTGCCGTCAATGACTCCCTCTGTGATCTCGGCGTAGACCGGGCCCCAAATCCAGTAGGGAGCGGTGAGGCAGGCATCCACCTTGCAGGAGCCGTACCAGTCGTAGGTCACGCCCCACTTGCCCTTCTCCTGGGCCACGTCGGCCACGGCGGGCGTGTCGGCCCCGGTAAAGACCACCTGCGCCCCGGCGTCAAAGAGAGAAGCGGCCGCATCCTTCTCGATGATCGGGTCGTGCCAGGTGTTGATCCAGCGCACGTCCATAGTGCACTCTGGGCAGGTCTGCTTCATGCCCAACGCGATGGCGTTGCCCAGCCGGATTTCCTCGGGGATGGGGAAGGTAGCCATGTACCCCAGTTTGGGGTTGCCGTCCACTTTGGCCCGCGATCCGGCCAGCATGCCGGCCAGGTACTTCATATCCTCCATAGCGCCGAACAGGTTGCCAAAGTTCTCCATGTTGGACTTGTAGCCGCTGATGTGGACGTAGGTGATGTTGGGAAACTCGTCGGCCATTATCTCCATGGCGTCCATGTAGCCGAAGGACGTGCCCAAAATGAGGTCAAAGCCTTTGCGGGAGAGGCTGCGGAAGACCTGCTCAGACTCGGAGCCTTCGGGGACGTTTTCGATGTAGGCTACGTGAACGTCGGGCACGTTCTCCTCGACGTACTCTAGCCCTTCGTAGTGGGCCTGGCTCCAGCCTCCGTCGTCGTGGGGACCAATGAGTACCGCAGCCACGTTGAACTTGCCCTCTTCGATGGCCGGGATCGCGAACCCGCCCGCTTCTTCAGCCGGTTCCTCGGTCGGTTCTTCGGCGACCGGTTCTTCAGTCGCCGCCGGGCCACAGGCGCCCAGCACCAATGTCACAATCATCAGGGTGGCTAAGAGCCACAGCATTTTCTTGGATAACATTTCTTTTCCTCCTTAAATGGTAGTGGGTTAAAGGGCAAATGGGTCAAGGCCAAAGATCGTCGTTTCCGGGGCACCACCTCCTTAACCAGCATTTATTGGGATCGTCGTCCAGCCCAAATGGATAGTTGTCGAGACGGGTTGCGGTTTCAG
The DNA here is from genome assembly GCA_964393895.1 of uncultured Anaerolineales bacterium. Taxonomy (GTDB): domain Bacteria; phylum Chloroflexota; class Anaerolineae; order B4-G1; family B4-G1; genus B4-G1. The sequence continues at coordinate 21,376 of CAYMWP010000075.1, read as the reverse complement.
GTGAAGAATCGCTGTACAAATCCGGGCTTTCAGAGCCAGGTGGCTGTAGTATACCACACTGTCCAAATCACTGGCAAGTCATCCAGGTGCCGCTTTTGCCCTCCAGCGCGTTCGCAATGTTGGGTGGATCGGTGATGAGCGCTTTGCCAGCCGGGTGCGCATCCAGGAAAGAAAGCACCGCTTCGATCTTGGGCCCCATACTGCCAGGCTTAAAGTGTCCCTCGGCCTGGTAGGCGCGGGCCTCGTCGGCCGTCATCTCGTCCAGCCATCGTTGGTCCGGCTCGTTAAAGTTGATAGCTACCTGGGAAACGGCCGTCGAAATGAGGAACAGGTCTACCTTGAGCTTTTGCGCCAACAGGCTGGTGGCCCGGTCCTTGTCAATCACGGCCCGTGTGCCGACCAGGCCCCCGTGCTCGTCTTCGATCACCGGGATGCCGCCGCCGCCCACGGCGATGACGACGAATCCCTGCTCCACCAGGGTGCGGATGGCTTCCAACTCCACGATCTCGAGCGGGATGGGGGAGGCGATGACACGACGCCAACCCCGTCCAGCGTCCTCGACCACGCGCCAGCCATCGTCCTCAAACTTGCGTGCATCTTGCTCGGTGGTAAAGCCGCCGATCCCCTTGGTGGGGTTTTGAAAGGCGGGATCATCCCGGTCTACCAGTACCCGAGTCACCACGCTGGCAATCGGCCGATTGATTCCGCGTTGTCTGAACTCGTTGTCCAATGCCTGGGCGATCATGTAGCCGATAGAGCCCTGGGTGTCCGCGCCAATCAGGTCCAACGGCGTGGTGTGCACCTCGTGCGCAGCCAGCTCGTTCCGGCGCAGGATAAAGCCCACTTGCGGGCCGTTCCCGTGGGTGATGATCAGGTTCCAACCGCGCTCGATCATGTCGGCGATATGTTTGCAGGTCTCCTGTACAGCACTCCACTGAGAAGCCACGTCCTCGTGTTGTTTGTCCAAAATGAGTGAATTGCCGCCTATGGCAACGACGGCGAGTTTGCGTGTCTCGTTCATGCGTTTCCCCCTACACATTCCCCATCGTCAGCGCCATCACTGCCTTCTGGACGTGCAGCCGGTTCTCGGCAATGTCGTAAATGGCGGAGCGGGGGCCGGAGGCCACCTCGTCAGTCACCTCGCTGCCCCGGTCAACCGGCATCGGGTGGGTAAAGATGGCATTGTCGGTTTTACTCATACGCTCGGTCGTCGTCGTCCAACCAGTGTAAGCCATCGCTTTCTCAATCTCAGCTTGCTTCTGAAGCACGCCGTCCTGGTAGGCAGCCGAGCTGACCCAGTTGCGGGAATAGACGACGTGCGCCCCCTCGTAGCCGCTGTCTGGGTCGTGGACAACCTCAAAGTCGGTCTCGTTGGCGGCGCAGTTTTGCTTGGTCCACTCGACGACCTCCGGGTCGAGGTCATATCCCCCGGGGTGAGCCATCGTGACTTGCATACCAAGCCGAGAGGCGATGAGGAGCGCGGCCTGCACCGAGCACCAGGAGCGGGCCAGCGCGCCGGAACCCCAACTGAGTAGGAATTTCTTGCCGCACAGGGCCGCAAAGTCCGGGCGGCCAGGCCCCTCGCCGTACCACTCGGCCCAGCCCATCACATCCGCCAACGCCTGGCAGGGATGGAAGCGGTCGTCGGCCATGTTGATGATGGGCACGCTCGACCATTGGGCGTATTCCAGCAGCATCTCGTCGCCTGCGCCGTAGTAGGGGACCTTGTCCTCCAGGATGCGGATGCCGATGCCGGCCACGTAGCGGGCCATCACCTGGGCCGCGTCCTCGATCGTCTCCCCGGCCTGTTGTTCTGTTTTGAAGCGACCGGCCGAGGGAGTCATGAACTGCGCGTGGCCGCCCAGCTCGGTGGCCGCCGCCTCGAACGAGAGGCGGGTGCGCACCGAGGGGTTGTAAAAGAACATCAGAAAAGTCCGATGTTTCAGGATGCTCGTCCAGCGGTCGGAGAAGCGATCCCGCTTCATCTTGGCGGCCAACTCTAGCGCCGCCATCAGTTCCTCAACCTTCCAGTCTTGGGTACAGATGAAATCACGTCCGTATAGATCCATCATTTTCCTCCAGCGCCCTATATCTCACATCTTACGTCGCAAGTCCGATGTCTGGGGTTGCACCGTCAAACACGGCCCTCGGACGTTGGACATCGGACTTTTCTACCGCATCACCAGGCTCATGACCGCCTTCTGCACGTGCAGCCGGTTCTCGGCCTCGTCGAAGGCCGCCGACTGCGGGCCGTCAATGACGTCATCCTCGACCTCCCAACCCCGGTCGGCGGGCAGACAGTGCATATAGATGGCGTTGGGGTCAGCCAGTTCCATGTACTCGCGCGTGGCCTTCCAGTCCTTGTAGCCATCGAATATCTCTTGCGTCTTTTGCGGATCGTTCTCACCGACGGGGGGCTGGAAGATAGGGGTGGCAGCCCAAGCCTTGGGATAGAGGACGTGAGCGCCTTCGGCGGCCCCCATAAAGTCATCCGTCACCTCGAAGGAAGAGCCATTCATCTCGGCGTACTTTTCGCAGGCGGCGATGACCTCGGGGTCGAGCGCCATCTCCGGCGGACGAGCCAGGACCATGTCGCAGCCCATCATGCTGGCGGCGATGATGGCGCTCTGCGGCACCGCACGGGGTTTGTGGACGCTGGGGGAATAGGCCCAGGACATTACGAATTTTGTGCCCTTGAAACTACCGAACTTTTCCTTGACTGTCAACACGTCGGCCAGGGCCTGGAAGGGATGGTACTTGTCGCACTCCATGTTGAGGACGGGAATATCGGCCCAGTAGGCAAAGTTGCGGATCATCTCGTTGGCCCCGCCGTAGGTCCAATCCACCGGGTCGCCGTAGCAGCGGATGGAGATGGCATCGCCCATGCGAGCCAATACCCGCGCCACGTCGGAGACGCGCTCGGTGGAATAGGCCACCTCTTTGCCGGGCAGGGCGGGAGTGTAAATCTTGCTGGGATCCAGGAAATGGGCGTGGCCGCCCAACTGGGTCATCCCGGCCTCGAACGAGTTGCGCGTGCGCAAGGATTGATTGTAAAAGACCATGAACAAGGTCTTGGCCCGTAGGATGTGATCGTGAAGCTCGCCTATCGCATAGCGGCGTTTGAGGTCCAGCGCCACATCCAGAATAGTTTCGACTTCTTCTTTGCTCCATTCCAACAAGGTGATAAAGTCACGTCCGCGGAAAGAATCTGTTTTCATCGTCAACCTCCTAAAAATTAGATTTGAATGTTCAGCGTCTGATCACGTGGAAACGGAACCGGTCAGGCACAAAATAGTTGCGGGAGAACCCGATGGGCGTTCCACTGGCATCGAATAAGGTTTCCTCCAGCAGAAGCACTGCCGCGCCAGGGGAGATTCCCAACCGACTGGCCAGAGAAGTATCGACCCGGATAGCGGTGATGTCGGCCAGCGCTTCCTGGATGCGCGCGCCGCACCGCTGGCGCAGGAAATCGAGGACCGAACCGGCAAAAGTCTCGTCCAGGTCTTGCAGAGCCAATTGGCAAGCTGGGACCAGATCCTCCATATAGGCGACGGGCTGATCTTGTACCAGAATGGTGCGGCAAACGCGGGTAAGAGAATCGCCTCGCTCAACCCCCAACCGCTCGGCCAACGCGCGGCCCGCCTCGACGACGTCGACCGAGAGGTCACTCACCTGAGCCGCCATCCCCTGCCGGGCAGCCAGGGCCAGGACGCTTTCCAACCGTTCCAGGCCGCTCTCCAAATGGTGGTCAGCGGCGACAAAGGTGCCCAGCCCCTGGCGGCGAACGATGGCTCCCTCTTCCACCAGCAAGTGGAGCGCTTCGCGCAGGGTGGTACGGGAGATGCCCAAACAACCCGCCAGTTGCGTCTCGGAGGGCAACTGGTCGCCAGGCTGCAACTCTTCTTCACGAATAAGGGCGAGTAGCCAGTCGTAAGCCTGGGTGTAGAGTGGTCGGCGGTCAAGCTTGGGAGCATGCATTTCGATTACCGTTCCAAATGTCCGGACGTCTGACGTCTGACAACCGCGAGTATAACCCGATTGTGGCAAGTTGTCAAATCGTGACTGCTCAGGCGCCCGGCACTAGCGCACCGCAGGGACGCAGAGAGCGCGGAGGAATAGGATGAAGGTTGGTCGAGTCACCCCCCAAGTATGCCCAGCAACTCATCGTGGATCAACCCGTTCGTCGCCAGGCGGCCCGGCGCATCCACGCGGCCCGGCTCCCCCTCCAACGTGGTACAGCGCCCGCCCGCCTCGGCGACGAGGAGCATCCCGGCCGCCGTGTCCCACGGCTTTAACGCCAGGTGAAAGTAAGCATCCAGCCAACCGGCCGCCACGTAGGCCAGCGCCAGCGTCGCCGACCCTAACACACGAATCGTACCACAGCGCGGGGCTACCTGGGCCAGATAGGCTAGCACCCGGCTGCGCCGCTCGTCGCTGCGCGCCCAGTCCGCCCCTATCACTGTGTGATCCAGGCGCGCCACGCGGCTGACGCGCATCGGCCGCTCGCGCTTCCCAGGCGCGCCATTGAGCGCAGCCCCCTCACCGCGCTCCGCCACGAACGTCTGGTCGCGCAGCGGGTCGTGGATGACGCCGACGAGCGGCTCACCATCCTCCAGCAGAGCGATGGAGACAGCGAAAACAGGGATGCGGTGCGCGTAATTGGTCGTCCCATCCAGCGGATCCACGACCCAGGTGTAGCCAGCGCCGACTTTGCCACCCCCGGCCTCCTCGGAGAGAATGGCGTGATCGGGGAAGCGGCCGCGGATCAGACCCAAAATGATGGCCTCCGCGGCGATGTCGGTCTCGGTGACAATGTCGCGGTAGCCCTTGATGGTGACGTCGCGCCCGGCCGGGTAGCGCGCGGCGATCACCTTACCGGCTTGTTGCGCTGCTTCGATGGCAGTTTGTAGCATCTGTGACCTCCACTCACCAAGAGAAACCAGGTTTTTGCCAAAAACCTGGTTTCTTACATCAATTCGACCGGGACCCTCTCGGCAATCGTTATCTCCTCCAAACCGACCTCACACGTCCAAGCATAGACGCCGACACCGGCGCGGGCCGCCTCTCGCAGCGCCATGCCAAAGGCCGCGTCCGCCTGGTCGTGGGGAGCGAAACAGCGAACATCGGCTCGCTGGATGACGAAGGCTATGGCAGCCCGCTCTCCCGCGTCCGCCGCCGCGACCAACTCTTTCAAATGCCGCACGCCGCGAGCGGTGGGGGCATCGGGGAAGCGGGCCACACTGTCATCAACGAGAGTCACCGACTTGACCTCTACCCAACAGACATCGTCTGGCCCACTCAAGCAAAAGTCCAGCCGGCTCTCACCGAACCACACCTCTCGCTCAAAACTGGTATAGTCAACGAACGGCCCTAACCGCCCCTCATCCAGCGCCTCGGCAAAAAGGCGATTGGGGAGCCGCGCGTCCACAGAAACGAGTATATCGGCGTACTCCACCAACGTGAGATCGAAGCGGGTCTTGCGCCGAGGATCGTCGAACTCGGCCAGCCAGCAGGGCCGCCCTGTGGTCAGCAACTCGGTCAATCGCCCAGAGTTGGGCAGATGAGCGGCGACCGACTGGCCCGCGATCTCGACGGTAACGCGGAAACGGTTATCGCGCCGCACAAAGCGGCCTCTTATCAACAGTGGCAGTCTCACGCGCTTGATTATACGATAGTCGCTGGGGATGACAAGCAAGAAAACTCCCCGGGAACGATCCCCGGGGAGCAGAGTGACGGCAGCAGATGTGCCCTTAACTTACCCGTGTTGCGTAGCTGCCCTCGATGGCCCGGATCGTCGTCGCGATGAACTGATTGACCGGTGTGGGCACGCCCAGTTGTTTCCCGGCGCGGACGATGGCCTCGTTGATGACGCCGATCTCGGTGGGAACGCCGCGCAGTACGTCCTGCAACATCGAGGCCCGGTTGGTCGCCGTGGCGCGGGCCACTTGCTGCACTCGATCCAGCGGGTCGGCGTAGGGCAGCTCGATGCCTTTGGCCTGGCAGACAGCCACACCCTCTGCCACAGCCTGGGCCATCAGTTCGCCGGCGGCCGGGATCTCGACCAATTGGCCGTTGGGCACGCGCAGGATACCTGTGAGAGCGTTGATGCCCACGTTGATGATCAACTTGCCCCACACCAGGCTGTCCAGATCAGTGGATAGATGCACCTCGAATCCAGCTCGCTCAAAGACGACTTCCACGCCTGCCAGCTTCCCGGCGATCTCGGAGCGCGTGGCGATATGGGTCGGCCCCTTGCCTGCGTGGCGCACCCGGCCTGGCCCCAGCAAAGTCGCTCCGTGTGAGGTGACGCCAGCCACCACCCGCTCCGCGCCCAGCAGTTCGGCCATCACCTCGCTGTTACCGACGCCGTTTTGCAGGGTCAATGCCAGCCCGTCAGTGGCCAGGAAGCTGCTCGCCCACTGGCTGGCCTGTCGCGTACCGTGCGCTTTGACAAAGATGATGACCAGGTCTGATTCTGGCACGGCGGTGGGATCGGTGGTGGCGCTCACCGGGACGATCGTTTCGCTGCCTTCCAGCTCGGCGATGCACAAGCCATCTCGTTGCATGGCGACCACGTGCTCGGCCCACGGGTCGAGCAGCGTCACTTCCGCCACCGCCGACAGCTTGCCTCCGAACAGGCTCCCCATCGCGCCCGCGCCTACGACAGCTATTTGCATTTTCACTTCTCCCTCGCAGTCTTTCAGAGGGTGGAGCGTTGTTGCGCCCCTACCCGCCCAGTTCCTCTAGCAACGCTTGCAGGGCTTCCTCACTCATATCGTAGCCGTGCTCTGGTCCAGGAAAAGCGCCGCCAATCACTTCATCCCGATAGGCCTCCAATGCCCCCGTGATCGTGGGGAAAACGTTGGCGTACTGCTTGACGAACTTGGGCACGAACTTGTCAAAGAGGCCGATCAGGTCGTGTATGACCAGCACCTGTCCGTCGCAATCTGGTCCGGCGCCGATGCCGATGGTGGGGATACTTACCCGCTGGGTGATGAGCCTGGCCACTGGACCGGGGATTGCCTCCAGGATGAGACTGAACGCGCCGGCCTCCTCCAGGGCCACCGCATCGTCAATCAGCGCCCTGGCAGTGGCGACGTCCTTGCCCTGTACGCGGTAGCCACCCAGCTTGGAGATGGTCTGGGGCGTCAGGCCGATGTGGCCCATCACCGGGATACCGGCGTCCACGATGGCCTGGACGGTGGGGGCCATATCGCGCCCGCCTTCCAGTTTGATCACGTCCATGCCGCCCTCTTTGAGAAAGCGTCCCGCGTTGCGAACCGCCTCTTTCACGTCCACCTGGTAGGACATGAAGGGCATGTCGCCCACCAGCAGCGGGTTCTTGGCTCCACGCGCCACGGCCTTGCAGTGGTGCAGCATCTCGTCCATAGTCACGGCCACGGTGTTCTCGTGGCCCAGCACTACCATGGCCAGCGAGTCGCCCACCAAGATGATATCAATGCCGGCCTGATCCACCAGCAACCCGGTGGGGTAATCGTAGGCGGTGAGCATGGTGATCGGCTCGCCCTTTTCTTTCTTGTTCTTTAGATCCAGGATCGTGACTTTTTTGCGGCTCATAGGTTCCTCCTTAGCATCGGGTTGAGAATACGACGGGTCTTTTGGTCAGGCGCCTGATGTGTCTGACTCTTGCTCTTGGCTGATGCGCTCGCCTACCTCGAGGATGTGACGCGCTAACGCCTGCCCTGCCTCCTCGGCGCGTCCGTGCTCGATGTGCTCGACAACCTCGGCGTGGAGGCTCACTATCTCGTCGGCCGGCAGATAGAGTGTGTTGGTCAGGTCTATAAGGGTGCGGATCAGCGACGTCATGTTCAGCCATGTATCCAACAGGCGCGAATTGCCCGAAGCGCGACACAACGTCTCGTGGAAAGACATATCGAGGGCAGCCAGACGGGAGAGATCGCCTGCGTTGGCAGCCTGGGTCATGTCGGTCACGGCCTGCTGCAACTGTGCCAGTGTCTCTGGCGATGCCTGCTCCGCAACGATGCGGGCAGCCATACTCTCGACGGCCGCCCGCAATGCGCAGATCTCGGTCATATCTTTGGCAGAAAGCTCGGCGACAAAAGTGCCCCGGTGCGCTTCGCTCACCACCAACCCCTCGGTTTCGAGTTGGCGCAGCGCCTCTCGCACTGGGGCCCGGCTCATGCCCATCTGGCCGGCGATTTCGCTCTCCATCAACCGCTGCCCCGGCTTGAGGTCGCCACGCGAGATCGCCTGCCGGATAGCCGATAGTGCCTTTTCCCGCAATGACTTGCGGGATACCTGTTCGAACACTTGCAAGCTCACGGGCTTATCCTTTGGAATTGGACGCTCTTGTGGCCGGGTTTGACGGTTAGCTGTGTTGATGGTATAATGTCGACATTCGACAATCGAATCATAGCACAAGCGGCCAGATTTGTCAACGGTCTAGCAGGAACAGGCAAGACGTTCTCTATAGAACAGGAGGATAAAGCGTTGTCTGTTGCATCGGTAGAGCCAATCATAAGAATCGAAGGCCTCCACTTTCACTACAATCCCCAGTCCGAGCACCCTATCCACGCCATCAAAGGAATAGACCTGGAAATTTACCCCGGCGAGTATCTGGTCGTCGTTGGCCACAATGGCTCGGGCAAATCCACGCTGGCCAAGAACATCAACGTCCTCTTGAAGCCAACGGAAGGGGACGTCTGGGTCGAGGATATGAACACGCGAGATCCGGCGAACACGCTGGCTATTCGCAGCGAAGTGGGCATGGTCTTTCAGATTCCCGATAATCAAATCGTCGCCACCATCGTCGAGGAAGACGTGGCTTTTGGCCCGGAGAACCTGGGTGTGCCAGACGATGAACTCCAGGAGCGCGTCGAATGGGCGTTGGGCGTGGTGGACATGCTGGATCACCGTCGCCGCCCCCCTCACCGGCTCTCGGCCGGCCAGAAACAGCGGGTGGCCATCGCTGGTGTGATGGCGATGAAGCCGAAGGTTCTAATATTGGACGAGTCCACAGCCATGTTGGACCCCGAGGGGCGACGGGACGTGTTGGCGGCGGTGCGCCAGTTGAACGCAGAGGGCGTGACAGTCATCGCCATCACCCACTTTATGCACGAGGCCGCCGAGGGGAACCGGGTCATCGTCATGGAGGCGGGCAAGATCGTCATGGAGGGGACGCCGCGCGAGGTGTTCTCCCACGTCGAAGAGTTGCGCGCCCTGCAACTGGACGTGCCGCAGACTACAGAGTTGGCCTACCGGCTGAACCAACTGGACTCTACCTTCCCGCCAGATTTGTTGCTGGTAGATGACGTGGCCGCCGAGATCCAGCGTCGTGTCAACGGGAGGAGCGGGGAATGAACGAGCGGCCCTTTATCCAGATCAACGACCTGCACCACAACTATCTGCGCGATACGCCATTGGAGGTCACCGCCCTGCAGGGCGTGAACATGGAGATTTACAGGGGCGAGTCGGTCGGCATCATTGGCCGCACCGGGGCGGGCAAGTCAACGGTGGTGCAGCACTTTAACGGCCTCATCCGTCCTCGAAAACCGGGCCAGGTCATCGTGGACGGAGAGGATCTGAGCGATCCCAAGGTTGACGTGCGCCGTATTCGGCAAAAGGTCGGCCTGGTGTTCCAGTATCCGGAGCAGCAGTTGTTCGAGCGGTTGGTAGGGGACGACATCGCCTTTGGCCCCAAGAAACTGGGTATGGAGCCGGCCGAGCGCCGCGAGCGGGTCAAGTGGGCCATGGAGATGGTGGGATTGGATTTCGAAGAATTCAAGGATCGCTTCACCTTCTCTTTGAGCGGCGGTGAGATGCGCAAAGCCGCCCTTGCAGGAGTTTTGGCCCTCCAACCGGAAATGCTGATTCTGGACGAATCCACCTCCGGCGTGGATCCTCGCAGCCGTAGGGAGCTACTAGAACGTCTGCTGACGTTGCACAAAGAGCATGGCCTGACATTGGCCTTCGTCTCACCCAACATGGAGGACATGGCCGGGCTGGTGGAGCGCATCTACGTCATGGACGATGGCCACGTGGTGATGAACGGCACTACACGGGAGATCTTTTCTCAGCCGGATGAATTGCACGAGCACGGACTGGGAGTACCCCAGGTGACAGAAGTAGCCCACACATTGATCGCCAGGGGCATAGCTGTGGAACAGATTCCGGTGACGGTGGAAGAGGGAGTGAAAGAGACATGGAAGATTTTGAATTCCTGAGGCATATCACCATCGGCCAGTTCCTGCCCGGTGACTCGATCATCCACCGGCTGGATCCACGCACCAAACTCTCGATCTTTTTGTTCATCACCATAGCCGTAACGTTCAGCGTCTCTTATACAGCTAATGTCATCCTGGTGCTGGTGACGTTGTCGCTAGTCCTGCTCTCCGGGGTCTCTATGCGCTACGTCTTTTCCGGCGTCAAACCGGCCATTCCTCTCATCATCGTCCTCGCCATCCTGCAACTCTTATTCTACGGTGGACAGTTCGTACCGTTCGGCATGCAGACCAAGACATATTTCCATTGGGGTTGGATTCACATCACCAATGGCAGCGTTCAGTTGGTCATTGTCTCTGCGCTGCGCTTCATCGAACTGCTCTTTTTGACCAGCCTGCTGACCAATACCACGACACTGACCGACATCACTCACGGCATGGAGAACATGTTGCGGCCATTTTCCAGAATTGGCGTGCCAGCGCACGAGCTTTCGTTGGTGGCGACCATTGCCCTGCGCTTCGTGCCACTCTTGGCCGAGCAATTGGAGATCATTATGAAGGCCCAGGCCTCACGGGGAGCCGACATCGCTCACCAGGGAAAGTTTCAGTTCGTGACGACGACACGACAGGTGGCCGCACTCATCGTGCCGCTCTTTATTGACGCACTGCGTCGCGCCGAAGACCTGATCCTGGCCATGCAGGCCCGCTGCTACGTTGGCGGTCGAGGTCGCAGCAGCCTCGTCCGCCTCGAGTTTGCACCGCTGGATTACGTCGCTTACGTGCTCAGCCTGATTTTCTCCGTGTCCATGCTGGCCTTGCGCAACTATTTTCCGATCTAGCTTTCGGATATTCCCCCTCCCGCTGGTTTCGCTTAACAACACTCAATGGGGAGACTACCGGCTTTCGTAGGAGCAGGTTTTCATACCTGCCTCACATCCACACGTAGACATAAAGGGGTTCTCGTTCATGCTTACCGATCTTGAGCGCAAAGTATTGTCATTGGTAGACGAGGATCAAGTCATCCGCTGGACGCAGGAATTGGTCCGCATTCCCAGCGTCTACCGTCCCGAGCGAGGCGAGGCCGAGGAGCCGGCCGCCCGCTGGGTAGAGTCCCGGTTGAAAGAGATCGGGCTGCAGGTATCCTTCGAGATGGTCGAGCCAGGAAGGCCCAACGTGATCGGCGTCTGGCGCGGCGCCGAGGGCGGCAAGACTCTCATGTTCGAGGGACACACCGACGTCGTCACCGAAGGTGACGCGAGCCAGTGGACCTATCCGCCTTTCGAGGCGAAAATCGTGGACGGCAAGATGTACGGCCGGGGCGCGAATGATATGAAGGGTGGGCTGGTGGCCGCCATCTGTGCGACCCAGGCCATCGTCGCAAGCGGCGTCAAGCTGGGCGGCGATATCCTCATCGGCGCGGTGTGCGATGAAGAGGGCCACATGATCGGCATCAAGCATTTCGTGGAACAGGGCTGGGCCGATGACGTGGACGCGGCCATCATCTGCGAGCCGGAGGAGAATCATCTCTGCGTTAGCCAGAAGGGGGTCATGTGGGTGCGGGTCACCGCCACGGGCAAGATGGCCCACGGCGCCATGCCGCTGACCGGCGTCAACTCGGCCTATCCTATGGCCGCGTTCCTGGTGGCGATGCGGGAACTGGAAGCGGCGCAGATCGCCGCACACGGCAGGCACGAGTTTCTGGGACAGCCTAGCATCACCCCCACCATCTTGCGCTCCCCGGTGCGCGGCGAGGCTCAGAACAATGTTATGCCAGCGCAGACGGAGATTGTGTTGGATATTCGCCTCATCCCAGGTCAGTCGCCGGAGGAGATCGAGGCCAAGATCAAGGCCGCCTGCGACGGGGTTCGCGCCCAGGACGAGCGAGTTACCTTTGAGGTGCAAGTGCTGGAGGCGCGGGCGCCCACCGCCACGGACCGGGACGAGCCAGTCGTCAGAGTGTTGGACCAATCATACCGCGATCTGACCGGCAATGAGCCGATCTATGGCGGCGTGCCCGGCTCTACCGACGGCACGATCCTCAACAGCCGAGCCGGAGTCCCCATCGTCACCTGCGGCCCTGGCGACATCTACATCCCCCATCACGTGGACGAGTGGCTGGGCTTGGATGAGTTGATCGAGGCGACCAAGCTCTACGTCCTGGCGGCGATGAGGTTCTTGGGCGTGGCGGAAACGTAACCTGCGCGGGGTTGGGGGGTTTCTATACTGTACAAGGAGCACGATGCATAACAGTATCACCGACGTAGCAGGCATCAAGGTAGGCCATTACACCGATAGGGAAGGCATCACCGGCTGTACGGTCGTGCTCTGTGAGGGCGGGGCCGTTGGCGGCGTGGATGTGCGTGGTTCCGCCCCCGGCACCCGCGAGACTGACCTGATGCGTCCGGTCAACCTGGTGCAAGAAGCTCACGCCGTGCTGCTCACCGGCGGCAGTGCCTACGGCCTGGATGCGGCGGGCGGCGTGATGCGCTGGCTGGAGGAGCACGGCATCGGCTTGAATGTGGGCGCGGGAGTGGTGCCCATCGTGCCAGCGGCGGTGTTGTTCGACCTGACCATCGGCGATTCCAAGGCCCGCCCCGACGCTGAAGCAGGCTACCGGGCCTGCCAGGCGGCAAGCGACGGCCCGGTGCCAGAAGGAAGTGTGGGCGCGGGAACCGGGGCCACGGTCGGCAAACTGCTGGGACCCAAGTTCGCCACCAAGAGCGGCCTGGGTACGGCCAGCGTCAAGATCGGCAAGGGTATCGTCGTGGGGGCCATCGTCGCCGTCAACGCTTTTGGCAACGTGGTGGACCCCGAGAGCGGCGCGATCATTGCCGGCACACGCAAGCCGGTGGTCGGCGGGTTCGTGAACACCGTCAAGCGCATGCAGGGCGACCTGGGCCAGACGATCCTCGGTTTTGCCAGCACCACACTGGCCGTAGTCGCCACCAACGGCTATTTGACGAAAGAGGGGGCCAACAAGGTGGCGCAGATGGCCCACGACGGCCTGGCTTGGGCCATCAGGCCGGTGCACACCATGTTCGACGGCGACACGACCTTTGCCCTGGCGACCGGCAAGCCCCCCAAGAAAGGAAACGGAGCTGATCCCAGCGTAGTGGGCATCGCTGCCGCCGAGGTGCTGGCACGGGCGGTAGTGCGGGCCGTGCAGCAGGCCGAGTCGCTGGGGGGGATTCCGGCGGTCCGTGATTTGAAATAGTGAGACGTCAAACGTCACAAACGTGAAGAGAGAGGAGGTGCAAATGGAATAAGACCAGCCCCAAGCGCCGTTTTCCAAGCAATGTTCGTTGTTCGTCTCATTTACCTAGTCAAGCAATCTCAAGGAGGAGTATACCATGGAAGAGAAAGGCTTTTCGGTACGCAAGATCGTCGTTTCTGGTGTGTTGGCGGCCATTGCCATTTTGCTGGGGTGGACGCGCCTGGGCTTTATCCCGGTGCCCACGCTGGCAGGCAACGCCACCATTATGCACGTGCCGGCCATCATCGGCGGCGTCATGGAGGGATGGCTCGTCGGCGGCATCGTCGGCACTATCTTTGGCCTGTTCAGTTTTCTCCAGGCAACGACTCCGTTGTTCAAGGACCCGCTCGTGGCCATCTTCCCGCGCATCTTTATCGGCATCACCGCTTACTTCACTTATGCGGGGCTAAAGAAGGTCAATGAATACGCGGCCCTCATCACCGCCGCAGTGGTAGGCACGTTGACCAACACCGTGCTGGTCTTGGGTATGGCAGTCATTCGCGGCTACCTGCCTTTGGCCGCTATCCCACCCATCATCCCCCAGGCCATCGCCGAGGTGATCATCGCTGCCATCATCACCGTGGCCGTCGTCGCCGCCTGGAAGCGCATCGAGACCGGGCGCGGCGAGGCCAAGATGTAGCTCCAGCCCGATCTCGAATACCTGGAAAGCAACTGCTCAGCCTGCCCCAGAAGACCTCGGAGGTCTATAGCCTGAGCAGTTACCTTGGAAAAAGCAATTCAGCCAAGCCGGCGTCTCTGAGATAGAGACACCGGCTTTTTTTGTTCATCCGGCTGCAAGACAGATTACAAGCGCGCTTTTGTCAATTTGCCCAAAATGTGCTACAATGTACTCCACTGCCAACCGTACAACACAAACCACACGCAGTCCGGAAGGATTACCTGTATCCAAGATGAGGAGGCAAAGCAATGTCTGAGGAACCCAAGAAAGGCGCAAAGTTGTTGGCTTTTTGGTTGTTCGGTACCGTGATGGTCGTCTTTGCGGCAATCACGGCCTACATCCTGTTTATCGGTCGGATGGCAGGCGCCGTCACGGTGGGGATGGCGCTCAAGGGCGGGTTCCCCATCTGGGGCATCACGGCTCTGGCGGCTATCGTCATCTACGTCGGTTACTACCTCTACGACAAGCGCAAGAGCTAGGTAACCGGCGCGGCAATTTTGCCCCCGGGAGCACTCGGCCGGGAGGGCGTTAGCATCTCACGTTGGCGGTTATGTGTGCTTGCGCCTGCGTTAAAAACGCGCTTGCGCAACCTGTTTCTAACAGGTTTTGAATGTTGGCGGGGCGTTTCAACGCTCCGCGCGTGGTGGCGTTGGGCCATTGTCCTCAGCGTGATACGATCGCTGCAAATTCGTTGACAGGTACTCAATCTTGTGCTAAAATACCGCTGTGATTGAGAATATAGTGATGAGAGGATACACGCTTCCCGCCCCTAGCAGCCCGCAGCCGCACCCGATTCGAGGGTTCGGTTAGCGCTGCATCGGCATCGCCAACCCCGTGCCTTATTTGCCAGCCTTCCGACCCCGGAAGGCTGGTTTTATTACGACATCCTATCAAGGAGGAATATTACGATGAGAATGAGCGAGTTTTTTGGTCAGACCTTGCGGCAACCGCCAGCGGACGCGCAGGTTGCCAGTCATCAGTTGCTCGTTCAAGCAGGATTTATCCGCCAACTAGGAGCCGGCATCTTTAGCTACCTGCCCCTGGCGCGACGCTCAATGACGAAAATCGAGAACATCCTGCGGGACGAGATGAACGCTATCGGAGGGCAAGAGGTCACCATGCCCGTCATCCATCCGGCCGACGTATGGAAAGAGACCGGACGCTGGTACCAGATAGGTTCGGAGATGGGGCGCTTTTACGACAAGAACGATCACGACATGGTATTGGCTATGACTCACGAGGAGGTCGTCGCCGACCTGGTGCGCAAGGACATTAGCTCTCACAAGCAACTGCCCCGCTTGATATACCACATCCAAACAAAATGGCGCGACGATCCTCGCCCACGCGCCGGCCTGATCCGGGTCAGGGAATTCACTATGAAGGACAGTTACAGTTTGGATGCTGACTGGGAAGGGCTAGACACCCAGTATCGCGCTCACTATCAGGCTTACTTCAACATCTTCCATCGCTGTGACCTGTCCACCGTAGCGATCAAGTCGGACGTGGGGATGATGGGGGGAAAGGTCGCCCACGAGTTCATGTACCTGACACCGATTGGAGAGGATACATTGCTCATCTGCGACGAATGTGGATACATGGCTAACCGCCAGATTGCCAGATTCAAAAAGCCTGCTCCGGCGAAAGAAGAACCCCAGCCAACTGAAAAAGTGGCTACGCCGGGGGTCACTACGATCAAGGGGCTGGCAGAATTCCTGGGCGTGCCGGAATCGAAAACCGCCAAAGCGGTGTTCACGATAGCGACAGTGACGGAGGAACAGGAGGACGTCGAAAAGTTCGTGTTCGCCATTGTGCGCGGAGATATGGACCTGAACGAAACCAAGCTGGGCAACGCCGTCAAGGCCAAGTCTCTGCGCCCGGCAATAGATGACGAGATTCGGGCCGTTGGCGCGGTGCCCGGCTACGCATCTCCCGTCGGGATCGAGGGCGCAATAGTGGTCGTGGACGATCTCATTCCAGAGTCGGTCAACCTGATAGCCGGCGCTAACGATGAAGGATATCACTTGCTGAACGTCAATTACGGACGGGACTATCAGGCCGACGTGGTCGAGGATATCGTCGTGGCCGAGGATGGATGCGCCTGCCCAGACTGTGGCGCCGCTATGCGCTCCTCCAAGGGGGTAGAAGTCGGCAATATCTTCAAGCTCGGCACCCGCTACTCCGACTCGATGGGTTGCACGTTCCTGGATGAGAATGGACGGGCTCAACCGGTGGTCATGGGGTCCTATGGCATCGGTGTGGGGCGCTTGCTCGCCTGTGTGGCCGAAGAACATCACGACGAGCAGGGCCTCATCTGGCCGATCACCATAGCCCCTTACCAGGTCTATCTGGTGGCCCTGCAAGGCGGTCGAGAAGCGGCTGAGCAGCTATACGCCAACTTGCAATCGGCCAACGTCGAGGTGCTATACGACGACCGTGAGGAAAGAGCCGGGGTCAAGTTCAACGACGCCGATTTGATAGGCATCCCCATAAGACTGACGGTGAGCAAGCGTTCGCTCGAGGCCGGAGGGATCGAGCTAAAGCTGCGTCGCAGTTCCGAACGCACCATCATTCCACAAACCGAGATAGTCTCCCACGTCACAGATCAAATCGAGGCTTTGGAGGCAGAGATTGCCGATAAGGTGATAGCGGTGCCCTACAATGACTGATAGGCGCACCCGCGCCAGTGGTTCGATGCATAAGCATTTTATGCCAAGGAACTGAGAACCCAGGGTAACCGTCTAACAAAGCTGCGCCTCAAACCGACGAGGAATTCACCACAGAGAACGCTGAGTGCGCCGAGATTTTTCATCTTTGCTCTGCTCTGCGTGCTCAGCGGTTAAATCTTGCTCTGTTTGTTAAGAATTTATACTCTCAAGGATTTCAGGCAGACACACGCACCCGGCAAAAGAACACGGATGCGCAGGATTTGCGGATCAACCGGCTGCTTCTTCGACCAGCGCCACGATGCGCTCGTACCCTTTCTCGATCAACCGCTCTAGCTCTCTGGCCGTATATGCGTATTCCGCCCGCGTTCCGCCATACGGGTCTTGGATATCGTACGCTGGCCCGGCCATCTCGCTGAGCAGGTATACTTTGTGGGCACAATCAGGGAAAGCCGCCTCCAGTGCCTCGACGTGACTCTGCGTCATTGCCAGCACCAGGCTGGCCCCAACTACCATCTCGCGCGTGACGTTGCGCGAGTAATGATCGCCCAAGTCAAGCCCGCGCTGCGCCATTTCCTCGCTGGCGTGCCCGCTCGCCGGGCAGCCATCGCTCGTCCAGACGCCGGCCGAACTCACTTGCCAATTCTTCCGCGCTTTATCGCGGGCCAGTCGCGCCCGCAACAACGCCGCCGCCATTGGGGAACGACATATATTCCCAGTACAAATCACGAGCACCGTCGGCATCAGATTTGATCCTCACTCATCTCCAAAGTCTCAACCAGAGCCATCAATCCTCCGGCCACTACCGAATGTCCGCCCAACACGACCGGCACCCGCGCTTCCGCCGCAGCCCGGGTGAAACGGCGCAAGAAGGGTTCCTCCACCCTGTCCCAGCGGTACAGGTCCGAGTTGAAGCGGTCGAGCGCCGAGGGCCACAACCCCCGCGCCGCCAGGATGACGCGATTGTCGAACAGCACGCCACCTGTCAGTTCCGCCAATTCCTCAAAGAAATTCTCGACACCCACCAATTCCAGGTAATCGGCCAGTAGCGAGTGCGCCTCACCTCGCTTTTGCCGCCCGCTGGCCCGCATCCCCCGCTCCTCGGCAAAGACTCGCACCCAGCAGCGAGTGGCCTGCTCCAAAGATGCCCAGGCCAGCGACGATACCCGGCCCACGACCGCCAGGCTGCCCCCCTCACGGGCCATCTCCACCAGTACTCCATCCAGTTGCGGGGCTTCCCAGCCCAATCCGTCGAGGAAATGGCGCAGGCGCGGGCCAATGCCCGGATGCCGCTGCGCAACCAGCAGATCCACCGGCGTGTCCAGGTCAAAGCGCGTGGCAGCCGATGGGGGAAGGCTTACAGCCGGCAGGCAGCCCTCGTGAGCCAGTATCCAGGCCAGCGCATTATCACTGGTCTCTTGGGCAATCAGGGGGATCATCTCATTCGCAGGGGCAAATCCCAGCCAGTCGCAAGAGTGAAGGTTGTTGGTTATTACCAGCCGCTCCGCCCCTTCCAGGCGAGCCAGCGCCTCGGCCCAACCCTCAGTACCGAGCAACGGAGCCGAAGCCCCTCCGCTGTAGAGCACACGCTGCGCGTCGTACCGCTCGACAAGTTCAGCCAGCCTCCGTCCAAAGTGGAAACGCTCCCCAGGAGGATCAACGTCCACCTCGACCGGCAGATCGGACAGCGTATCGGCCCACGCGAGATTGTCTGTGGCGACGACGGCGCGGCCAATCAGCCCGGTGCGCAACAGCGATTCCAGCAAGTCACGTGCAGCGGCCCGGTGAGTTCCGTCTATCGCCCGTTCCACTTCACTTTGGCCCCACCCGCCGACCAGGAGGAGCAGGATTGTTTGTGCCAACTAGACCCCCAACAAAGTGGGGATCGGTTCACACCGATCCCCCTCCCACACAAATGCCGGGAACCAGACTCGTTTCAGACCAGCTCGGGTTGCAACAACCCGTAGTTATCGTCGTTCCGTTTGTACACCACGTTGATGGCATTCTCATCCGCGTTCATAAAGATGAAGAAGTGGTGCCCCAGCAATTCCATCTGCTCAATCGCTTCCTCTGGTGACATGGGGCGCATTTCAAACCGCTTGGTACGAACGATCTCGCCTTCCGGCTCCTCCACAGGCTCTTCAATGGGCAGTTCCTCGACGGCCGTGCGCCAGCGGTTCTGGCGCTTGCCTTTGTAACGCGCCATCTGGCGATACATCTTGTCCATCACAGTATCAATCGAAGCAAACATATCGCCGGCGCGTTCTTCGGCCCTGAGGATCGTCCCCCGCATCCGCACAGTCAACTGCGCCACCTGGCTATGGGCGGCACTGCGCGTGTTTTCGACCTTCAAATCAAACCGCGCATCCTCAATCGAGGGCAAATAGCGGTCCAGTTTTCCTGTTTTTTGCTCTATATACTCCCTCAAGCGGGGAGTGACTTCCATATTACGGGCAAAGATAGACACTTCCATAGACTTCCTCCTTTTAGATATTATGGGCGCTCAGCGCGACCAGGTTCGCCACGCACCTTGTCAACATGCTGGGGCATCTGTACCGCAAACTAGCTAGCACGAGCTAACGTCAGGGCCTGCACGCCGCGCGCTCCCCCGGCGTACAAGGCCAGAGCGCAGGCCTCCAGGGTAGCGCCCGTGGTACAAACGTCGTCAATCAACAATACTTGCTTACCGGCGAGTCCATCGCCAGAACAACAAAAGGCGTCGCGCACGTTCTGTTTCCGCTGTTTGGCGTCAAGTTTGACCTGCGGGGACGTCGAACGCTGGCGCACCAATGTGCGCTCCTCCACCACCAGCCCCACCCGACGCGCCATCTCCCGGGCCAGCAATGCCGCCTGATTATATCCGCGCTCGCGCAGACGGTCAGCGTGCAGCGGCACAGGCACCACCACGTCAGCCGGCATCGGGTGCTGTGCCCAGCGCTCCGCCATCAGCCCCCCCAACGGGTCAGCCAGGGCAGTACGGCCGCGGTATTTGAGCCAATGCATCGCCTTGCGGAGCCCTCCCTCAAAGTAGACCGCCGAGCGTATGCGGTCAATTTGCAGGGGGGCGGCCTGACAGCGTGCGCAAAGCTCTCCGACAGACACAGAATCTCCGCAGCGGATACAAAAGGGAGGTTTGACCCGAGGTATTTGATCCAGGCACTCGGCGCACAAGAACGCGCCTACCCGACCACAATTAACACAACGTGGGGGAAACAAGAGATCGAGAAACTGACTGCCCAGGGCAAGCCAGCGCGGAGCGAGCGTCTCAATTACCGACACAGGCAAAGGAATCCGTCCTCGACTCGTAAGTGTTCAGGTCATTCGTGTTGTCAACCACAAAGAGCACGAAGGACACCAAGCAAGCAGCACAGCTATGACGTTTTTACCAGGTTCTGTGGCTATTTGTGGCTTTACCTTT
This sequence comes from uncultured Anaerolineales bacterium, assembly GCA_964393895.1. GTDB lineage: Bacteria > Chloroflexota > Anaerolineae > B4-G1 > B4-G1 > B4-G1. The sequence goes on along the minus strand of CAYMWP010000075.1, from coordinate 1,161 downwards.
GTGTTCTTGGTGTCCTTTGTGGTAAATAAACATCCCCCTGAATGCTTACCTCGACTCTAATCTCTGCCTCGAGAATAACCGTGGGACAAGCTGGCAGCCTGTTCCACTAATGGACAAAAGCGATCAAGGCAAACCGGCGCCACCACCAAAGCTAAAGATACTCCCCATGCTCATCATTTTGATCACCGCCGGCCCCAGCAGGATAATGAAAATGGCCGGGAAAATGAAAAAAACGATCGCGGGGAGCATCTTGATCCCTGCCGAACGAGCCTGTTCTTCTGCCCGCTGGCGGCGGCGCATACGCATCTGGTCCGATTGGATGCGCAGCACCCTGGCAATGCTGACGCCGAGTTGGTCCGCCTGGATAATGGCCGCCACGAAGGTGGACATATCCGGAACTTCCATGCGATCCGCCATGTCGCGCAACGCCTCACGGCGCAACTTGCCCAACTGCAATTCCTGGATCACACGCGTAAAGGCCTGGCTCAACTCGTCGTCCCACTTGTCGGCCACCTTGGACATAGCGCCGTCAAAGCCCAACCCAGCTTCCACGCAGATCGTCAGCAGATCAAGCGCGTCGGGCAGGGATCTGAGGATCTCTTTCTGCCGCTTGCTGATCTTGCTCCCGAGCCAAAGTTGTGGCAAAAAATAGCCCATTCCAACTGCGCCACCGATCATCAGAATGCGCTGAGCGAAAGGCAGGTGCTTGGCCGTGAACAGTAAAGCGAAACCAAGTCCTCCCAGCATTAGCGTCACCAGCAATCGAATGCCCAGAAACTCGGTGGGTCCCCAGCCATAGGGGTTGCCCGCCAGGTCAAGTTTATGCTGCGCTGCTTCCGTGCTCCGGCCAGGCGTAAAGCGGGACGCAAAACTTGCCAAGCCTCTCAACAAGGGCAGCAGAATCCGCTCGCTGAAGGGCTGGGACAGTTCTAGTTCTTCCAATGTGGGCGGCCGTTCCAGCGTACCAAACTCTGCCAACCGATCCTCGACGGAGGCAGGCTCGCGCGCGCTCCTCAATCCAACGATGAGCAAAATCACCCCACCCACCACCAACAAGCCCAAGACAACGAATAGCAAATCCATCCTACCTATCCCTCCCGAAGGGGCTTGGCCTGTTTTCCGCACTTTATGATAGCAAGTGTTCGTAGTAAGCGCGGATGC
>CAYMWP010000074.1:0-22880 GCA_964393895.1 uncultured Anaerolineales bacterium | reverse complement strand
GCGCCGCACTGTTCGGCTTCAACGGCGTCAGCCTGCTGCTGCCCCAGGCGGTGGCCGGAGTCCTGGCGGTGCTCCTGCTCTACCACCTGGTGCGGCGCACTTTCGGTCCGACGGCCGGGCTGCTGGCGGCGCTGGCGCTGGCGATCACTCCCATCAGCGTGGCCGCCAACCGCAACAACACGATGGATAGCCTGTTGGTCCTCGTCCTGCTGCTGGCGGCCTGGGCGGTCATCCGCGCCACCGAGACGGGCCGGCTGCGCTGGCTGCTGGCGTGCGCGCTGCTGGTGGGGCTGGGGTTCAACGTCAAGATGCTCCAGGCTTTTATGGTATTGCCCGCCTTCTACCTCCTCTACCTGATCGCTGCGCCGGTGCGCTGGTGGAAGCGGCTCATTCACCTGACCCTGGCGACGGTCGTGCTGCTCGCCGTCTCGCTCGCCTGGGTCGTGGCAGTGGATCTGACCCCTCCCGAGGCCCGCCCCTACGTCGGCAGCAGCAGCAGCGACAACTCGATGCTCGAGCTTATCGTCGGGCACAACGGTATGTCCCGCCTGCTGCCGGGCGGCCTGCGCGCGCTGGATCGCCTGGGCAGTTCGCCGCCGCCGGCCGGCGCGCCACCTCCTGGCGGGCAGCCCGGTCAACCACCCCCGCCACCTGGCGTCAGGCAACCCGCGCCAGGCGGGGGCAATCGGCTCTCCGACGAGACCGGCGATCCGGGCCTGCTGCGACTCTTGAACCACCAACTGGCGGGGCAGATCAGTTGGCTGCTCCCGCTGGCCGGGCTGGGATTCCTGGCCGCCGGGTGGCAGACACGGTTGCGCCTCCCTCTCACCCGGCGTCACCAGAGCCTGCTACTTTGGGGCGTCTGGCTGCTGCCGATGCTCATCTTTTTCAGTTTTGCCAACCTGTTCCACCGCTACTACCTGGAGATGCTGGCCCCGGCCATCGGAGCGCTGGTGGGCACCGGGGTGGTAGGGCTGTGGGAAGATTACCGTCGCGAGGGATGGCGGGGGTGGCTGCTGCCGCCGGCGCTGGTGGGGAGCGCCGCTTTCGAGGCCGCCATCCTCTCCGACTTTCCCGATTGGAGCCGCTGGCTGACGCCCACCGTCGTCGGAGCATGCCTGCTGGCTGCGGCGGTGCTGACCATCGCTCGATTTGTCCCCGGTTCGGGCAAGCGCGCCTGGGGCGGCGCCGTGGCTGCCCTCGGCCTGCTGGCCCTGCTCGTCCCCATGCTGGTGTGGGCCGCCATCCCGGTCTGGTACGGCGGGCACGCGGGCCTCCCCTACGCCGGCCCTGGTCTGCTGGAGGATCCCCAGCGCGACGCTCCGAGGAGCGTGGATCAACTGGCGGACTACCTGCTGGCCAACCGGGGGGACGAGACCTACCTGGCGGCCACGCTCAACGCCCAATCCGCCGCCCCCCTCATCCTGGCGACGGGCGAGCCGGTGATGGCGCTGGGAGGCTTTTCCGGCGGCGATCCGATTCTGAGCGTGGGCGATCTGTCGGAGCTGGTGAGCGACGGCGCGGTGCGCTTCTTTCTGGTATCGTCGCAGGGGGGCCAGCAGGCCGACCTGACGCGCCGGGTGGCGGAGCAGTGTGTGCCCGTCCCGCCGAGGGCATGGGGAGGCACGCCTGCCGGTCGCGGCGGGCCGGCGCAGTTGTTCGACTGTGGCGCATTTGCACCGGGCTAGCCAGGGACGTATAGACGAGCCTGCCAGAAACCTGGTTTTTTCGGAAAAAACCTGGTTTCTTCCCATTGTCAGAAAAAACAGGGTGTAGTACAATTACATACGACGAGTATGTATGGACAGCGCATACGAAGGGGGCATCCAAATGTCAGATGTAGCGCGAGTCACTCTGGTGTTGCCTAAAGGGTTGTGGGAGGAAGTGAAGCGCATGGTCCCCTCAGGCCAACGCTCCCGCCTGGTGGCCGAGGTACTGGAAGCAGAGGTGCGCCGCCGGAAGCGGTGGGAGCAACTGGAGAGGGTGCGCCAATTCCAGGACTATGAGAAATACGGAGAAATGGACAGCAGCGTGGAGGAGATCAACCAGATGCGGGAGGAGCGAGATGCCGAAATCACCGGTCTGCGTTGATGCCAACGTCGTGGTCGCCCTGGTCACAGCGGAGCGTTTCAGCCGCGCCGCGCTGGCCTTGTGGCAAGAGTTGACCAGGAAAAACTCGCAGCCGGCGGCCCCCATGCTGCTCCGCTACGAGGTGACTTTGGCCCTGCGCCGAAGGACTACGCGAGGCACAATGTCTTCGGAGGATGCCGGTCAGGCATTGCGAGAGGCTCTGGCGCTCGACATTCACTATCTCGACCCAGCGGGCCTTTCGGAACAGGCTCTTGAACTGGCGGCGCGCTTCCAGCGCCCGGCCGCTTACGACGCCCACTACCTGGCACTGGCCGAACATCTGGACTGCCCCTTCTGGACGGCCGACGAGCGCCTCTACAACGCCGTCTGCGCCGATTTTCCCCACATCCGCTGGCTGGGAGGTCATCGTCCAGAATCTTGATGCGCGTACTCCATCTGACCCAGGTAGATGAGTGATTCCAGGTCCCCGACCTCTTCGGGGGCATAAAGGGCCGTGACTCTTCTCACTCGCGCCAATTCCTCATCGGAAGCCAGGCCAAGCATACGGGACACATCGGCTGTATCCTGAACGCGCGAGGAAGCCATCTTCATCAACACCAGGTAGGGAAGGGCTAGAACGGGGTAGCCTGCCGCGTCCTGCCGGGGGCGGGCCAGGGCCTCGTCCAGCCAGGGATAGTCACCAAAGATTACATCCAGGTCCACACCTTCCGGCGACCGGGCCAGAAAACCAGGTACGGCCAGGCGCGAGATGTAGCGGTATCCTGCCGCTTCCAGTCGTTCTCGCACCTCGTCGCCGTCCCGCCAGCGCACCAGAATATCCAGGTCCTTTGTGCCCCGCTCCGGCATATAGGCGCGGGTGGCGACGCCGCCAACGATGGCCCAGGGGATACCCTCTAGGATAGGCCGCAAATCGGGCCAGGGGTTCATAGCCGTCCTCCTTTGCAGGAACTCGGGTGCGCTGCCGGCGCCCGGCCGGATGCGCCGCCGGCAAAAGTCTATCATAAAGCGCCGTCGCTGAGCAGGAGTGAGCCGCCCGTCTGGGGCGATGGCGGCAATTGCAGGGGGGATGTCCATTTGCATTTCTCCACACTTATTGTATATTTCTATCGCCAAGATGTCAAACGATGACGTAATGCGTAATGCGTGAAACGTAAAACGTATTTGGTCGCGCATCACGTTTCACGTCTCACTCAACTATGGCTCTGGAGGCACTTTGATCATCCAAATACAAAATCTAGTGAAACGGTACGGCGACGTGACAGCGGTGGACGACCTCTCCTTCGAGGTGGAGCAGGGGGAGATATTCGGCCTCCTGGGGCCCAACGGGGCCGGCAAGACCACCACCATCCGCGTCGTGATGGACATTCTCACCCCTGATGCGGGGAGCGTGGCGGTACTGGGCCGGCGGCCGGGCCAGGCCAAGGGACAGGTGGGCTATCTCCCGGAGGAGCGGGGACTCTACCGCAACCTCAAGGTGCTGAACACGCTGGTCTACCTGGCCGAGCTGAAGGGGGTCTCCCGGACGGCGGCGCGGGAGCGAGCGACAGCCCTATTGGAACGGATACGGCTGGAGGACTGGGCCTCCCGCAAGGTAAAAGACCTGAGCCAGGGCATGCAGCAGCGGCTCCAGTTCGTCGCCAGCCTGGTCCACGACCCCCAGGTGGTCTTTCTCGACGAGCCGTTCCAGGGACTGGACCCGGTCAACGTCGAGCGCATCAAGGACTTTGTAGCCGATCTGCACCGGGAGGGCAAGACCATCGTCCTCAGCTCGCACCAGATGAACCTGGTGGAGGTGTTGTGCGACCGCATCCTGCTCATCAACCGGGGACGGGCGCTGCTCTACGGCCCCCTGGCCCAGATCAAACGGGAGTACGCGCCCAACACCATCCGGGTCCGCGCCCTCCAAATCCCCTCCGACCTGCCCGGTGTGCTGGAGGTCGAGCCGGACGATGGCGCGTTCAACCTGACTCTGGCGGAAGGAGCCGGGCCGCAGGCGGTGCTGCGCGGGCTGCTGGACCGGGACGTCGAGGTACAGGCGTTCGAGGTAGCGCCGGTGCCGCTGGAGGACATCTTTGTGGCCGCGGTGGGCGGCGAGGAGGCGTGAGACGATGGACTGGCGCAAAGTCTGGGTGGTCACCCGCCACGAGTATCTGACCAACGTGCGGCGGGCCGGGTTCATCATCATGACGGCGATCGTGCCCGTGCTGGGCCTGGTCGTCCTGTTGTTTGGGACATTCTTCTCCGGGCAGGCTCGCCAACTGGGCGCCTTCTTCGAGCAACAGTTCGAGGTCGGAGATAAGCCCATCGGGGTGACGGACAAATCGGGCTACTTTTCCCCCATCCTGCCAGAGTACCAGGAGGACTTTATCCCGTTCGAGAGCGAGGCCGACGCGGAGGTCGCCTTGAAGGCCGAGGAGGTCTCAAAAGTGCTGGTGATCGGGGAGGATTATCTGGAAACGGGCCGGGTGGTGGTGATGAGCACGGGCAGCGGATTCGACGCGGCTATAGTCAGCGACTCGGCGACGGTGCGGGCCTTCTTCGTGGATCACCTGCTGGCCGGCCAGGTGGACCCGGCGCTGCGGGAGCGGGCCGCCGACCCGGCGAACGTGGAGCCTCGAGTCATCTCCTCCAGCGGGGAGACGCAGGGCGAGGGTCCCTGGGGCTTTGCCTTTACCTTTATCATCCCCTACTTTTTGGCGATCTTTTTGGTGATGACCATCTTTACCTCCTCGGGCTACCTGCTGCAGAGCGTGGGCGAGGAAAAGGAGAGCCGGGTGATCGAGATCGTCGTCTCCTCGGTTCGACCGGTGGAATTGATGGCGGGAAAGGTGCTCGGTCTGGGCGCGCTGGGGCTGACGCAGGTGCTGGTCTGGCTGGGCAGTGTGGTCGGGTTCAGCGGTGGGGCGGTGGCCCTCCTGGCCGTCGCCGGATCGGTCTCCATCCCTATGCGCGTACTGGTGTTGGGGGTGGTCTATTACCTGCTAGGTTACACGCTCTACGCCATCCTGATGGCCGGGATAGGCGCGCTGGGCGCGACGATGCGAGAGAGCCAACAGTTAGCGGGCATCTTTTCCTTTTTCGCCGCCGTGCCCTACATGATCAGCGGTTTTCTCTTTGCCAACCCGAACATGCTCATCGCGCGGATACTGAGCTTTTTTCCGCTCACCGCGCCCACAATGATGATGATGCGCGTGCCTCTGGCAGAGGTGCCCTGGATAGACGTCGTGGGCAGCATCGTGCTCTTGCTGCTTTCCATCCCGGCGGCGCTGTGGGTGGGAGTCAAGCTGTTCCGCGTGGGATTGCTCGTCTACGGCAAGCGGCCCACGCTGCGAGAGATCTGGCTGATCCTTAGGAGCGACACACCGCTGCGGCGCGCCTGACCTCGAACGATACACCTCAGGGTAAAAGTGACACGTGGAGCGGACTTGACAGTCTGCTGGCGGGCTCGAAAGCCTGTAGACCTCCGAGGTCTTACCCAACTTATTTGAAACACACCCTTCTCAATATCCTGGGGCAATCGCTCAAGCCCCCGTCCCGTGGGCGGCTCAGGAGCGAGATTGATCCTACGAACCCGCCCCCGGTACGGGGGCTAGGAGCCTTGGATTAATGTAAGGCGGAATGGCATTCCGCCCTACTTTTCCCCCAACTTTTTCCACCTGTGCAGTTAGATTAATGTTGGCATTCCGCCCTTTTGATTTTCTCAGCGTTCTCTGCGATCTCTGCGGTGAAAATGGCGCGATAGTACGGAGCCTCCTGGGCTAATTGCACAGGTTGAAACTTTTTGAGAAGATACACCGGCTCTACCTGTAGGAAGCTACAGGTAAGACCTGTAGGAAATCACAGTAGACAAACCGCCCCAATTCTGGTAAGCTGGAAACATCGAGGTGATTTGTGATTTGTTGCTCGGAGATTGATGGATTTACCATAAATCTCCAAATCACCGCTCACCCAATCCTTAATTCTTCGGAGGTGAAACAATGACCGAGACTGTAGCATCCCCTTCACGCAATACTCTGGAACGGCTCTACAAGGTGGCCGTCGTCATACTGGCTGCCTTTATCCTGCTGGCCGTCCTGATCTTTTTGGGCCGGGCCGCGATCTACAAGATACACGAATACGAGCGCGGGCTGCACCTGCGCGGCGGTCGTTTCGTCGCCGTCGAAGACCCGGGCTGGCACGTGCAGATCCCGCTGGCGGATACCGTCATCATCGTCAAAGTCAACGAGCGACTGGGCTATGTCGAGCGGCTGGAGGCCATGACGTCCGACGACGTGACCATGGACGTCTCGCTCCAGTACACCTACCGCGTGACCGATCCCAAAAGGTACGCCCTGGAGGTGGACGACCCAGAGCGTATCGTCTTTGAGTTCGTGCAGGGCAGGCTGCGGGACGTGGTCAACACCAAAGCGATGACAGAAGTGATGCATAGCCGGGCTGCTATGAATCAGGAGGTTATGCAAGTTCTGCGAGAGAAAGAGGAACAGTACGGCGTCCAGTTCATCACCGTGCAGATGCAGAGTGCCTCGCCGCCGGACGAGGTGATGACGGCCATCAAAGACCGTATGGTGGCCGTGCAGCGTCAGGAGCAGGCCCAGGCCGAGGCGGCTCAGCAACAGACGCTGGCGGACGCCGAGTTCTACGTGGCCCAGCGGCAGGCGGACGCGGAGGCGTACCAGATCACCGAAATCACCGCGGCCCAGCAGTTGGCGGTACGCGCCATTCTCTCAGAATTGGAGGGCAAGGGCGACCTGGCCGAGATGTACCTCCAATACCTGATCGCCCAGGAACTGAAGGAGAACAGCAAATGGGTCATCAGCGGCGACGGCACGCCCATCGTAGACTTGCGTGGCACAGATGCGTCTCCCACAGAGCTGCCCGCAAGTCCGCCGGCTGAGGAGTGATAGACTGCGGAGAAGATGGTTATGAAGAAATCACTCGTGTTGGTAGCGCTGACCCTGATCGCGGTCACTGGGTTGGTCACGCTGGCGGCTCAGGCGACGGTGCTTCCCGTATCTCAGGAATCGCTCGCCAGCCCCCGCATCTTTGCCTACCGGGGCTGGCAGAGCGTGGGGGTGCGCGTGCGCGAAGGGGACCAGGTGCGCATCCTGGCCCAGGGTACGTGGCTATATACGCCCGGGGAATACCACGGGCCGGAGGGGCACCGGCGCTACAGCTCGCCCGCCTTTTACCCCTTGCCCAACGTGCCCGGCGGCGCCCTGATCGGGCGCATCGGCGAGGATGGGGCGCCGTTTTACGTGGGACAACGCACCCACCTGCAAGCGCGGGCGGCAGGCCTCCTCTACCTGCGCATTGACGACGACATCTTGAGCGATAACGACGGCTGGGTGGCGGTCGAGGTGACGGTCATCACTCCTACGCCGCTTGACTGAGCGCTCGATAGTATGTCTACCGACGATACACTCGCACACACAGCGGCCAGGCGCGCCACCCTATGGCCTCGGGCCGTGCGCATCGTCGTCAACGCCGGGCTGATCGGCCTGTGGCTGTGGCTCTATCGGTCGGTGTTCGATTATCTAGCCATCATCTTTTCCCGCGAGGACTTTCGCACCAACCAGATCCTGCTCATCGGTGTGGTTGCATTGATTCTCGCCAGGGTGCGCAAGGAGCGCATACGCCCGCGGCTCGACGTTCCCCCCCAGCTATCTACCTGGGCGCTAGTCTTTGCCCTTGGTGGATCAGTTCTCTACCTGCTCGTCGAACGCTTTCTCGATATCAACACCGTTTCGGCGAGTTTGTTCGGGCTGGCGAGCTACGGATTGCTGGGGCTATGGATGCAGCCGGCCCGCTGGCGAGAGGGGCTGCCGGCCGCGTTGCTGTTAATCGGCACACTGCCGTTCGGCGAGCATCTGCAAACTTTCGTCGGCTACCCTGTCCGCATCCTCACCGCCGCTCTCGTGCGCGACGGGCTGGCGGGGGCGGGCATCGCGTCCGTCGGCGTGGATACGATACTGGTGCTGGAGAACGGCGTCTCGCAGGTGGACGTGCCGTGCAGCGGGATCAAGAGTCTGTGGACCGGCGCGCTGTTCCTCATCGCCGCGACCTGGATCGAGCGGCGGCGGCTCAACCTGCGCTGGTTTCTGACCGCTCTTCTCTTTGTTGTTCTCTTGTTCGTCTCCAACGTGGCCCGCGTCGGCGTGCTGGTCGTCGTCGGGCAGGTGGCGGGCTGGCTGATGGCGGCCGAGATGATCCACGTTCCGCTCGGCGTGATCGGTTTCGTCGCAGCCTGCGCGGCAGTGATCGCACTCTTGCGGCTGCAACCGGTCACGAATAGCAAGTCGGATTGCCAATCCGATCTACCTGCCCGTCCGATCTGGCTTCCACCCACGCTGGCGGCCGCCATTCTGGCGATGGCGCTCATCTACACGCCGCGTCCGCAGATCGGGCTGGCGCAGTCCCCGCCGACCCGGGCATTTCCGGCCGAGCTCGCCGCCGAGCCGATGCCGCTCCGGCCCGACGAGATCGAGTGGCTGACCAGGGGCGGGGCGGAGTCGGCCGACCGGCTCAGTTTCGAGTGGCGCGGCCTCACCGGCTCGATGATCCTCATCACCAGCAACACCTGGCGCGCCCAGCACCGCCCGGAGCGCTGCTTTGAGGTCTATGGATTCGCGGTCAATGATTCCAGCACCTACCTGGTCGCCCCGGACTTTTCCGTGCGTTTCGTTTCCCTGGGAGATGGCGACGGTCGCAGCCTGGCCTCGGCGGCGTATTGGTTCCAGTCGGCCCAGCGCACTACCGACGACTATGGCACCCGCATGTGGGCCGATTTGGCCCCGGAGCGAGAGCGTTGGGTGCTGGTCACGATTCTGTTCGACGGTGTGCGCGATCCGCACGATCTCGACGTCCAGTCGTTTTACGCCGCGTTGCACGACGCTGTGGCGCGCGATCTGAACAAGGGCTGGTAGCCGATGAGTGAGTCGCCAGCCATGCAGTATTCGAAGAGACGGCGCGAGAAGTGGCCGCCGAGGAAGATGAACTATGAAAACGAAGGGATTTTATCTATTTGCCCTGATCGTACTGAGCCTGGGATGCTGGCTGTCTGCAGTTTTCTGGTTGAGGTCCCTGAGCTCCGACTGGCTGGTCGCACTGCTGATAGTGATTTGGCTGTTTGCCTCGGCACTGGCATTGGCCGCCGCGAGAGTGAGGCACAGCGCATGGATATATGCTGGCCTCTTCGTCCTGGCAGTGTTGTGCGTGTCACCCTTCGTGCTTGCCAATATCCTCTCGGAACCCGCGTCGCTGTCACTTGGAATCACGCCTTTGTTGATACCCCCTCTCACGGCGGTGCTCATTACCCTGCTCCTTTATTCGGGCCTAACCCTTAAAGTACGGCAGAGTGCGGGTATGCTGGAAAGCGAGGATTCACAAGCAGAGTACAAGCAAGCTGAACGGGCCGCGGTCTTTCTTGTCCTGAGCGCGCTGACTCTGGTGTGTTGGCAGTCTGTAGCTATCATGTTCGGGTTTTTCGGCCCTTTCAGTTGGCTGATTGCACTGGCGATCGTATTGCTGTTTGTCTCGGCGCTGGCTTGGGCTGCCAGGAGAGTGAATCACAGCGTATGGATCTATGCCGGAATCTTCATCCTGCCAGTGTTGTCATTGCCAGCCTCTGTGTTTGTCAATATCCTCCCGGCCCACCTGTCGCTGCTGTTCGGAACCCCAATGGTGTTCACGCTTCTCTGGATGCCTTCCGTAGCGTTGCTCATTGCGGCCTTGCTCCTTTATTCGGGCCTGAACCTTTACAAAGAATCGCAGAATGTGGGCACGGTGGAAGATGGGGGTTCACAAGCGCAGCGTAAGCGTGCTAGCAGGGCCGCGGCGGTCGTGTTTGTCGTGGGCGCGATTTTACTCGCCAAGGCACTCCACAACCTCTATTGGCTTACGGTCTGGGATACCACAGATGATTCGCTCGGATACTTGTGGTTGGTCTTCCCGGTCGTAATAGTGCTCTTCTCCGGCGTCACGTTGTCCATCACCCTGCCGGGCAGGACAAAGCTGGCGGGATTTTTGTATTCGCTGCTCATCCCGGCATTGATGGTCGCGGTCTCCGCCAGCGCCCAGCGGGTTGACTTTCGCCAGTTGACGGAAGAGCGGGCGAAGCACGTCGCCCAGGCAATAGAGAGCTACTATGCCAAAGAAGGTCATTACCCCCAAGACCTGCGGCAACTGACCCCCCAGTACGCTCTCTCGCTTCCCGGGCCGGTTATCCTGTACGGGCAGGACTGGTGTTACGATGGAGGCGCCGACTATTACCGCCTCGGTTACGTTTACCGGGAACACTGGAGCGACCCGCGCCTTAGCGGGCGGATTTGCGCGACGAAAGGAAGAGTGCCTGATCTTGACGGTATGTGTGAGGAACAAGTCATTGCCCTGCAAGAGCGCTACCCGGATTACCCGTACGAGTATTGGACGGATGGCGAGTAGATGAAAACTGTACCCACTTCCCACATGAGCGCGGGAGCAGTACGTGGGGAGCAACCCTGGCGGGCATGGCGCTTTTCATAATTACTGGATCGAGGCTGATCCTGGGCGAAATCCCCCACGCTGTGAAATTGAGAAGCAGATATGGAAAGGGATGTAGACAATCTGGACTATAAAGATCGAACCATCGTCCTCGCCGCTATCGGAGCTCTCCTGTTGCTGGTCGGCCTGGCTGCCGCTATCCTCGGGCCGGTCGAGATGTATTGTTTCTATCTTTTCTCCGCGGGTGGCCGCTTCCACTATGAAGGTTTTGGATTTGGCTCGTTCATGTTCGGCAACATAGCCTGCCAGATCGGCGGCTACTACCTGATCGCGGCGGTGGCGATCCCTCTTGGGTATGGTCATTTGAAAGTGCGCCGTTGGGCCAGGAAGCTATCTCTGACCCTGCTCTGGTTCTGGCTCGTGGTCGGTTTGCCCCTGATAATCGTGCTGTTCTTGATGCTGGTGACGGCCAAAGAACTGTCTGTGGCGGCTATCGTGATCGTGGCGATCGCGCTAGTGCTATCCTATCTGGCGCTGCCGGGGTTGTTGATTCGATTCTATGGCGGTCGCAACGTCCGTTTGACGTTCGAAGCCAAAGATCCCAAGACCTATTGGATCGAAGAGCTTCCGCTGCCAGTGCTTGCGCTGAGTGAGCTGTATATATTCTTCATAATTGTGCTGCACGTTCCCATCCTTTTCAATGGCGTCGTTCCCTTCTTTGGGGTCTTTTTGAATGACTTGCAGGGGATCATGCTGCTCGATCTCCTGATAATGTGTTTGGCCTTGCTGGTCTGGGGCACGTTGAAGCTGAAAGCGTGGGCGTGGTGGGGTTCCCTGATCTATTTTGGTGTGGTGACGGTTTCCTCGATTCTCACGCTCCTGAACTCCAGTCTGTTGGACATTCTGCTGGCGATGAACTTGCCGCCATTTGAGATGGAGATATTCCAGGGGGTCCCTCTTCGGGGTTACCACTTTGCGGTGTTCTTCGGAATTCCACTCCTTCTCACCTGGGGGGCAATCATCGGGTCAAAGCGGTATTTTGCGACAGTTAGTTGAGGATATGACAAGAGCGCCTGATACACCCAGTGCCCCGGCGAACCAAAAGAAGTGGCTTTCAGTGCTGCTGCACGCTCTGCCGGTGACTGTACCAGTAGTTGATCTCGGAGGTTGTGACTCATGAAACAATTGAATATTCGCAAGCTATCTAGTTGGTGTGGCTATGGCCTGTTCTGGTCGTGGAACATCATCTTTCTGGCTTTTCTACTCCTGGGCTTTGGGCCGCAGGTGTTGCCAGAGGTAATCACTGCGGTGCGCACGGGTTTAATCCCCGCCCCGTTCCTGGCCTACGCCGCAATATTGACCAGTGTCCCAGTGGTGGTAGTGATCTTGGGGCTGACCGCTCTACGCCGGTCGCCGGGCCGGCTGCTCGCGCTCGGCTACGGGGTCGAGGGGCCGCTGATGCTCGTGCTGGCGGTCCGCCTCTTTGTGGTGCGCGATGCGACGTGGGTCGTCACCCTGCTCCTCTCCGTGGCGGGGTTGGGCATGGTGACCTTGCTGTGGCAGCTCCTCGACCGGGACATTGACGCGCGGGGAGCGCTGCTGGCCCATCTGCGCGTGATCGGGCTGACGCTCCTGCTCCTCACCGGCCTGTACGCCGGCGTCTGGATCGCCTTCTACGCCGTGCCGCTCCTTGCCCAGGGATGGGAGTTAGCAAGCGAGCTCCTGCGCGAGATGTGGCGCTCGCTCACAGACATCGAGTTGCGCTGGTTGCCGCTCATGCTGCTCGGCGGGATTCTGGCGCTCTACACGGGCACGCTGTTCGTCGTGATGCCGATTGCCGTGCCGCTTCTCTACGTCCGGGCGTGGTGGCGCGGCGTGCGCACGTTCGCCGCAGGCCGGAGCCGGGTACGCGCTACCCTGCTCGTGGCGGCGACACTGGTCGCGTGCGGGGCACTGTTCGTGTACGTCAACCAACAACCGCAGCAGCGGGCCTTTGCCCTGCTCGAGCATCCACCCTCCACCCCGGACGAGGCCCAGGCGCTTTTGGAGCAGCAGGAGGAGATCCGGGCTGGCCTGCTCAACGCCTACCTGGCCCCCTTCCGCTACCTCAGCGCCGCCGGCGAGGTATACCACGTGAGCGCGATGTATCAATGGGCCTTCGACATGACGGTGGCGCAATCCTACCGCATCCAGCGCATCTATGAGATCGTTGCCCGCCCGCTGCTCTACACGCCGGTCAAAGAGCCGGAGACCATCGGCAGCCGGTGGGACAACCGCGTGTTCCAGAATGAGCCGGTCCAGGCCGCCCGGTTGTACCAAGATTTTTTTGACCAGCCCATCGCCGTCGGCGAGCGTGACACCATCGTCCGCGCCGTGCGCTCCACCTGGTCGTTAGAGCAGGCGGAGGCCGCCTGGCAGGCGGTGGACGACCGCGAAGTGCTCGTCACGCACCAGGAGGTCGCCGTCGCCGAGCACGGCGACTGGGCCAAGGTCGAGCTGTACGAGGTCTACCAGAACCAGACGGCCCAGCGCCAGGAGGTGGTCTACTACTTTAGCCTGCCCGAGTCGGCCGTCGTCACCGGGTTGTGGCTGGGCAACAGCCCCGACCGGGCCGCGCGCTTTGTCTACCGGGTCGCCCCGCGCGGCGCGGCGCAGGCCGTATACCGCAATGAGGTGCGCTACAACCGCGACCCGGCGCTGGTCGAGCAGATCGGGCCGCGCCAGTACCGGCTGCGCGTGTTCCCGGTCGAGCCGCAATTCTGGCGGCGGGATGAGATGGGCCGCTCGATCATTGAGGATGGGCCGCCGCTCTATATGTGGCTGACCTACCGCGTGCTCGCCGCCGGCGACGCTTGGCCTCTGCCGCGCCTGGCCGAGAAGCGCAACGTCTATTGGGACGACTCATCAGTGCGGCTGGTTAACGGCGAGCCGATGGCGGCCGGCGCGGAAGATTGGCTGCCCGCATCCGTGGACGCCACGTCGCCCGTGAGACCGGCCGGCCACCGCGTCCAGTTCCCCAGCGGCGAGACCGTCGTGGTTCACCCTGCATTGGCCAGTGACCCGACCGAGTTCGCCAGCGGCCTCCGGCTGGCGGTGGTCCTCGACCGCTCGCGCAGTATGGCCGAACGCGCGGACGAGGTGAAGGTGGCGCTGGCCCGATTGTCCGAGCTGGCAGGCCCGACCACCGATCTCTACCTCACGGCCTCGGAATGCCGGGGTGAGGGGCCATCGTTGGTCAGCCTGGGCACGTTCGACCCCGACGCTGTGATGTACTATGGCGGGCAGAATGCGGCCGAGTTGCTGGCCCAGTTCGATGCGCTCCACGCCGGCCAAGAATACGACGCCATTCTCGTTCTCACCGACGGCTCCGGCTACGAGTTGAGCGACGGTGATACTGCGGTACCTATACCCGATGCGCCAGTGTGGATGGTTCACCTGGGCGACGACTTTCCCCTGGGGTACGACGACGCGACGTTGGAAGCGATCCAGGCCAGCGGCGGCGGAGCGGCCGGCAGCCTGGAGGAGGCGCTGACCCGCTTGGCGGTCGCAATCGAGGGCCGCAACAACGGTCTCCCCACGCACGATCTGGTTGATGGTTATACGTGGTTGACTGTCTTGGCAGGTGAATCTGAAGGAGCGGCCACGGACGATGGTTTCGCGCCATTTGCGGCCCGCCGCCTCATCCTGGCCGAGGTGGAGCGGCAGCGGGGCGAAATTGACCAGTTGGACACACTAGACCACCTGCACGATATCGCCATCGAGAACTCTATCGTCACGCCCTATTCCTCAATGATCGTGCTGGTTGACGAACAGCAGGAGCGGCGACTCGATGAACTTGAGGAAGGCGAAGACCGCTTTGAACGCGAGTACGAAAATGTCGGCGAGACTGCGGAGAGCGCGCTCACTGTGACGGGCGTCCCTGAGCCGGAGGAGTGGCTACTGCTGGCGCTGGCGGCGGGGATGTTGGCCTGGTACGTTCGCACAGGCCGGGCCAGGGCCCTAAAGGTCTAAAAGCTGCGCCTCAAACAGACGGGTTGTCTCCCGTTCGCCTGTAAGCGTAACGACGATCTCCGACCGGGGCGAACGCCCTAACCAAGTGGGGGGGGGGGCAGAGACCTCACCCAACTGGCGGCCTCGTCTAAACCGCATTGCTCTTGGAAAAATCCCTGGGCCGCCCTAGCGCAAGCTGAGGGCGATGGCGACGAGCGTCGCCAACAGCGCCACAAATGCGCCGACCACGACAAGGGCCACGACCGTCCGTTCGGTCTGGTGGCGAAAACGGCCCGTGGCCCACAGAAAAAGCCCCACGGCCAACGTGGCGCCGCTCAAGACACCGCCCGTGTAGGTGAAGGCTGTGCCCATCAAGGCCGGCAGATCCACCGCTACGATCAAACGGTTGAACGCACCCAGAGAGAACCGGCTGCCCAAAAAGGAGTATCCAACACCGACCAATAGCCCCACCATTATCAAGGCGACTCCCTGGAGTCTACCCCGTCCATGCTCCAGCCATATCGTGATCCCCCCCAGCAGGATCAGCGCCAGCGCGAACGTAAGCACGATGATAGAGATAAGCTCGACCATTTCTCTGATCTCAGAAAAACGAGAGTTGCTCCGCTTCTGCTGGGAGCGACGACTCGGCGATCTGCGCCGCTCGTTCGATCAACTCGGGGATGCGGCGCACATCCTCCTCGACGGTCAAGCGCAGGCTGGGCTGGTGCAGGGCCGCCGCCGGATGGTACATCGGATAGTAGAGCACGCCGCCGATCTTGCGCGGCTGGCCGTGGATGTGAGAGATGCGCGCCTTGGGAAAGGCCCGCGCCATCGAGAAACGCCCCAGAGTCACCACCAGTTTGGGCTGAATCAGTTCGATCTGCCGGTCGAGGAACGGCTTGCAGGCTTCGATCTCCTCCGGCAAGGGGTCGCGATTACCCGGCGGGCGGCACTTGATGACGTTGGCGATAAAGACATCGTCTCGCGTCAGGCCGATACTCTCCAATAGCTTTTCCAGGAACTTGCCCGCTGCTCCCACGAACGGGCGTCCCTGTTGGTCTTCGTGAAAGCCCGGCGCCTCGCCTATGAACATTATGTCGGCGTTGTCCGGCCCCTCGCCGGGCACCGTCCTGGTCCTACCCTGATGCAAAAGGCACCCCGTACATGTGGCGATCTCTGCCGCCAGCGCTTCCAATTCCGACACGCTCTCCCTCCTATTTGTTATTCCAAAGGACCTTCACGTGGGGCAAATTGGCAATTTGCCCTGCAGGTCGCCCGCCGTAGCCGCGATTCCCATAGCGCGCCAGCCCTGCGAGATGTGGAAACCTCGTTTGCAGTCCCTGCTCGGTCACTACATCCACTTCGCGCCCTAGCAGTTTTTGTAGGTCCATCAACAGCCCACCAAGATCAAATAGACTTCTGCCTGGCTCTAGTTCTACCAAGAAATCCACATCACTTTCTGGCCCCACTTTGCCGCGCGCTGCTGAGTCAAAGACGCGCACGTTATACGCGCCGTGCTTTGCAGCAAGACGCAAGTTTGGTTTCGATCAAGTCCTTTGCTTCCACTTCCCAACCTCTGCAGCTTGGGCTCCTAAATCGAACGCATCAATCTCGAGGCGCACCGCTCTACTGCGGCTTGCCGCACTCTGGGCAGAACTTGGCTCCGGCTGGTATCTTGCCCCCGCACTCTGTACAGAACTTTGCTGCTGCCAGCGAAGCGCCACACTCGGCGCAGAATTTGCCCTGGCTGACCGAAGCCCCGCATTGGGGACAAACCGCCTTGATCACCTCATCGAACGCCTGGGCCGTGACCTGCTCGCTCGTGGCTGCGTGAGCCGCCTCCCGCGCTGCATCAAGGGCCGCCTCGGCTTGCAGCGCCGACATCTCCACCGCCAGGTCGGGAGCGCACTCTTTGCATAGCCCCCGCGCCTCGTTCCAGCATCGCTCCGCGCACACCCACTCGTTGCAGCGCGGGCACTGGCGAAAGTTGGGCTTGGCCTGCTCGACCGCCTGGGCGAATACCTTGTCGTGGGACTTTTCCCACGCCGCAGAGTGGATGCGGTCGCCCACGTTGGCTGCCTTGCCGAAAACGCCCCCCAACAGGCCGCTGGCTACGTCCAGGGCTTCGCTCGCTATGCCCGTCGCCGAGGCCACGAACGGGGTGCGGTAACCTCCTCCACACCGGTCACAGAGGAACTCGAACTGGAACCCCATCTCGGTGCTCTCATCCTTGTAGTTGCGTACGAATTTGATCAGGCCCATCGGCACCTCCCCTCACTCTTTGTGGCACAAGATTATATCGTATCACCATCGTTTTGTCCAACGTCCGTATGCCGCCGGCGCAACCGCGCCTCCAGCACCCAGCGCAGATCGGATAGTCGTACCCGGTACGAGTCCTGACTCACCTCGGCCTCCATCAACCAGGCATCCTCGCCATCCCGATAGTACCCTCGACGGACACTTTTGAATCTGAATCCGTACTTGCGATACAGATTTTGGGCCACCTGATTGGAGACGCGCACTTCCAATGACACCCGGCTGCTCTCTAGCTCCAGCGCCTGCTCCAGCGCCGCAAGCAGCAAAAGCTCACCCAATCCTCGCCCGCGCCAGTCGGGATGTACGGCGATGGTGCTGATGTGCACGCCAGCGGGCCGGGTCCTAAGGCCCACGTACCCGATCACCCGGCTTGGGCGCGGCAGGCCCAGCGCGCCGCGCAGCCAGCGACGCCAGCCGCGCTCGGGAGGCGCCGTGTCGTCCGCCGGGGGCTTTAGCAGGACGTAGTAGGAGGAGCGCGTGTGGTGGCTCAGTTCGTACAGATATGACGACGCCGGCCAGGGAGTAGGGTAAGAGAGCCTTTCTATGGCGACCACCGCCGGGACGTCGCCCGACTCCATCGGGCGGATGGTATAGGGCCAGGGCGAGTTCATCACACGGGATGCTAAAGACTGTTTTGTAGATAGAGGGGCGCCAGTGTGGCCGGGTCGTCGCTCTCCCCCCGGTTCAGGCGGGGCCAGGCCAATTGCGCCAGGAATCCGGCCCGCCGCAGGTTCGTCGCTGCCGGCAAGGGCACGGCCAACTCGCCGAGAGAGGCCAAAACCTCGGCCCCCGCTGCATCAATCTCTCCACAGAACAGCGTAGGGGAGGATGTCTCTTCCGCCAGGGCCGACCAGGTCGTTAGGCGCGGTTCTTGACGCGCGCGCCACTCTCCCTTGCGCCAGCGGTAGATGGCGACGCAGATACGCCGCCGTCCGGCCTGCAGCACCGTGCACAATGGTCGCCGGTCTCGCCACTGGGCCGCCGCGGTCACGTCGAGCGTCGGCACGCCGATCAACGGCAACCCTCGCGCCAACGCCAGCCCCTTGGCCACGGATAACCCCACCCGCAACCCGGTGAAGGAGCCTGGGCCGCGCGTCACCGCCACTCCGCTCAGGTGCTCGGCTCCCAACCCCAGTTGTTCCAGCGCAGAAACCAGGCGGGGCAGAAACTCGACCGTGTGCCGGCGCGGCGATTCCCACGTATGCTCCACCCGCACCCGCGCCCCGTCGTGCAGCGCCAGGCTGGCGTACCTGGTGGCGGTATCAATGGCGACTAACATCTCGTTCCTGCCTCTTGTCTCCCGCCTCTCCTTGCTTTCTGCTCATGCTCCAAACGCTGTACGGCGAAATTCTTGCAGCAGATAGGTGTGTCGTTTCCCTTGCGCCGTGAAATATAGCGCCCGCTGGGTATAGTCGGCAAAATCTAGTCTGACCCACAGACGGTCACGCGGCATCAATTCCCGTGCCCGTTCCGCCCACTCGACGATGCAGACCGCATCTGCGGCTCCCAGGAACTCGTCCATTCCCAGTCCCCATGCCTCTTTTGCGCCAGAGACGCGGTACAGGTCTATGTGATAGATGCGCGTGGGTTTGTCGGGGCGCGCATACTCGCGTACCAGGACAAAGGTGGGGCTGATGAGCGTCTGGCTCACGCCCCAGCCCCGGCCTATGCCCTGCGCCAGGCAGGTCTTGCCCGAGCCCAACGAGCCTTCCAGGCAGATCACGTCTCCGCCTTGTAGCATAGCACCCAGGCGTGCTCCCAGCCGTTCTGTTTGCTCGATGCTGCGGCTCACGAATTCCAACGTGTTTTCGTCGAGAATCGGGGACATAAGTTCCTGATGAATGGCTGGCCGAGTTTTTTCCGCCTGCGAGCAACCGTTTTACACCGGCAGTGTGAACGCAAAAGTAGTGCCCTGTCCCACCACGCTGCTGACGGTAATCCGCCCGCCGTGGGCCTCGACGATCTGCCGTGTGATGGTAAGCCCCAACCCTGTCCCCGAGGCCTGCTCCTCCGCCCCTGGCACGCGGTAGAAACGTTCAAAGATGCGGGGCAGGGCCTCTTCCGGGATACCCGGGCCGGTATCGGCGACGCTCACGCGCAAGTAGTACTCCTCGAGGCTGACCGTGACCGTGACTTGGTCTCCTGAGCGGCAGTACTTGACCGCGTTGCTCAGTAGATTTAGTATTGCCTGGTGAAGACGCTGCGCATCTCCCAGGACGGAAGGCAGGTCAACGGGAAGCTCGACCGAGACCTCAATCTGCTTGGCGTCCGCTTGAGGAAGCACCACGTTGACCGCCATGCGGATCACTGTGCTCAGGTCAACCGGATCCTGGGACAGGCGGGCGCGACCCGATTCCAGCCGCGCCAGATCGAGAAAGCTCTTTGTCATGTCGTTGAGCCGCTCCGATTCGTGCAGGATGATTTCTGCAAAACGCTGATTCTGTTCCAGTGTCGCGTTGGGTCTTTGCGCCAGCTCGGCGTAGGCGACAATGGCCGCCAGCGGGGTGCGCATCTCGTGTACCATCTCGGCGATCAGGTCGGATTGCTGGAAAAGCAGGGCGTTCTGTACCGCCACCGCTGCTTGATCGCCCAGCACCGTCAGCAATTCGAGGTCTTCGTCGGTGAACTCGCTCCCCTCTTTTTTGTTCATGGCCTCCAAAACACCGATCACGTTGTCCCGGGCTGCCAACGGCACGGCTAGAATAGAGCGGGTGACGAAACCGGATTGTTTATCCGTCTGGCGATAAACGGTGCGTGAGTCTTTGTGGACGTCGGGTACGACGATAGGTTTGCCGGTCTGTACTACCTTGCCGGCCACGCTGCCCTCCATCGGTACGACGATCGAATGGACGCTCTGCACGTTGGTCGCCGCCTCAAAGTGCAACTGACCGCTCTTGCGATCCACCAGCAATATGGAACTGGCTTCCGTTTGGGTCAGTTCCCGCGCCGCCGAGACGATGCAATACAGCAATGGTCGCAAGTCTAGCATGGCGGCCAAAGAGCGGTTGATCTCTAGCAATCCTTCCAGACGGGCTATGCGTTCTTGGTACTCTGTGATTTGATCCGTCATTTGGCTATCCCTCGATACAGACCCGTGCGATGAGAGGCAATATCTCTGCTACGTCGCCATTGATGACTATATCGGCGATACCGTCAATGTAGGTAGAGGCCAGATTGACCACGATGAGGCGGCCGCCCTGCTCGTGTACCAGGACCGGTAGCTGCGAGGCCGGCATAACTTCCAGGGAGGAGCCGGCGACGAGCATCAGGTCGGCCTGGCGGACGTGGGCCATGGCCGCGTTGACCACTTTGACCGGCAACTGTTCACCGAAAAGGACGACGTTGGGTTTCATCACCCCGTTGCACGCGGGGCAGCGAGGCATTCTGCCAGAGTCGAAAAAGTCCTTCAACAGATCGCCGGTAGGCAGGACTTGGTAGCATCTGATGCACGTAGCCTCCCGCATGTGACCGTGCAGCTCCAATACCTCGTGCGAGCCGGCCCGCTGGTGCAAGTCGTCAAAGTTCTGGGTGATGACGGCTTGTAACTGGCCTTGCTCTTCCAACTCTGCCAGCGCCCGGTGACCGGCGTTAGGTTCGGCTGCCAGCACCGTTTTCACCACGGGCCGCATGTGGTCGAAGAACGCTTGGGGGTTCCGGCGGAAGGCATAGACCGAGGCTACTTCCATTGGATCGGCTCGTTCCCACAGCCCCGACCCCGGCGTGCGAAAATCGGGGATGCCGGATGGCGTGCTAGAGCCTGCCCCGGTCAAAGCTATAGCGTGACGGGCTTTTCTCAAAAGCGCGCCCGCCCGTTGGATATCGTTCCAGGTTTCGTCGGTATAATTCACCTTACCCCACAATCCAGAAACCGGGTTTATGGATTCTTTGATCTCTGACAATTACGGCAAACCTTGGCCTCCGGCCACCCGGTGCGCCCAGCGCGTCGGCTCTGGCAGGCGATACTTGGACGCGCAGCCCAGCACCAGCGCAATCGCCGTCTCCAGGTCGACGCGGTGCCCCACGGACACAAAAACCGGTCGAACTCGGTCGCGGGTGCGCACAACCGCGCCGATCACTTCGTCTCCCGAGGTCAAACGTGTCCAACTGCCCTTCTTCTCCCCAGGCTCGGCGTGCGCGCCGCACAGGCGCGACTTGGCGCATCCCACAGCAGGGATATCCAGCAAGATTCCGAGATGGGTAGCCAGCCCCATACGACGAGGGTGCGCCAGGCCCTGGCCGTCAAAGATCAACACGTCTGGCCGGATCGCCAGTCGCTCCAGCGCCGCCAGCACCACCGGCCCCTCACGAAAACTCAGTAATCCCGGCACGTAAGGAAAAGAGACCGGCATCTCGGCCGTGGCCGCCTGGAGAGGGACAAGGTCAGGATAAGAAACCAGCACTGCCGCCGCTCGTGCTTGTCCCTCTCGCACGCTGACGTCTACCCCGCCGACGACGTCCGGTTGACGGTCGAGGGGATGCACCCGCACGCGCCCGCGCAGTCGAATTTGAATCTCCTGGGCCTCGGCCGTCGAGACGTCCCAGGGGTGGGTCAAGACGGGATGAATGGGCATGTTCAGGCATTGATTAGATGCTCTGCCAGGGTTCGGAATTGCTGGGCTACCAGACTGGTTGGTTGCACCGTGATCATAGGAACCCCGCGCTCGGCCGCCTGAAACGCCAGGTCGGGAGCCGGAGAGATCACACCGCTCAGGTCGTGCTCTAGTATTTCCTCCACCTGATCCTTGGTAAATGTCGTGGCGGCGGGGGCTTTGTTGACAAGTACTGCCTTGATCCTGTGACGGGCGAGTTTTAGCGAGTGGGTCAACTCGCCCAGTAACGCCCGCGCCAGGGTGATAGACACGCGCTGTGGCTCGACGGGCACGACGACCTGGTAACACCCCAGTAACACGCGGCGATTGGTCTCCTCCAGGCCCACTCCCAGGTCCAGAAGGACATAGTCGGCCAGCGTCCCAAGGTGACGGGTGATGGCCTCGGCGTGAGTTGGAGATATGGACGTTGTGGTTCCAGGCGGTTCGGCCTGCCCACTCAGGACCAGCACGCCGCTGGAATGTTCGCTCAATTGGGCTTCGACTGTCCTGGCGTCAATGCCACTGAGCGGCTGATCCAGCAGGGTCGCCAATGCTCCTTGACGCCGCAACCCCAATTGCATGGCGGCCGTGGCGAGGCCGGGCCGCAGCTCGGCCAGCAGCACTTTTGCGCCCTGGGCGGGCCCCTGCGCCATGGCGACTGCGACGTTGACCGCCAGGGTCGTAGTCCCTGCGCCTCCCTTGGACCCCAAGAAGCCAAACACCTTTGCGCTCACGGGAGGCTGTTCCGCCGTTGGTGTGCGCGTGGAGCGCAAGAGGACAGCTTCTACGTGGGAGGCCAGCTCGTCCGGGTGGATGGGTTTGGTCAGGTAGTCGTCGGCCCCGGCCTGAAACCCGGCCACCTTCTCGTCCACTTGTGTCTTGGCGGTGAACATGATGATGGGCAAGTCCGCGGTGGCGGGGTCAGCGCGGAGCCGGCGGCAGACTTCGTAGCCATCCATGTCGGGCATCATGACATCAAGGATGACCAAGTCGGGATTTTCCGAGAGGGATTTTACCAGAGCTTGGGCGCCTGTCTGCGCGGCTGTGATTTCGTATCCCTGTCGCTGTAGCATCAGGCCGACCAGCTTTACGCTTTCCAGCTCATCGTCAACGATCAATATCTTTTTAGCCATAGCACACTCTCCATGTACTACTGTAGCACAGAACTAGTTACTTGGCAAGAAAGGAAAGAGTGGTGGTTACTCACAAGTGCTCGGGACTATTCAAACGGCCGATCGCATCCACCGCAGAGCGCAGAACGCCGAGTTAGGGCCGTATTTTCTATCATCCTCTGTGCGTAACTACTCAGGCATACGTGGGGAGCGGCAGGCTCACTCTCAGAATGACCCCGGCTGAGTAGTTCGACAATGTTACATTCGGCTCGTAGTCACGCACGGAGTGTAACGGAGTGCGGTT
>CAYMWP010000073.1:0-23010 GCA_964393895.1 uncultured Anaerolineales bacterium | reverse complement strand
GGCTCTTTTAGGCCGATGCACCCAAGCTAGAATTGCCAAAACGGGAATTGCTGCTTGAACAGTTACATTCTTTGTACCACTCTGCAAGCAACTGGGCCAGCATGGGTTCAATACTTTGCAGATGTGAGGTCTAAATTGGGCAAGCTCATAAGTGTGGTGGGAAACTCTGGCGTGGGCAAGACGACGCTGACGAAAGAGCTATGCAAACAGTTCCCCTTCACGACGGGGTTGGAGCAGCACGAAGAGCGACCGTTTCAGAAACGGTTCGGCCTTGATCTGCAACGATACTCGCTCCCCAACCAAATTGATTACTTGTTGTACCGGGCCGAGCAGGAGCAAGTGATCCGCCAGGGTGGCGTGACGGGTATCCAGGATGGTGGTCTGGAAGAGGATTTCTACGTCTTTACGCGACTGTTCCACGAGAAGGGATACTTGAAAGAGCAGGAGTACAGGCTGTGCGAGAGGATGTACCGAATGGTGCGCAGCCTCCTCCCGCCTCCCGACCTCGTAATCAGATTGACCGCCCCGCTGAACGTGATCGGCGAGCGTTACGCCAGGCGAGGGCGCAAGCTAGAGATCGCAACGGCAGAGGATCTGGGCAGGATGGAGGTCTTGCTGGAGCAGTGGCTGAGCAACGTGACCCTGATCCCGATCATCACCGTTGACGCAAGCGCGGACGACTTTTGCTCTCCCCAACAGGTCAAAGGGCTGCTCCGTGAAGTGGAGGCTTTACTTGGAAGGAGCACGGAACAGGAGTGTCAACGATGACGAACGTCGTCCTTCAGGCCGCCGGCTTGACCAAACGGTATGGCGCTCTGGTCGCCGTCAATGATCTGAGCCTCGCCGTGCGCGAAGGAGAGGTCTTTGGTCTTCTCGGCCCCAATGGCGCCGGCAAGACCACCTCGATCAACATGATGTGCGGGCTGCTCAAGCCGGACGGCGGGCGCGTGACGATCCGCGGCCAGCCCGTCACCAGCAGCGGCGCCGACATACGGGCCAGGGTGGGTGTCTGCCCGCAAGAGATCGTGCTCTGGAAGAATCTGACCTGCCTGGAGCAGTTGCAGTTCGTCGGTGAGATGTACGGCCTCAAAGCCCGCCAGGCCCGCCAGCGCGCCCAAAACCTTTTGGAAGAACTCGATCTGGCCGAGAAGGGACACAAGCTCGCCAAGACGCTTTCGGGCGGTATGCAGCGCCGTCTGAACTTTGCGATGGCGCTCGTACACGATCCCGAGATCGTCATCCTCGACGAACCCGAAGCGGGGCTCGACCCGCAGAGCCGCGTGAGGGTGCGCGAGTACATCAAAACGCTCGCCCAGAACAAGACCGTCATCCTGACCACCCACAATATGGACGAGGCCGACCGCGTTGCCGACCGCGTCGCGATCATTGATCACGGCGAGCTGCTCGCCCTCGATACGCCGGAGGCGCTCAAGCGCAGCGTGGGCGAGGGGGATGTGCTGGAAATCGTGCTCGGGGACGGGAGCGCGCCGGCCCTGGCCGCCCTATCCGACCTGACCGACCGCGCCGCCTTCGACACGACCGAGAGCACGCTGCACGTCCGCGCCCTCGACGTGGTCAACCTGCTCCCTCCGATCCTCGAAAAGCTCGCGGCGGCCGGCGTCCAACCTGGCGAGGTGCGCCTGCGTGAGAACAGCCTCGAGGACGTCTTTATCCGGTTGACCGGGCGGAGGTTGCGGGAATGAGGATGCTCAAGATATTCCTCAAAAGCCTCAAGGAACACGCCCGCGACTGGATGACGACGAGTCTCAGTCTGGTCATAGGGGCGTCCTTCGTTCTACTGTACTGGCTGATGATCCCCAGCGGCTCGACTACGTATGGCGTGCTGGTACTCAATCACGATACAGGCCTCGCCGGGCAAGAAGTGATCGCCGTGATGGAGGCGCTATCCTACTCCAGCGGCGATCCTATCCTGGACGTGGAGCCAATCGCCGACCAGGAGGAGGCAAAAGCCACGCTGCAAGATCGCGACGCCGAAGTCCTCGTCATCATCCCGGAGGATTTATCCGAGACGCTCGCGGCGGCCGCCCTGGGAGATGAATCCGTCGCTTCATCCGTCACATTTGTCGGCGACCTGACCAACCCGTATTACGCCATCGGCGCGATCATGGCCAACGCCGCCATCGAAGAGTACGTGCAACACGCCACGGGCGAGACGCGCCCGATCACCATCGAAGAGATTGCGTTGGGCGCCTCGGGCGGGCGCTCCGAGTTCGAGCTGTACGTGCCTGGTATGCTCATTATCTCGGTCGTGATGCTGGTCTTTAGCGCCGCGATGGCGATCACCTCCGAGGTCGAGGCTGGGACGCTGCGCCGGCTCCAAATCACGCGCATGACGGCCTTTGACCTGCTGGCCGGGATCAGCCTCTCGGTGATCCTGTTGGGCATTATCGCGATGCTGCTGACTTTTCTCGTCGCGGTGGCGTTAGGTTTCGAGAGCCAGGGACCAATCTGGGCAGCGATACTCGTCGCAGCAATCACGACTGTTTCCGTCGTCGGCGTTGGCCTGGTCGTCGCCGCCTTCTCAAAGAGTGTCAGCCAGGCGTTCATCATCGCCAACTTTCCCTTGATCTTTTTCATGTTCTTCTCCGGCGCGGTCTACCCCATCCCCCGCATCCAGCTTTTCGAGGTCGCTGGGCAGGTCGTCAGCATATACGATATCATTCCCCCCACCCACGCCGTCGTAGCGCTGAACAAGATCCTCACGCTTGGGGCCAGGCCGGCAGACGTGCTCTACGAGTTGGTCTCACTGGTGGTGCTTTCAGTCGTATATTTTGCCATCGGCACGTGGTTGTTCCACCGCCGGCATATGCGGGTGGCGTAAGAGGCTCTCAGTTTCAAACAGTGGTTCTTTACAAAATCTGAAAAGGAGGAACGTTATGCGCAAGTTACTGCTCGTCTTGTTGGTCTTGTTGGTGATCCTGTTGTTGGTGGGGCTATCGGGCGTCGGTTACGGCGTGTTTACCGCGCGCCGGCCCTGGCCCAAAACGGACGGCGCGGTCCAGGTAGACGGCCTGCAGGCGGAGACCACCGTCGTCCGCGATAGTTGGGGCATCCCCCACGTCTACGCCTCCAACCCCCACGATCTCTTCTTCGCCCAGGGGTACGTCCACGCCCAGGACCGCTTCTGGCAAATGGAGTTCTGGAGGCGGCAGGGGAACGGCACCCTCTCGGAAATCCTGGGCGAGTCCACCCTCGATATAGACCGCTTCCTGCGCACCGTCGGCTGGCACCGCACCGCGGCCGAGGAATTGAAGCGCATGAGCGCGGAGGATCTGGCGGTGCTGGAAGCCTACTCCGCGGGGGTCAACGCCTACATCGCTACCCACGAGGGCCGCCTGGGGCTAGAGTTCACCATGCTGGGGCTGACCGGCGTCGAGTTTGAGCCGCAGCCGTGGGAGCCGCTCCACACCATCACCTGGGCCAAAGCGATGGCCTGGGACCTGGGAGGCAACCGCAGCGCCGAGCTCTTGCGCGCCCAGATCGCGGCCAAACTGGGCCCGTCGGCCATCGAAACGTTGATGCCCCCCTACCCGGACGACTACCCCGTCATCGTCCCCCACCCGCTGGCGGAGGCGACGCTGGATGCCGTGCCCGCCGCTGCCTTCGAGGTCAATTTCTTGGGAGAGGGGGACGGCCTGGGCAGCAACAGTTGGGTCATCACCGGGGAACGTACCGAGACGGGGATGCCGCTCCTGGCTAACGACCCCCACCTGGGTATCCAGATGCCCTCCATCTGGTACGAGGTCGGCCTGCACTGCGCGCCGGTGGGGCCGGATTGCGCCATCAACGTCGCCGGCGCATCCTTCGCCGGCGTCCCCGGCGTCATCATCGGCCACAACGACCACATCGCCTGGGGGGTCACCAACCTGGGGCCAGACGTGCAAGACCTGTTCATCGAAAAAGTCAACCCGGAGAACCCCAACCAGTACGAATACCAGGGGGAGTGGCTGGATATGGAGATCGTGCGCGAAGAGATCGCGGTCGCCGGGGAAGAAGAACCGGTGGTGGTGGACGTGCGCATCACGCGCCACGGCCCCATCATCAACGACGTGGTCGGCGGCCCGGCGGAGGAATGGAGCTTTGGCTGGCAGCCGCTGGCCTTTTCCTGGACCGCGCTCCAACCCGGCACGCTGGTGCACAGCATCCTGATGTTGGATCAGGCCAGCGACTGGGACGAGTTCCGCGAGGCGCTCTCCTACTGGGACGTGCCCAGCCAGAATTTCGTCTATGCCGACGTGGAGGGGAACATCGGCTACCAGTCTCCTGGTCGCATTCCCATCCGCGCCGCCGGCGACGGCTCGATGCCGGTGCCCGGCTGGAGCGGCGAGTACGAGTGGGTGGACTATATCCCCTTCGACGAACTGCCCCGCGCCTTTAACCCGGCCGAGGGGTACGTCGTCACCGCCAACCACGCCGTGGTAGGGTCGAACTATCCCCACTTTCTCACCAACGACTGGGACCCCGGCTTCCGGGCGCGGCGCATAGTCGAGTTGGTCGGGGCCGCCTCGTCCCTCTCGCTGCAAGATATACAGGTCATCCAGGGGAACAGCAGCCCGATCTATGCCGAGGACATTCTGCCCCATCTGCTGGTGCTCCCTGCCACAGGTTCAGGCTCCAGCGACGAGCGCAGGCTGGCGCAGGCGCTCGAGTTGCTGCGGGCCTGGGACGGGCGGTCGGGTCGGGAGAGCGCTGGGGCCGCCCTCTTTGAAGCGTTCCACCTGCACCTGGTAGACCTGACCTTTGGCGACGAACTGGGCGAGCAACTCCTGGATAGGGCCAGGGGCAACTTGAGGGTGGCGTTGGTGAACCTCTTGGAGGAGGAGAACTCCCCCTGGTTCGACGACGTGACCACGCCCCAGGTAGAGACGCGGGACGAGATTCTCCTGCTGGCGCTGGAAGATGCGGTGGAGGAATTGACCGAGACGCTGGGGCGCAACATGGACAAATGGCGCTGGGGCGAATTGCACACCGCCACCTTCGAAAACCAGAGCCTGGGGCAGTCGGGCATTGGGCTTATCGAGGCCATGTTCAACCGAGGCCCGGTGGAGGTGGACGGCACCGGCTACACGATCAACGCCACTGGCTACAGCCCGATCGATCCTTACACGGTGCGGACAGTTCCCTCTTACCGGCAGATCGTGGACCTGGGCGATCTCACCCGTTCCGTCTCGATGCACACCACCGGCCAGTCCGGCCATCCCTACCACCAGCACTATGACGACATGATTGACCCCTGGCGCAACATCGAGTACCATCCGATGCTGTGGGAGCGGGCTGACGTGGAAGCGGACGCCGAGGGAGTGTTGGTGCTGAGGCCGTAATGAATGGCGAACACGGGAGCCCCGAGTTCGTTCGGGGCATTGGGAGATCGTGAAAAAACGAATGGTCTCCCCCAACCGTGTTGGTGGCTTGGGGATGCCCTATTTTACCGCCGAGAGCGAATCCTACGAGACGTATTTGCATCCAGCAATTCTCATTTTACCGGATTGGAGGCTTCAGCCGGTGCTTTTTGACGTTCCAAATCTGGCTAAGCCTTCAATCCACTTGTCCACGGCGTCATAACGAGAATTGGTAACTGCTCAGCCTGGCACGCGCTCAGACCTCCGAGGTCTTGCAAAACCCGTTCAGGCGTGAAATCCCGGCCTTTTTCGACGGTCGCAGTGGGCAGAATGCCTGTCGCAGACCTCGGAGGTCTTGACCTGAGTAGTAACGAGAATTGCTGATTTGCATCTGACTCTGCGGTCTCTGCGGTAAGGAAAATGGCCCTACCTGAACGCTTGCCCGCTATTTTCCCGCGCGAGAAGGTGAAAAACGCCTCGTCGCCCCGCCAACCTTGCTCATCCTCCACATCCGGCTATAATGGCGGTGTGACCCGCAAGCCTGGCACCCGCCCGCTCATCACCCTCCCGGCCCTGGCACTCCTCGCCCTGGGGCTTGCGTTCATCTTGCGTCCGACGGAAATGCCGTACCTCAATCTCCTGCGCCAGGGAGACGGGTTCATTGCCAACACGGAGCGCACCAGGGCCGTCGCCGCTTACCAGGAGGCCGCTCGCCTCCAGCCCGACGACGCCGAACCCTATTTCCGGCTGGCTCGGCTCTACCTGGACTGGGGCCGCACCGAAGACGCGCTGACCGCCCTCGCTGAGGCTGAACGGCTGGGCGCGGAGGGAGACGAAAAAGCTGAGCGGCTACACGTCGCCATCCACGCCGCCCGCGCCGACTGGCCCGCCGTCGCCGAGCACGCCCGGCGGCTGCTGGACCTCACGCCCACCGATGCCGATACACGGCACATCCTGGCCCGCGCCTACGTCGAGCTGGAAGAGTGGGAGACGGCGCAGTCAGAATACGAGGGTTTGCTGGGCCTCGATCCCGCCGACCGCGTGGCCCACGAGCGGTTGGGCGCGCTGCTGCTGGGCGACGACCCCGCCGCCATCCATCACCTCTATGCCGCCCATACCGATCTGACGGAGCGGCTGCTGGCAGCGCTCCAGGAGGCAAGTTCGTCACAAGAGCCTGCATACGTCCGCGCCATGCAAGGACGCGCGCTCTTTGAGGCGCGAGAGTGGGCGCTATCCGCGCGCCAGTTCAAGCGTGCCCTCTCCCACAGCCCCGACTATGCCGACGCCCACGCTTACCTGGGCCACGCGCTCGACCAGATGGGCCGCCCGGACGAGGCTCGGCCCCACCTGGAGAAAGCGGTCGAACTGGCCCCGGACTCGTTCGTGACCCGCGCCTTCCTGGGGCTGCACTACGACCGGCAAGGAGACCCGGCCGCCGCCCGCGCCGAGTACGAGGCGGCCTACGACCTGGCCCCAGATAACCCGGCTGTGTGCGTCGAAATTGGGCAGACGTGGGCGGTCGAGGGGCGGTACGCGGCGGCCGAGATCTGGCTCCAGGAGGCGGTCTCGCTCCAACCCGACGACCCGGCCCTGTGGGAAGCCCTGATCCGCTTCTACCTGGATCACAACATCGCCGCCGCCGGCCGGGCCACTGAGGCCACGTCAGAGTTGCTCAAACTCTCGCCCGACGACGCTCGCGCTCACGATTTGCGGGGCTGGGCGCTCTTCCAGGCCGGGAACTATGGCGGGGCGCAGCACAGGCTCCAACAGGCGCTGGCGCTCGATCCCACGCTGGCCTCGGCCCACTACCACCTGGGCCGGCTGTGGACCGTCCTGGGAGAGCATCAAAAGGCGCAGGAGGCGTACACCCGCGCCCTGGATTTCGACACTACAGGGGTTCTTGTCCCACTCGTTGAGCGGGGAATGGGAGAAAACCCAGAGGGTCTGTGAGATCCTTTGGGGTTCAGTTAGTTGCGAGTTGGCCGTCCAGACCGATCTCGCCGGCGACACC
Organism: uncultured Anaerolineales bacterium; assembly: GCA_964393895.1. Lineage (GTDB taxonomy): Bacteria > Chloroflexota > Anaerolineae > B4-G1 > B4-G1 > B4-G1. Next base: position 15,639 of record CAYMWP010000073.1, on the reverse strand, counting down.
CTTCATCGCCTCCAACACCACGCCGACGTGTTCCCACAGTTCCACGCCCAGCCCCTCGGCCGCCTGCGCGATCTCTTCGCGGTTGACCGCCGCCGCGAAAGCCTTGTCCTTCCACTTTTTCTTCACCGATTTGATCTTGACGTCGCGGATGTCCTTAGAGGGACGCACGAGCGTGACCGCCACCAGGAGGCCGGTCAGCTCATCAACCGCGTGCAGCGCCTTGGCCACCGGCGTGTCGCGGGGGACGCCCGTGTTCCCGTGCGAAAGGACCGTATTGACGATTCTCTCCGAGTACCCCTTTTCGCGTAGGATGCGCCCGCCGGCGTGCGGGTGCTCGTCGGGGAAACTATCGTATTCAAAGTCGTGCACCAGGCCGATAGCGCCCCAGAACTCTTCGTCCTCGCCAAAGCGGCCGGCGTAGGCGCGCATGGCGGCCTCGACCGCCAGCATGTGGCGGACGTGGTTCTCGGTGCCGCCGTACTCCTGGATCAAAGCCCAGGCCTCTTCTCGGGTGATTGTGTCTTTCATACCATTCTCCTTTGACGCCGATGTTGTCACATACTCACAGTTTCCTATATCGCCAGATCGAACGGCAAATCACTGACGTCCCGCAATCGCCGGCCCTCAACCAGCGTCTTTAGACTTCGGGCTTGTAAAAACCAATGACGTACTCTTCGTGCATACGTTGCTGAATCTGGGATTCCGAATCAACCTGGGCTCCTGCTGGCATCATCCTCCGATTACGATCAAGATAGCGAACGCCAATCTTGGGAACGTCAAAACCGATCGCCTGGCCAATGGCGGCCAAACAGGTATGTGTGCTGGTATCTTTGCCCCGCATTGTGGAGCTCCCCACAACGGTGAGCGCCGCCTTGCCAGGCTTTAGAACCCTGAACATCTCTCGCAGAGTCCGCGTCATCTCCGAGTAGTAGCGATGCAATACACACCCCTTCTTCTCATCCACACTGGCAATATCGGCAACTACCTTGGCCGCCTCATCAGGCAATTCTTCATAGTCTATCCCCGTCACCGCCTCACCGCCGATGTACTCCCCTCGCTTCTGGCTAAGGTCACTTAGCTTGTGTCCCATCCAGACAAGGGAAAACTTGTGTGCCCGCATATAGTCAATAGCATTGGCAGCATAAGGAGGGGAGGTGACAATCAGATCCACGGCCCCTTCATTGAGAGGCAAGCTTTGTGCGTTCCCCAACAAGATTCTTGGTTGGTTCATCCCCATCCTGAGCGTTTGTAAGCCTGCCAAGTTCTGCTTAAATCGTTTCTCAAACTCATCGAGAGGTGAACGCAGTGTCTTGGTCAGAAATTTGACCCGAGAAGACAAACTATCCACTAGGTCGTGCCCCGTCACAACATCACCTTCCTGAGTGTAAACAACTTTGGCTCGATGAGGTCGAGTGTGGGCCAAATCGAAGGCCAGAGATACCCCCCCAGACTTGGTGATGATAATGGCAGAAAAAGCCAATTCGAAGAAGGCCCTGATAGACTCATCTGTTATCTGCTCTATCTCCGCAGCGAGCGCCAGGAGATGTATCTGTGTCTCGTGCGCAAACCAATAGTTGACGAACTTGCGCGTTTTGGCATCCCAGTGATTCGTAAGCTGCTCCTCAAGATCATGCCGTCTTTCCACAGTTGCAATTCTGGCTCGCTTCAGTATCTTGCTTCCCAGTTGAGCAACTTGCTCCAAGTCGAGGGGAGTGACTTTGACCCTGGCGACCAACAACGCAAGAGGGTCAATGTCGAATCCAATACCCTGTCGGTCACAAAGATAAGCCTCCACAACCGTGGTGCCTGACCCCATCATCGGATCAAGGACTAGATCCCCGCTGTCTGTCAGTCCCTCAATAAACTTGTTAGGTAGCTGAGGCGGGAACTTGGCGGGAAAGGAATGAAAATTATGCGAGGCATACTTGCTGTCACACTCGTGAAAGTCCAGGTCTTGGGACAAAAGAGTAACTAACCTATCACGATAGCTTCCCTCAAGATCAACTCTTCCTGTATCTTCAATTGGCAAGTGAAGCTGATAAGTAGGAGTCATAAGACCTTTCCTCTCAGTGACTCGCCCGTTCATGCTTCAAATACAAGGGACACCCCCCACCACAGAGCGGCAGCTCGGGGCACTCGCGGCACTTGGCCGGGACGTAGCGCCGCTCCCGCAGGCTCACGGACAGGTCGTGGTTCCAGATCGTGTCCCAGGGGTCGCGCAGGATATAGCCCAGCGGCTCGTAGTAGCTCTGGCAGGGAATCACGGCCCCGTCCGGCTCGACGCACATGTTGTACAGCGCCGCCGTGCAGGCCTTTACTCCCAGCTCCAGTTGCAGCGGGGAGAGCGCGCAATACTGGGTCGGCGTGTACCAGATGAGGCGCAGGCCATGACGGTCGGCCGCTTCCCGCACCCGCTCCAGGATAGAGACCAGTTCCTCCTCCCGAAAGCCGGTGCCCACGGTGGCCCCCCGTCCAGAATAGATCAGGCTGTTGCAGGCAAAGGTGGGCACTCCCAAGTCGGCGATAAAGGCCACCGTCTCCTCGATTCCGCCTACGTTCTCGCGGGTCAGGGTGGTGTTGGTGGTCGTGTAGAGCCCGGCCGCGACCGCGTTGCGCGCGCCCGCCACCGTCTCCCGCCACGCGCCGGGGGCCGCCACCATCGAGTCGTGCACCCCCTCGTCGTGGGATTCCAGCGTGATCTGGACGTGATCCAACCCGGCGGCGACGAGTGCATCTGTATAGTCCGCGCCCGATAGCCGCCGCCCGTTCGTCAGCAGTCCCGTCACCAGCCCCTGCCCCTCGGCATAGCCCACCAGCTCGACCAGGTCGGGGTGCAGCGTGGCCTCTCCGCCGGTGAAGCAGACGTGCGGGATACCCACATCCCACACCCGGTCCAGGACCCGCTTCCAGGAGGGCGTGTCCATCTCCGGGTAGCCGGGAGGACGGGCCACGTAGCAGTGGGGACAGGCGTTGTTACAGCGGTAGGTCAGCGCCAGATCCATGCGGTAGGGGGCCGTGAGAGAGACCGAGAAAGGGTCTATCCGCTCCAGGTCCAAGCCGTGAATGGGGCAGACTGAGCCATCGGAGGCAATGAGCGACTCGATCTGCTCCTGCAAGCGGCGATAGTCGGCCTGGGCGGTGGCTCCGTCCACCCGGTAGCGGCGGCGCATGTCCCGTACAGCCTGCTCCTCCGCCACTCCTTCCAGGATGAGGCGGGCGTACTCGACAGCCGTCTGGTTCAGGTGGAGCATCCGCGCGGCGTTGATGACCAGCAGACCGCGCCCATCCGGCTCCACGCGCAGGTGCAGGCGCACCTTCCCGCCAGTTCCATCGTGCCTTTCGTAGGCGCGCAGGCCCGGAGATAGAGGCCGGGGAGGGCCCAGCCGGTTGCGCAGGCGGGTAAGGAAAGCGTCAATCACGAATTTCATACTGTTCGTGCAATTCGTGATTATCGCCCCCCGCCGGCGCAGGCGCAAGCGCAGCCGGCGCAGGCGCAGGCGCAGGCGCAACCACCGCTGCTGTAACTGCGCCCGCTGGAGGAAGGCTTGGGCGGCGGGTTTGTAACATTCGTCACGCCGCCGGTAAAGCCGGCCACATTCTTGATAATGCGGCTGGATGTGGTCTGGACTCCACTCACGATTGACGCGGCAAAGGCGGCGCCGGGCAGCGTCGGCAATTGGACGCGCCCCGCCGCAGGGGTCGGGGCCGAAGGCCGAGAAGAAGCTGGCCGGGGCACAGAGTGTGCGCGTCCCCAGGGACGGTAATAGCCCCACCACATTGGCATAAAGACCGGCCCGGTGCGAAAAGTGCGGTTCGTCCGCTCGTCAAAGTCGTCGTCCAGCATCGTCCACCCCAGTTGCTCGTCGAATTGCTGGCCGCGCATCTCGGGCGTCTCCGCCCCTTCCACCTGCTGCCAGGCCCGCTTGACGATGTCCTTGTAATAAGTCACCGACTCTTTGCGGCTGAACCCCTTCATCTTGTTGTTGACCTCTTTGATCAACGCGACCATCATCGTGCGCAGTCGCTTGTCACTCAGGGCGCTGTCCTTCTTCACCGCCTCCAGGAACGCCGTCTCGTATGAGCGCAGATCTGCCGGCAGCGGCTCGTTGGCCTGGATTTTGAGCGGGCTGTCGTCCAGCACTGTCACGGCTCCCTTTTTGAGCAGGCCAAAGAGGATCATCGTCATCACCTTGTTCAGCGGGGTCTCCAGCAGGATGGCCGCCTCCACCGCCGTCAACCCGCGCTTGACCCCCACCCCTTCGACCTTCATCGAGGGGGGCAGGTACTTCATCTTGCGCTTGCGCTGACCGTAGATGGACAGCCCGATGAAACCGGCAATGACCACGAAAAAGATGGGCACCGGGTTGCAGCAGCAACTGGCGGCACTCGAGATCGCCCCAAAGATCGCCCCAAAGATCAGCTCCAGAGCCGAGGGCCCTTTCTGGACCGCGCCTTCGGCCACGTACCGGCGGGGGAAGGAGGCGCCAAAGATGTACTGGCGGTCCGGCGCGGCGGACGGGTTGTGCCAGATGTAGACCACGCGACCGTCGTCGTCCAGCGCCGTCTCCGGCTGATCCTGGGGCCAGCCAGAGGGGCTGCGGTGCCAGCGCGGCTCCTCCGGCTGCACTCCCTCCGGCAGATGGAAGTAGACCGTCAGGTCGGTGTTGCCGTGCGAGAACTGGCTGTCGAACCAGGTGGGGGAGAACTCGGTGCTGGCGTACTCGGCGTCGTCGCTGTCCTCGTAGACCATCCCGCCCACGCGATCCACGAACACGTGCACCGTGCCGCTCTGCCCGGGAAAGATCACAGTGTCCAGCCACACGGCCACGCCGTGGTCGCCGCCGCCCTGGTAATCGCCGTCAACCATAGCGACCGGCACGCCGTCCAAGTCGCCGCTGACGCCCGAAATGTTGTAATCGCCGGTCGGCAGGCCCACGTCCACCACGTCAATGGGATGAGCACCGGGGTCGCAGGTGAAGGTGAACCAGTACTCTAGCGTGACGGAACCATCCGGGTTGATCCAGACGTCCACTACCTCCTGATCCAGGGAGAAGGAATAGTCCTGGGCATAAGAGATGGTGGGGACGCACACAAGCACAAAGAGAGCGAGCCAGGTCAAAGTCTTTTTCCAGCGCATGGATTTCCTCCGTTCACCACTTGGGTTCCTCGACCATCTGATAGGCCGAGCCGCAGTAGGGGCAGGAGATAAAGACCGCCCCTTCTCTGACGGTGATGCTATCCTCTTGCAGCTCGCCGCCGCATTTCTGGCACTTGAGCGTCTCCATTTCGATATCGCCGCTGAGGTCGATCTTTTGGACGATCTCTTGGGGGCCGGCGGCCTCTTTGGACCTGCGGAACCTGATGTAAAGGAAAGCGCCGACGGCCAGGCCAATAATGACCAGCCCCACGGCCACGGTGACGCCCCCGACAGCGAGCCAGCCAGGGTCTCCTTCTGGGCTGAAGGCTCCCCAGATGAAGAGCACGCCGAATAGGATCAGGATACAGGCGACGATGACGCCAATGACGCCTAGAACGGTAAAGCAGGTGTAGCTGGCGGTTTTATCTTCGGACATTGTCAACTCCTCGCTCTTGATAGGATTTGCGATTGATAGGATTTGCGATTTGAGATTCAGGGACTGACAGGGCTGCCAACGAATCTAGTATATCTACGCATAGCGTCAGTATGGGGTTGTATTCTTTTCTGAGTATAGCACCAATCTAGGAGCGGGACAAGACATCACCCTGACCGCCCTGTCGCGTAGAACGTCGGCACAAACAGCACGCGCCGCCCTTCCTCCAGTGCCCGGCGATCCACGGAGCGCAATCGGCGCAACTCCTCCGCTGGAAGCAATCCGGCCAAGTCGCGCTCCCGCATGGCCCACTCGGCCTCGAAACCGTCATTATTGGGGAAACTCGCCGAGTTCCAGTAACCGGCTATCGTGCCCACCGTCGCCCGCAAGCCCGCCGCCGCGAACATCTCCCCCAACCGCCGCCCCATCTCTGGCTCGGCCCCCTGGCGGCGCAGCGATTCGGCCTGCAGCCGGCCCAACGGGGACAGTTCAGGGGGATGATCTACCCGGCCGCCGTAATCAGGTTCGGCGCAGGCCAGGACGCAGCCTCCTGTTCGAGCTACACGCGCCATCTCCCGCACTCCCTGCTCCGGGTCCGCCAGCCACAAGAGCAGGTAGTGGCACACCACCACGTCGAAAGAGGCATTGGGGAACGGCAGCGCGTGCGCGTCTCCCTGCACGTAGGTCACGCCGTCCCCTTGTCGGCGGGCAAAGGCCAGTATGCTCATGTCCAGGTCCAAACCCACCACGCGGGCGGCGCCGAGCCGGGACAGTTCCCCCGCGATGATACCCGTGCCGCAACCGACTTCGAGAACAGCGCGGGCCTGGGCCAGACCGACCTCCCGATAGAGCCACTGCCGCGTCTGCCGGGTCCAGCCGGCCTGCGTGGTGTACCAGGCGTGCCATTCCTCAGGTGTCAGAGCGGATGCCTCAGATTTCAAACGTCTCTTCGTCAATGTCCTGTAGGTACTCTTCGATTCTAGCGATAGCATCCAAGACGCGCTGGAGGTAGGCAGACTCATCGCGATTCATAGATCACCTTGAGCTCACTCTTGATTCTGCCACGCGGATAGGGGCTGATGGCGGCTTCCGTCAACAAGTTGACTTTCCTGCCCAATGCAGTCGAGATTTCCCGCTCCAGTCTAACCAAGGCAAGCAAACTCTTTCTAATGGCGTCACGAGAAACCTGCCAGGGCAGGTTGAACAAATCACTAGGGTGTGTTTCATTTCAGTAGAGACCCTAGACCTCCGAGGTCTCATTTGAAACACATCCAAATCACTACTCCACCAACTTTATCCGCTCCGGATGCTCCCAGACAGCCTCCCAGGAATCGCGCAAGAGGTTGCCCAGGACGACGTTGTACCCCTGCGCCGGGAGCACGTCTCCATCCGGCTCGACGTAGAGATGCTGGCGCACCACCTGCTCCGGCTCCAACTCCGCCTCCACCTCGACCGGGTTGACGTGGGAATAAGGGGCGGCCAGGTCCCAGATGAGCGTCAGGCCACGTTGGTGCACGGTTTCCTGGGCCGCCTCCAGCGCGCTTTCCAGACGCTGCCGTTCCTCGTCCGAAACTGCCTGTAAGGGACTGCTCAACGCGACCGCCGGGACGCCCAACTCGGCCAGGTAAGCAACCGTCTCGGCCACAGAATCGGCGTTGGCCGGAGTGACGACGATGTGGACGACGACGTAGATGTCGCCCGCCAGTGCGAGCCGTAGCCCGGCGTCGGCCTCCTGCCAGGCTCCGGCCCGCCCGACGATCTCGTCGTGCAGCTCCGCCCGGTGCGAGGCCAGCGTGATCTGGAGGTGATCCAGCCCGGCCAGCAGCAGCTCGTCCAGGTACTCTTGCTCTCGCAAGCGACGCCCATCGGTCAGCAGCCCCGTGACCTGGCCCAACTCCTCGGCGTGCCGGATCAGTTCCACCAAGTCCTCCCGCAGTGTCGGTTCGCCGCCGGTGAAGCAGACGTGGGGCACACCTGCATCCCAGAGCGCGTCCAATACTTGCTGCCACTCCTCGGTGGTCAACTCGCGGTCCACGCGCCGCCGGGCCTCCGGGTCGAGCCTGCTCGCCTCGTCCACGCGATAGGTCAGGGCCGCGTCCACCCGGTAGGGGGCCAGGGTCTCGGCCGAGAAAGGTTCCGCTCGCTCCATATCCAGACAAGTCACCGGGTCGAGGTCAACGGTGGTAGCCAGGATGAGGATGTGGTCGCGGAGGCGGATATAGTCCTCGCGGGCCTGCGCCCGGCCCACGCGGTAACGCCGAGCCATCGCACGAGCTGCCTCATCCTCGTTGGCTCCCTGGATGAGGAGACGAGCGTACTCGGCGGCGGTCTGGTTGAGGTGCAGGACGGTGGCAGCGTTGACGACCAGCAGCCCGCGTCCATCCCCCTCCACCCGCAGGTGCAGTCGGTACTGCTGCTCTGCATCGGGCGGGGTTTGGTAATGGAGTATTTCGCGGGGCAGAGGCTCCACGGGAGCGAACCAGGATTTTATTCTCTCGAGCAGAGACATGGGCTTCCTCCTTAAACGTAACGACGCCTTGACTAGAACGCATTTGTCGTAGTGGTGTATCAGTATAGCCCAACTTTGCCCAGAGGTCAATTGCCGCTTACGGGAGAAAATGACGCAAACGAGGCTTGGTTGTCATTTCCTGCTTCTGTGCTATCATATCCCCCGTTACCCGGTAAATGGAAATGGCCCAAGAACCTCAAGTCTCACTCCCCGACGATGAACCGCGCCGCTGTCCTGCCTGCGGAACGCGGGTGGCCTCTCAGGCCACTACCTGCCTGATGTGCGGGGCCTCGCTCGTAGAGACAGAGATCGCTCCCCAGGCAGCAAAATCGCGGCCCGGATTGCCCATGTGGATCAGGGCCTTGATCGTCGTCGGACTGGCCCTGCTAATCCTGGCGGCCGTCGGCTTTGGAGTCTACAAGCTGATGACCGCCGAGACAGAACCAACGCCTACGGCCGTTCCCACCCCGACGTCCTCTCCCGCGCCTACCGCCACATCCACCCACACGCCCACTCCGTCTCCGTCACCCACGCCCATTCCCCCCGTCGTCCACCAGGTGCAAGAGGGAGAGACGCTCATCACCATCGCAGAGATGCACGGCACCACCGTCGAGGCCGTCGTGGCCCTGAATCCGGGAATAGAGTCAAACCTGCTTCAGGTGGGGCAAGTTTTGCTCATCCCGGTGGGAACGCCCACTCCCGCGCCCACCGCTACGCTCGATCCGGACGTTCCCACGCCGACGCCGGGCGATTACCTCATCCACGTCGTCGAGCCGGGTGAGACGCTGATCACCATCGCCCAACAATATGGGGTCTCGGTCGCGCTACTCCACGAAATCAATGACTTGCCCGTAGGCGACACCACCATCTTTGTCAATCAGACTCTCGTTATCCCGCTGGGCACGCCGGCGCCAACGGCCGTGCCGACCGTTGACCCCAACGCCACCCCTACTCCCATTCCTCCCTATCCGGCCCCGCCCCTGTTCAGCCCGCCCGACGGCGCCATATTCGTGAGCGACACTGAGCCCATCGTCCTGCAATGGGGTTCGGTGAGTGTGCTGAACGACAATGAATGGTACAGAGCCACGCTCTTTCGCTCTTCCAGCAGCGTGCCATTGGAGAGCATTTACACTCGCACCACTGCCTGGCGCGTGCCCTTCGATCTGTTGGCGACTGCCGGCACCGACGAGTTTCGTTGGGATGTGCAGGTCGTGCGAGAGACGCGGGGCATAGGGGACCAGACGATCTACAAAGAAGCCGGGTCCCCCGGTGCGTCACGTACTCTCTTCTGGCTGGATGTCACACCCACTCCCTCGCTGACCCCCAGCGCTACTCCCACGGCCACTCCTACTTCCACGCCCACGCTGACGCCCAGCGCCACACTCACTTCCACTCTTACCTCCACCCCAACTCGCTGAGCGAAGGGGTTTGGGGAAAAGAAAAACCCTAAAGGTTTTCCGAAACCTTTAGGGTTTGTGATACCGCTCAAGGGAGCGGCTTTGGTTCATCGAACGAACAAGTTAGGCCTCTGCACCTCCATCGCGCGCAACCAGGGTTCCGGTGGGACAGACCTCGACGCACTTGAGACAGCCATCACAGGTGGTCTCGCCCAGTGGCAGCCCAAAGTAAGGGATGACGCGCGCCTCAAAGCCGCGATTGGCAAAGTTAAAGACCCTTAACCCCTTCACGTCGCTGCACATACGCACGCACAAACCGCACAGAATACACTTGCCGGCCTCCTGGGTCAGCGCCGCGTGCGAGTCGTCCAGCGTGTACGTGTGCATCTTGCCGTCAAAGCGATTCGGCTCGGCCCCATACTCGATGCCATACTCCCGCAGCAGACAATCATCAACGGCCACGCAAGCACACTCGAGACAGCGACTTGCCTCAGCAACGGCCATTTCTTCACTGAAACACTTGTCCACTTCTTCAAACGTACAAGTTCGCCGGCTCAACGCCAGCTCCGGCGTCTCCTGGCGCGCGGCCTTTTCCACGCCGGCAAAGCGGGATTCGTCCACCTCGTCCAGCGCGCCCATTGAGGAGTTCCACACCTCGGCCCGGCCAACCACCTCCTCGCCCCGCAGATACTGGTCAATGCTGATGGCGGCCCGGTGGCCCGCTCCTATCGCCCGCACGGCGATGTCCGGCCCGGTGACGTCGTCGCCGCCGGCGAAAACGTCCGGCACTGCGGTTTGCATCGTCCTTTCGTTGACCACGATGCGCCCACCCCGATCAATCTCGATGCCACTGCCCTCGAAGCAGGCGGAATTCACCACCTGGCCGATAGCCATGACCAGCGTATCACACTCGACGGTGAACTCGGAGCCTGAGATGGGAACCGGGCGGCGACGACCGCTATCATCGGGCGGACCTAGCTCCATGCGGATGTTGGTCACCTTTAGCCCGGGCTCGGTCTCCTCGATGGCGATGGGCGACACCAGGAAGTGAAACTCGACCCCCTCCTCCTCCGCCGCCTTGATCTCGATATCCAGCGCGGGCATCTCTTGCCGCGAGCGGCGGTAGAGGATCGTGGCCTCGGCCCCAAAGCGGAGCACGGTGCGCACCGTGTCCACGGCCGTATTGCCTCCGCCGACCACGGCCACCCGGCGCCCCACGTCCACCTCCTCGCCCCGCGCCACGCGGTCCAGCAGCTCGACGCCGCCCCACACGCGGTCGCTGTCCTCGCCGGGGATGTTCATCATGCGCGAGCTTTGCGCGCCGATGCCCAGGAACACGGCGTCGTACTTTTCCCGCAACTCGGCAAAGGCAACGTCGCCACCCACTCTCGTGCCGCACCGCAAGTCAATGCCGAGACCGGTGATCGTTCCGATCTCGGCCGTCAGTTGTTCGCGCGGCAGACGGTAAGCGGGGATGCCATAGCGCAGCATGCCGCCCGGCTCCTCGTGCGCCTCAAAGATGGTCACCGCGTGCCCCATCTGGCGCAAGTAGTAGGCGGCCGCGAGACCCGCCGGCCCGGCGCCGACCACCGCCACTTTGCGGCCCGTATCCGGCGCTACCTCCGGCATATAGGGTTGGCCGCTGGCTAGATCCCAGTCCGCCGCGAACCGCTTGAGCGCGTGGATGGCCAACGGTTCGTCCACCCGGTGGCGGCGACATACGTCCTCGCACGGAGCCGGACAGACTCGCCCCAACGCCGCCGCCAGGGGAATATCCGCCTTGATGATGCGGATCGCCTCGGCGTAATCCCGGTGGGCGATACTGTGGATGTAGCCGGCGGCGTCACATTCCGCCGGGCAGGCGATCTTGCACGGCCCAAAGCAATCGCCGCAATGCTCGGAGAGCAATAGCTCCAAAGCGATGCGGCGCGTGTCGCGGATCAGGTCGCTATCGGTCGTGACGACCATACCATCGCGCACCTGCGTACCGCACGAGAGAACGGGCTTGCCCATCCCCTCCACCTTGACCACGCACAGGAGACAAGAGTTGAACACCTCCAATTCCGGATGGTAGCACAGGGTGGGGATCTCTATTCCGGCGTCGCGCGCCGCTTCCAAAACCGTCCAATCCGCAGGGACGTTCAAATCACGGCCATCAATCGTCAGTTTTACTTTATTCATTGTCACACCTCTCACTCTACGTAGACCGCGTCGAAGGTACAGACCTCGTAACAAGCCCCACACTTGATGCACAGATCGGGATCAATCTCGTGGGGTTCTTTCTTCTCGCCCGTGATCGCGTTGGACGGACAGGCACGCTTGCAAACCCCGCAGCCGGTACAGGCATCGGCGACGATGGAATACGTCAGCAAGGGCTTGCACACTCTGGCCGGGCACTTGTGATCGCGCACGTGGGTGACGTACTCGTCGCGAAAGTAGCGCAGCGTCGTCAACACTGGGTTAGGCGCCGTGCCTCCCAAAGCGCACAGAGAGGTGTTCTTTATCTTGTCCGCCAACTCCTCCAGCGTGTCCAGGTCTTCCATCCTGCCCTCGCCAGAGCAGATGCGGGTGAGGATTTCCAGCATCCGGCGCGTGCCGATGCGACAATAAGTGCACTTGCCGCACGATTCTGCCTGGGTAAAGTCGAGGAAGAAGCGGGCGATGTCCACCATACAGGTGTCCTCGTCCATGATCACCATACCGCCAGAGCCGACGATGGCCCCCGTCTTGACCAGCTCTTCATAGTCCACCCGGGTATCGAACAGCGACAGCGGCACGCAGCCGCCCGACGGGCCGCCCATCTGCACAGCCTTGACCGGCTTGCCGGAATAGGAGCCGCCTCCAATATCGTGAACGATCTCGCCCAGCGTGGTGCCCATCGGCACCTCTACCGAACCGCCGCGCGCGATTTTGCCCGCCAGCGAAAAGACCTTTGTGCCCCGGCACGTCTCAGTTCCATACTTTATAAATTCGTCGGCGCCGTTGAGAATGATCCAGGCAATGTTGGTCAACGTGTTTACGTTGTTGATGATGGTGGGCCTGCCGAAAAGCCCCGACACGGCCGGGTAAGGAGGGCGCAGGCGCGGCATACCGCGCTTGCCCTCAATGGAGGCGATCAAGGCGGTCTCCTCGCCGCAGACGAACGCGCCCGCCCCCTGCCTGATCTCAATGTTGAAGGAGAAATCGGTGCCAAAGAGATTGTCGCCCAGGAAACCCCGCTCGCGGGCCTGGGCCAGCGCGATCTCTAAACGGTGAATCGCCAGCGGGTACTCGGCCCGGCAGTAGATGTAGCCCTGGCTCGAACCAATGGCGTACCCGGCGATCATCATGCCCTCCAGCATACTGTGGGGGTCGCTCTCCAACACGGTGCGGTTCATAAATGCGCCAGGGTCGCCCTCGTCGGCGTTGCAGATGATGTACTTTTCAGCATCGCCAGGGGCATCACGGGCAAACTTCCACTTGCGCCCGGTGGGAAAGCCGGCCCCGCCGCGCCCGCGCAGCCCCGATTTGCTGATCTCTTCGATCACGTCGTCGGGTGTCATCGCGGTGACAGCCTTCTCGATAGCCTTGTACCCGTCCCGTTCCAGATATTCGTCAATCTTTTCGGGATTGATCTCTCCGCAGTTGCGCATAACGATGCGCACCTGCCGGCCCATAAAGGTTTCGATCTCGTCCGCGTGCTCCCCTTTCTCAAAGGTCCACTCCAGAACCGGCTCGCCGCCGACCACGTGCTGCTCAAAGATCTCTGTCGCACGGTCGGCCGTCACCTCGCCATAAGTCCACTCCTCGCCGTCGTGCCCGACGACTTTGACGACCGGTTCGAGAAAGCAGGTGCCTATGCACCCGGAAAGACCCAGTGCGGCGTCGGCGTCCGTCTCGCTCAATTTTTGCTCAAACACATCGTACGCTTCCTGCGCCCCGGCAGCGAGGCCACAGGAGGCCATCCCCACAATGATTTGGGTCTGAGTCATTGCTTGGCCTCCTCTCGTCCAATTTTCTTGAAAATCCTTTGCACCTTTTTGCGGGTCAAACTCCCGTACACCTTGTCGTCAATCATTATCACGGGTGACAAGCTGCAACACCCCAGGCATGCCACCTTTTCCAACGTGTACTGATAGTCCTCTGTCGTGTCCTCGCCATCCGCGAGGCCGAGCGCATCGCAGACGGTCTGGTCAATGCTGACTGCCCCCCGCACGTGACAGGCCGTGCCGTGGCAAACCCGCACTATGTGCTCGCCGACCGGTTTCAGACGGAACTGACCGTAAAATGTCGCCACGCCATAAACTTGATCGGGAGTAGCCTCGGTTTTCTCGGTGACGTATCGCAGAGCGTCAATAGGCAAATACCTATATCTCTCCTGCAATCCCAGCAGGATGGGAATGGCCGCCGAGGTATCCGTTCCGTACTGCTCGATCATTTCATCAACGACTGAGAGATCTATATCACCTGTGACCACCGGATCGCTCATAACTGAATCCTCCTTTGATAGAATTACGACCAATAAATTTGCCGCGCAAAGATTTATTGCCGATGATACACCAACCTGGTTATTATATACTCTATGTCGCATGATAGTCAAGTACCGTTCATCGTACCAGGCTGTGACATCCATCATTTGACCTAACGCGCTTCTGATGCTACAATTAATCACAAGGGAGCAAGGCTGGGACAGTATATATGGCCCGCGTGGCAACCGATTATATAGACGAACTGGTATCCTTCTTCATCGCCCGCCAGATAACCGACGGCGACGTTCTCGCGCAGGTAATCGCCACGCCGCTGGTTATGGCGGGCTATTTGTTGGTCAGGCTCACCTACTATTCACGTAACAGGAGGTAAACGAGCGATGGAACTGAATATGGACTTGAACCGCGACGTACCAAAATTGGATTGGTCCCCGCATCTGGCCGCGCGCGTCGAAGGTATGAAAAGCTCCGCCATCCGCGAGCTGCTCAAACTGACCCAACAACCGGACGTGATCTCTATGGCCGGCGGCATGCCGGCCCCGGAGCTTTTTCCTCTGCGCGAGATCGAGGAAGCTTGCCGCCACATCATCCGCGAGGATGGGCCTCGGGCCATGCAATACAGCGCCACTGAGGGGTATGTGCCGCTCAAGGAATACCTGGCAACCACGATGCACAAGTACGGCGTCCCGGCCGTACCCGGCAACATCCTGCTGACCAATGGCTCCCAACAGGCCCTGGACCTGATCGGCAAGGTTTTCATTGACCCTGGTGACTATGTCCTCACCGGCCGCCCCACTTACCTGGGAGCGATCCAGGCCTGGAACGCCTATGGAGCCAAATACCACACTATGCGCCTCGACGACGACGGAATGATCGTGGACGAAGTGGAGCACGCTTACGAAAAAGTGCTGGCCGACTCGGGTAAACCGCCCAAGTTCATCTACGTCCTGCCCAATTTCCACAACCCTGCCGGTACGACGATGCCCCTGGAGCGCCGCAAGCAATTGGCTGAAATCGCCACCAAACTGGAACTCCCCGTCATCGAGGACGATCCTTACGGCGAGTTGCGGTACGAAGGGGAGGACATTCCCCCCATCTGCACCATCATCCCCGAGCGCACTATCTACCTCGGCACTTTTTCCAAGACCATGACGCCGGGGCTGCGACTGGGCTGGATCGTCTGCCCGGAGGTGCTGATGTCGCGCTTTGTGCAAGCCAAGCAGGGATGCGATCTGCACACGGGCACCTTTGTCCAATATGTCGCCAACGACATCTGTCAGCGCGGCCTGCTCAAGCCCCACGTCAGAAAGCTGCGCCAGGTCTACAGAGAGCGCCGTGACACCATGCTCGACGCACTGACCGAGCTTTGGCCCGCAGGTTGTAGTTGGACCCGCCCTAAAGGAGGGTTGTTCCTCTGGGCCCGCGTGCCGGAATCCATAGACACCAAGGTTTTCCTCAACGAGGTGGCGATAAAGGAAAAGGTCGCCTACGTGCCCGGCGTCAGCTTTTACCCCAACCAGGATGGGGGACACAATGCCATGCGGCTCAACTTTTCCTACTGTCAGCCTGACATGATCGTCGAAGGTATCCGCCGGCTGGGAGTGGCGCTGAAGAAAAGGCTCGGAGACTAGGCTTGAATAACTCTGGTGATTGCCCACATCTCACCACAGAGACACAGAGAGCACAGAGAAAACACA
>CAYMWP010000072.1:0-23071 GCA_964393895.1 uncultured Anaerolineales bacterium | reverse complement strand
ACATTTCTGAGGTATAATCCACCCGCCGCCGCACGCGCGGCCTAGAAAGTGAAACCTTATGCCCCCGACCTACGTAGCACTCGATTTAGAAACCACCGGCCTAGACGCCGACCGCGACGCCATCATCGAGATCGGCGCGGTCAAGTTTCGCGCAGACGAGATACTGGACACCTTTTCCACACTCGTCAACCCTGGCCGTCCCATCCCGCGCCAGATCACCGAGCTGACCGGCATCCGCGACGACGACGTGGCTGGCGCGCCCAGCCTGCACGACGTGCTCCCCCGCTTGGCCCGCTTCGCCGGCCAGTGGCCCATCGTCGGCCACAGCGTGGAGTTCGACCTGAGCTTTTTGCGCCGCCACTCCTCGCTGATCGAGAACAAAGGTCTCGATACGTTCGAGTTGGCCGGCATACTCGTCCCGCGCGCCGAACGATACAGCCTGGCGGCGCTGGCGCAGCTTTTGGGGATTGAGCTGGAACAGGCGCACCGCGCCCTGGACGACGCCCAGGCCACACACCGCCTCTTCCGCGCCATGCTCCAGCGCGCGGCGAGGCTTTCACCGCGCGTGCTGAAAGAGATCATAGGGCACGGCGAGCGGACCGGGTGGCCGGCCGCCGAATTCTTCCGCGACGCATTGGAGGAAGCGGCCCGCCGCCCGCCCGACCAACGTCCAGCGTCCAGGGCAGACCAGGCCCCAGCCGGCCCGCTATTCGCTCCATCGGCGCAGGCTCGCCCCCTCCAACCCGCCGACGAAAGAAAGCCGCTGGATACAGACAAGCTGGCCGCGCTCCTGGAAGAAGGGGGCGCGTTCGCCACCCACTTTCCCGGCTACGAACACCGCCCCCAGCAGGTAGCCATGCTGCGCGGCGTGGCGCGGGCGTTCAACCGCTCCACGCACCTGCTGGCCGAGGCCCCCACTGGCGTCGGCAAGTCGCTGGCCTACCTCATCCCCGCCGCTTACTGGGCGGCGCAGAACGGCGAGCGGGTGGTCATCTCCACCAACACCATCAATTTGCAGGAGCAATTGTATCGCAAAGACCTGCCCGACCTGGCCCGCGCGCTGCCGCTGGAATTTCGCGCCGCCGTGCTCAAAGGTCGCTCCCACTACCTCTGCCCGGCCCGGTTGCAGGCGCTGCGTCGCCAGGGGGCCAACTCGCCCGACCAGGCCCGCGTGCTGGCGAAAATCCTCGTCTGGCTGCCCGAGACGACCAACGGCGACGGCGACGCGCTCTTCCTGCCCAATCCGGTCGAGCGGATGATCTGGCGGCAGCTTTCCGCCGAACACGAAGGCTGCAACCTGGAACGCTGCCGTCACTTTCAGCGGGGCGACTGCTACTTTTACCAGGCCCGCCGCGCCGCCGAAGCCGCCCACCTGATCATCGTCAACCACGCCCTGCTCCTGGCCGACGTCGCGGTGCAGAACCGCGCCCTGCCCGAGTACAAGTACCTGGTGGTGGACGAGGCCCATCACCTGGAGGCGGCCACCACCGCCGGCCTCAGCTTTGCGACCGACCGCGCCCGCCTGCTCCGATTGTTGAACGAGGTTGGACGGGTGGACTCGTCCGGCCGCGTGAGCGGGCTGCTAGCCGAAGTGATCTCCCGCTGCCAAAAGGGACGCCTGCCCGACGAGGTGATGGGGCGGGTCGAGCTCTCTGTAGGCAAGGTCGGGCTGGCGTCCAGCCGAGCTGCGCGCCAGGTACACGCCTTCTTCGACCGGGTTGAAGAGTTCGTGCAGGAGCAAAACGAGGGCCGGAGCAGCCAGTACACGTTCCACCTGCGCATCACCTCCGGGCTGCGCGTGCAGCCCTCGTGGGAGGGGATCGAGATCGCCTGGGACGACGCCCACGCACCGCTGATGGCCGTGGCGAACGGTCTGGAGCGGCTGGCCGGCGGCCTGGACGATCTATCCTCCTTTGACGTTCCCGAGGTCGAGGACCTGGAGGCGCAGATACTGGGAGTGGCGCGGCGGCTGGGGGAAACTACTGAGCAGGTCGGTCACATGATCGCCCAGCCCTCCCCGGGCCTCATCTACTGGCTGGAATCGGATGCCGCCCACGATCGGTTGAGCCTGCACGCCGCCCCCCTGCACGTCGGCCCGCTGGTGGAGGAGCATCTCTTTCACAAGAAAGAGGCGGTGGTGTTGACCTCGGCCACGCTGCGCACCGGCGCCACCTTTGACTTTGTACGGGAGCGGCTAAACGGGTGGGACGCCGACGAGCTGGCGGTCGGCTCCCCGTTCGACTACCGCAGCTCGACGCTGGTCTACCTGGTGGACGACATCCCCGAACCCCGGCAGCAGGGCTACCAGCGGGCGGTGGAGCAGGGCATGGCGGCCCTCTTTCGGGCCACCGAGGGACGGGGGCTGGCGCTCTTTACCTCCTACAGCCAACTGCGCGCCACGCTGCGGGCCATCAAAGCGCTGCTGGCCCAGGCCGACATCACCGTCCAGGCGCAGGGGCAGGGGGTCTCGCGGGCGCAACTGTTGGAGAGCTTTAGCACGGGCCAGCGCCAGGTGCTCCTGGGCACGCGCAGCTTTTGGGAAGGGGTGGACGTGCCCGGCGAACCGCTCAGTTGTCTGGTCATCGCCAAGCTCCCCTTCAGCGTTCCCTCCGACCCCATCTTTGCCGCCCGCTCCGAGACCTTTGAGCAGCCTTTCTTCGAGTACGCAGTGCCAGAGACCATTCTGCGCTTCCTGCAAGGGTTCGGGCGCTTGATCCGCACCCGCACCGACCGGGGGGTCGTGGCCGTGTTCGACAGGCGGCTGCTGACCAAGAGCTACGGCCAACTGTTCATCGAGTCGCTGCCCGACCCCACCGTGCGCCAGGGGCCAGTGGCGCTGCTCCCCCAGGCCGCCGCCGAGTGGCTCGCTGTTTGACAGATCTGTTACTACTCAGGTCAAGACCTCCGAGGTCTGCGACAGGCATTCTGCCCACTGCGACCGTCGAAAAAGGCCGGGATTTCACGCCTGAACGGGTTTTGCAAGACCTCGGAGGTCTGAGCGCGTGCCAGGCTGAGCAGTTACCCCTGCGCCAGTATAATAATCATAGGTTGTAGTCGAGGGCGCGGTAATGCACTTTCCAGTTCCAGCTCGCATAGTCAGAGCCGGGCAGGCAGAGGGCGAGGCGCTGGTGTCGCCCGAACCTATCGGCTTCCTGGGCGGTGTGGACCCAGATACGGGCGTGGTCGTCGAGCCTGGTCATCCGCTCGAAGGGGAATGTGTGGCCGGGCGCGTGCTCGTTTTCCCTACGGGCAAGGGCAGCACGGTCGGCTCCTACACGCTCTACCGGCTGGCGCGCAATGGCGCGGCCCCTGTAGCCATCGTCAACGCCGAGGCGGACCCGGTCGTGGCGGTGGGGGCGATCATTGCCGGGATTCCAATGGTGGATCAGGTAGAGGTCGCGCTCATTCGCACCGGGGATTGGGTGTGGGTGCGGGATGGGGAGATCGAGGTGCGACGCACTTGAGAAGCGCGTCGCACCTTGTTCTTACCAACCTTCCAGGTACTTGCCCCACGCGCCGTTGCCTCCGATGTAGCGCCCAAAGAGGTACTGAGCCGTGGGGCGCGGCTCGAATGGCTGGCGCAGCAGTTTCATCCGGGCCCTTGCCAGCGAGCGTCCCCCTTTGCGCCGGTTGCACTGCGGGCAGGCCGCCACCAGATTCTCCCAGGAGTGCTCTCCTCCCCGGTGCCGGGGCACGACGTGATCCAGCGTCAGTTGGCTCGCCTCTCGCCCGCAGTATTGACAACGGTATCCGTCCCGGCGCAGAATTTCCCGCTTGCACAAGCGCACGTGGGAGCGCGGTCGGCGCACGACGTAGACCAGGCGAATGACGGACGGGCGCTCGTAGGTGTGGGAGACGGTGTGGATGAACCCCCGCCCGTTCTCCAGCACCGTGGCCTTGTCCGCCAGGATCAATCCCATAGCCCGCTTGGTGTTGCAGACATTGATGGGTTCATAGTTGCCGTTGAGTACCAGGACAGGTTCGTTCATTAATCTACTCGTCTTTGGGTATCGTCTCGTAAGGGGCCTGTTCCTCCGCTATTGCTGTCACTGCCGTCGCTTGAACTGGCTGCCACGCCTCTCTGATTGCTTCCCTGTCCTCCGGTGGGCTGTCCGGCTTTCCGCTGTCCAGGTACCACCACCAGTACTCTTCCGGTTCGTCCCGCCGGATGTGGCGATAGAGTTCCAGATCGTTCACCAGGTAGTCTGCGTTGGCCCGCAACTTGGCGTCCAGTTCCTCGATCTCGGCCAGCACGTCCGGGTCTACGTTCTCCCGTCCCAATTGTTTCAACGACCAATCCACGCCGTCGCGGTAGCCCAGGTAGGCCACGAATTCCAGCAAGTCCCAAATATGTAATTTCGTCACCAACTTGCGGTAGAAATTCAGACAGGCTTCGAGTTCCCTGGATGGGTCCGGCCAATATGGTTCATAAACGCAAGTATTTATTTTCTCCACCTCACTGGGACGAACACCTTTCTGTTCTCCCCATCGCTCGCAGTACCGCTTTCCACGGTCTGGACGCATACAGTGGATAATCTCATCGGCAAGCGGGGCGTATATCCCCGACGTCACGCCAATCGTCGGCGTGTTGTTCTACCTCGTGCTGCCAGTGGTTCCACCGCTCCGCTTCCGCCGCTTCCAGCAGTGCGACCGTCATCTCCTCCGGCGTGGGATGCAGAATGTCCATTGATTGTCTTGCGGATAGTATAACATGCCAACTTGGAGCCGTCAACGATTGGCTGCCCGCAGCCGCGCCAGCTTCCGGTATTTCACCGCCTCGTAGTAGGCCATCAGCAGGCTCAGCCACAGCCCATGCAACCCATCTCGCGCTCCGCGCAGTGTGACGAATCGCCACCAGAATTGGCGCGCCGCCTGGGAATAGGGGGTGTAGATACGGGGACGAATTCCCTCGTCAAAGAGGATGCCAGCGTCAACGTTGGTGTACCTCTCTTGCCGGGCGACAAAGTCGGCCAAGTCATCATAGTTGTAGTGAATGAGGGGATTCTCGAGATGTCCTGTTGACCCGTCCGCCACGATTATCTCGTGGACGGGTCGCTCCCAGCGCACGCGCTCTCGGAGGAGCAAGCGCGACTGGTAGTCGGGATACCAGCCCGCCCCCAGCGTGAGCCGCCCAAAGATATAGTTGTGGCGCGGCACGGCCCAGGCCACCTCCTCGCGAGCCCCGTCCGTCACCGAGCGCACTTCCTCCGCCAGCTCCGGCGTGGCCCGCTCGTCTCCGTCCACGAAGAAAACCCAGTCCGCCTCCACCGCGTCCATCGCGTCGTTGTGGAACTGGGCGAAATGTTCAAAGGGGTGCAGCATCACCTCCGCCCCCGCCTCGCGGGCCAGTT
Source organism: uncultured Anaerolineales bacterium (assembly GCA_964393895.1). Lineage (GTDB taxonomy): Bacteria > Chloroflexota > Anaerolineae > B4-G1 > B4-G1 > B4-G1. The sequence goes on along the minus strand of CAYMWP010000072.1, from coordinate 17,720 downwards.
CCGCCGTCCGGTCGTGGGTGCGCGAGTCCAGGAAGACGACCCGCCGGTCTGCCCAGGCCAGGCTCTCCAGGCAATCCGAGATGTTGTGCTCTTCGTCTCGCGCGGGAACGATGGCGGTCACGTTCATCGGACTTTTTCCCAGGCCTGGATGACTTGCCGGCAGGCGGCGACCATCTCGGGGGAAGCCCCACGCATCTGTCGCTGCATCCCGGCGCGCACGAGCGCTCGCGCCAGCCGCCGCGTGAGTGGCCCGTGATGGCGAGCGTAGAGCCTGGCCCGGCTCGTCCACAAGTTGACGAAGGAGGAGATGCGCACCTGTCCGCTTGATTGACCCGCGTGGTGGACCACACGTGCAGCGGGCACGCAGTAGATGTGCCAGTGCGCCTGGCGCATGCGCCAGCACCAATCTATTTCTTCGCAGTACATCCAATAACCCTCGTCCAGCAGCCCTACCTCTGTGATAGTCTCTGCCCGCACCATCATCGCCGCCCCCAGGGGGTGATCTATTGGGAAGGGCGACTCGCCCTCGTAGAAACGGCGTGGGTAGCGCCCATTGAGCGGGGTTTCGTACAGCCGGGCGGGGAGAGGAAACAGGTCAAAAATCAGTTGAATCAGTCCAGGAAAGCGAAAGGCCGAGTGCTGCAAGGAACCATCGGGGTAAAGGAGCTTCGGCCCGACCACGCCGGTTTGAGGGTCGGACTTGAGCGCCGCCAGGAGCGCCGCCGTTGCCCCTGGCTGCACTTCTGTGTCCGGGTTCAGCAGCCATACATAGTCTGGAGGTTTGGGAGTTGGGGAGTTTATCTGACGCAGCGCCAGGTTGTTGCCCCGCACAAAGCCGAGGTTCTCCCGGCTGGCGATCAAACGGACGGCAGGGAAAGTTGCCGTAACCATCTCTGGCGTGCCGTCGGCGGATCCGTTATCCACGACCCAGACTTGGGCTTGCAGGTTTGAGCGTTCTATATCGGAAAAGAGGGACCGCAGGCAATCTGCCAGCAGGCCCCTCACATTCCAACTGACGATGACGACGGCTAGATGGAGCATTGTACTCGGAGTATAAGGTGCGACGCACTTCTAAAGTGCGTCGCACCTTATCTCACACGAACCGCTGCCGGATGTCCGCACTCACGTAATCCAGGGTCGCCACGGTGATGGCGATGAACCAGACGCAAATCCCGGCCGAGCGATAGTCCAACAACCGGATGTACTGAGTCAGCAAGAAGCCGATGCCGCCGCCGCCCACCAGGCCGATGATGGTGGACATGCGAACGTTGATGTCCCAACGGTAGATGGAGAAGGAGACAAAGGGCGGGATCATCTGCGGCACCACGGCGTACATGATCGTTTGCAAGCGGGTCGCGCCGGTGGCCTGGATGGCCTCGATGGGGCCGGGGTCAATCGACTCAATGGCCTCGGAGTAGAGCTTGCCCAGAGCGGCGATGGAGTGGACGGTCAGGGCGATGATGCCGGCGAAAGGCCCCAGTCCCACCACCGTGATGGCGAGAATGGCCCAGATCAGTGGCTCGATGGAGCGGATGATGTTCAGAATGGTGCGGGTGATAAAATAGAGCGCCATCGTGATCGGGGAACCGGTCATCAGGTTCCGGGCGGCCAGGAAGCTGACGGGAATGGCAAAGATGATGCCAAATATGGTCGCCATCATTCCCAGGACGATGGTCTCTACCATCTTTTCGATGTTGTTCAGCAATGCGTCGCTGGGCTTTAGGTTGCCCACGGCCGAGACCTGCCGCGCCTCCACCCGGTGGATCTGACGGCCCTCTGAGCTGGGAGGGATGAGCCGATAGGGCATAGTGATCTGGATCTGGAAGGCTCCCTCATCGTCTGTTTGGAGGACGATATATTCCCCCTCCTTGCGCATGCGGAACTCGTTGCCGAGGGGGTCGGCCCACCAGATTTCGGTCTTTGTGTTCGGGTCAAAGCCCCGCCCGACGATAGTCAAAGTAGTGCCGGGTATGGTTACGAGTTCTCCTTCTTGTGCTGCTTGCTCAGAAAGATCGCCACAGGTCGGGTCGGCCACCAGGTAGGGTTGGCCGGGCGTTTCTTCCGGCGGCGCTGGTGGCGGCAGTTCGTCACAGGGGGACAGAATGTCGGCCCCGGCGCTGACTGTCTCAACGTCCCGCGTGACGGCCGCTGCCCACGGCCACACGACTCGAGATAGAGGCCCTGAGGCATCCGAAAGCTCTGCCACCATCTTGTAGAGGTTGATCTCGCTGATTTGCCAGCCCAGCCCAAAGAAAAGCACGAGCGCGAGTGCAAAGATGGCCACTCCCCCCCGCCGCTCTGGCCGGGCCTGCTGGTAAGCGTCCCACGCGATCCACAACCATAGAGCCGCAATGCCCACCAGTACGGGGATCACGAACACGGGCCGGCGGTTGAGGGCTTTGCTAAGCTTGGCAATTGCTCCGACTTCCCTGGGGGTCAGCAGGATCACGCGCCAGGTCAAGAGACCGATACTGATAATTAGAGAGCCTAGCAGGAGCAATCCCCGTTGGAGTTGTCGGGCCAGCGCCTGCCCCAGGCCGGGGATTAGTAGCGATGCGACACCTGCCACAACTGGCGGCACCAGGCTAGGCTGGATTTCCTGTTGAACTCTGCGCGTCGCCATTACTCCGTCCCTCCCTCTTGCAGCCCCACACTCACTCGGACCGCCTCCTGGCCGTAAATCTCTTTGAACTCTCTGTCCGTCATGGCGCGGATATCCTTCCGGCTGCCCCGGTAGACGATCTCGCCATCTCGCAGGCCGATCACCCGCGTGGCGTATTGCTGCACCAAGTCCAGATAGTGCAGGCTGCACAGGATCGTGATCTTTTCCTCTTGGTTCAGTTGCTCCAGTCGTTCGAGGATAGAGTGGGCCAGCACGGGGTCCAGACTGGCCACTGGCTCGTCGGCCAGGATCATACGGGGTTGCTGCATCAGTGCGCGAGCGATGCCCACCCGCTGTTGCTGTCCACCGCTCAACTCGTCCGCCCGCTTGCGAGCCTGGTCGGCAATGCCCACCCGCTCCAGCGCCGCCATCGCCATCTTTTGATCCTCGTCCGGGAAGCGGTGCAGGAGACTGGACCACGGGTTCACGTATCCCAGCCGGCCGGAGAGGACGTTGGTCAGCACGGTGGAACGTTTGACCAGGTTGAACTGTTGAAAGATCATTCCAATCTGGCGTCTGATATTGCGCAGTTCGACATGTTCGGCGGCCGTGATGTCCACCCCGTCCCACAAGATTTGTCCCTCGGTTGGATCAATCAACCGGTTGATGCAGCGCAGGAGGGTGGACTTGCCGGAGCCACTCAGGCCGATGATGATCAGGAACTCGCCATCCGCTACCTCAAAGCTGATATTGCGCAGGGCGACGGTCCCATCGTCATAGATTTTGGTCAGGTTTTTGACCTCGAACATCCTTCCTCCTATTCTCGCTATTGAACACTTCTCTTGGGACACGGATAAACACGGATTTCATGGATTTTTCCTCGACCCGCAAAGGTGGGTGGAACTTGGAATCCGTGTTTGCCCGTGTCCGATTTTCCTAATCCGAAGAGTGCCCAGTGCTGAATCTTCCATTCGTCACGAGGGGGGACACGGTGTCCCCCCTCGAACGTGTATTCGGCAGTTGACTCGCCGTCAACTAGTCTCCTACCAGGTCCTCGGCGCTGACGCCAGCAGCCTGGAGAATCTGGCGGAACGCGTCGTAGAAGGAGTCGTCCGCTTTCATCAGTTCTTCCCACTGGTAGGCGGTTTTCAGCGCTTCCACACCTTCCTCGGTCTCAGCGATGGCCAGCAGGCCGGCCACGATCTGGTCGCGCAACTCTTGCGGCACAGAGGTCTGGAACTGGACTCCGTCGTTGGGGATGTCCGGCTCGACAGCGATGACCGCGGTCTCTTCCATCACAGTGGGATAGTCCTCTTCGATGCGGGTGCGGGCATCCACGTAGGTGGCGCCGGCGTCGCAGGTGCCATCAAAGACGCCAGCGGCGACGGCGTCGTGGCTGCCAGCGTCCACTACGTCTTTCAGGCCGGTGTCGGGGTCAACCCCGGCGCCCTTGAGCATGATCGAGGGGATCACCCAGCCACTGGTGGAGAGCGGGTCGGGGCGGCAAAAGGTCTTGCCTCCCAGTTCGGAAATATCGGTGATGCCGCTATCGGATCGGACGAGAATCTGGCCGTTGTAGGTGGGGCTACCATAGCGCACGGAGAGCATTGCTGCCTCGGCGCAGCCCCGGTCGGCGGCCATTACGTAGGCAAAGGTCGCCAGGGACGACATTTGGGCCTCGGCCGGGTCGGCGCACATGGCCTCGACCGCGCCGGCGTACTCGGTGGCAACGCGAACTTCAAAGAACAGGCCAGTCTCTGCGTGCAGCAGATCAACTACCGACTGAGCGCCGGCCGTCACGCGGTCTGTCTCGCCGGAGGGAACAAAGACCCAGACAATGGGGTTCTCCTCCGTGCCTAGCTCAGCCGGGCCGCATGAGGTCAGCAGGCCTACGGTCAATAGGGCCGCTATCAGTACCAGCAAAACGCGCTTTGTGTTCACTTTACATCCTCCTTAAATTTGTATGGTGTAACAATTCTCTGGTTACTCTCCAACTTGCACGACAGGTTCTGTAGACCACCTCCTTTCGTGATGTCTTTCGACCCAACGCTCTATAGCATATACCAGTTTTCCCCAATTGACAAGTGTACACAACTTGCCGCTCACGGTACTTGGATGGAAAGCCGGATGGGGTCTACCCGGTAGTTGACCATTGATATCTGCACGTCCTCGTGGATCAGCGAGGCATAGCAATACTGGGGGTTACGCGCCTTTACATAGTCCACGAAGCGGATACCCCCACTGACGGTCGCCCGCGCTCCCGCCGGAAGATACAGATGGCCTTCGTCGTCCGTCACCAGGTCGTCTGGCCCGCCTATGGCCCAGCGCCAGGGGTGGTCCGTGGGACTGGTCTCGCAGTGGATGCCCACTCTAAACGCGCCCGATTGTTGGTATTCGCCCAGGGTGGCATAGTTCTGGTCACTGTCGTAGATGGCGCCCGGCGGCGGGCCGCTGGTGCGGATGGGCACGACACTGTCGTTGTGAACGGTCAAGGTGAAATAGAGCGTGCCGCTCAAAGGAATGCTCACCTCCGGTCCTCCAGCTCCCGACCATTCCACCTCGCCGTCGAGGATGTAGGCCCTCGGCACCCCGCCGTTCTCAATGGTCAGTGCTCCCATCGCCACCGTCCATTGCCCGACCGCGTCCCGCGCCCGCATGGTCACTGTGTACACGCCGTCGGGCGGGGGATCCGCCCCGTGATCCACTCCGGCGTCATAGTCGAACTCATGCCAGCCGGCTTGGTTGAGTGGGGTGAGTTTTTCCTGCCACTCTACGTGGTGGCGCACCCCGTCCTCCCCTTCCAGGTAGACGGTCAATTCCTCCACGTCTTTTTTGAGGTCCACGTTGATCGTCGCCCGGTCACCGATGCCGTCCCGGTTGGGGGTAAAGACGGGCGGGTGTATGCTAAAGCCGCGCAGTTCCGGCAGCGCGGTATCGGCGTCGGCGATGGTGAGCGTGTCGGTGATGACGCACCGGCCTGAAGAACCGGTGCTGGGTGTTCCCAGCGCTGTCTGTTCACGGCGGCGCTGAGGAGCCTCGGTCGCCTCCACTACCCACGTATAGTCGCCATCTTGCAGCACGCGCTTTTCCACCGTAAAGCCCTCGAGCTGTTCGCCGGGCAGCACGTAGCCTTCCACCACGCCGGCAAAGTGGACCTGGTAGGGTTCCTCGATGGAGGGGCCGTGGTAGACGTGGTCGCGGAAGTAATAACGGTTTCCCTCCTCGTCCTCAAAGTAGATCGAGACCTCCGCGCTGCGGGATAGGTTATAAGTGATAACCAATACGTCGGTCTCTCTATCGGCGTTGGGTGTGATGAGGTCTGTGGAAAACGAGACTTGGCTCAAAAGTTGCTCCTCTCCACAGGCGGTCAGCATCAACGTTATGCTGAGCATCATTGCTATCGCCGCTATGTGCCGTGTTCGCAAGGCAGTTCCTCCTTCAATTCAGGCGCGGGGGAAAGTGTACCACATATTGAGGAAATAGGGAATTGGGCGAGTTGGGCGGGTATTGGTGCTCAAAAGAAATCGTCAGACCCAGTCCGGCTCGAGCGTGGCTCTACAACGGGAGAGGCAATTTAACGAGAAAGGTAACTGCTCAGCCTGGGCTTGTGACACAGAGCTTCACAGAGCATTTCACAGAGAAACGCGGAGAAAAAGGTATTGTTGTATTCCCTGTGAATCTCTCTGTGTCCAAACCAGAATGGCCTGAACAGTTGCCGAGAAAGTATGATATGGAGAGCGCCCCGCTGAGGAAGCGGGGCGCTCGTTGCATGTCCACAATGCTGCACAGGTTGAAGAGTATCAATCCTCCTGCCAATTCTCGGTAAAATCCACCTCGAGGGGATCGGCGTGGACAATTTCCAACTCCACGCCACATGCAGGACAGATGATAACGGCTCCCTGACGCGGCTTACTGACCTTGACTACCGAGTTGCAGTTCAGGCAGCGTGTCTTTGACACCCTCAGTCTCTCCGGGGCAGTACCTGTTCTATTGCTCATGCTCGCGACCATTGTCATTCCTACAAAGTTGCAGCCACAATATGTGAATCAAAGCCAGCACGCGAATGCCTCACGATGACAGCATCACGCTCAGGGCAGCAGGTTTTCTACTTCCCCCTATACCTGGTTCACCCGTAACAGGTGAGCCGACACCCGTTGCTATTTACTCTTCGTCCCAGTCTTCTTCGTCATAATCATAGTCGAGCGGAAAGTCCACCTCGAATGGGTCAGTGCTGATGATCTCCAACTCTGTGCCACACTCGCGGCAGGTAATCATCGCACCCTCTCGTGGATCATCCTTGCTGATTATGGCGTCACAACTCGGACAGTATGTCTTGGCCATTTTCAACCTCCTCGTCTTGAGTTTCCTTGCAAGATGTGAGCAGTATAACACAAAACACATGCCAGACGGGTAAGGGGTTGGTAAAGGTTCGGTGAGAATTCGGTGTACACACCCCCCGTTGACTTTTCAAATGCCCGGTGTTATCATACCGTAAGAAGACAAACCGGTATCTTTTCAAAAAGTTGGGGCGCAAGAATACCCACGGTTCCTAGCCCCCGTCCCGGGGGCGGGTTCGTAGGATCAATCTCGCTCCTGAGCCGCCCCCGGGACGGGAGCTTGCGATTACTCCAAGATATTGAGAAGGTACACAAACCGGATACGCGAACCAAGAGGAACCAAGATGCGCATCACTATCCTGGCAACCCCCTCCAAAGTTACAGAGAGAATAGAGACTGCTATACCGGACGCATGGGTAGATCAATACACCGTCGCTGACACCTGGGCAGACGTCGTCTCATCTCTCAAAGGCGCTCGTCCCGACCTGATCATTGTCGAACGAAACGCCCTGAGCCAGATGAACATCTCCACGCTGCTCAGCCTGATGGAGCGCGACCGCTGGCCTCCACTGCTCCTGGTGGACTCGCCAACCGATGGCGTCCGGGATGGAATTGCGATGGCCCAGCGCCTCGGCCCTGGAGAGCCCCACTACTACCAGGTCGGAGAGCTGCGCATTGACACACGCAAGCGACGGGCTGGCATCGGCGAGCGCTGGGTGAACTTGCCACCGATCCAGTACCGCCTATTGCTGGCGCTGGCCAAGCGGGCGGGCGAGGTCGTTGATTATCAAGAGTTACTGCGTCTGGTGTGGGGGTACAAGGCCGAAGAGATCGAAGCTCGAGAACTGGTCAAGGTTCACATTCGCCAGATCCGCCGGCGGCTAGGGCTGGACCCGGAGAATCATTACTACATTCGGTCGGTACGAGGTTTCGGTTACATGCTGGTCTCTCCCGACGAGGACTGAGGGGCGTACCCGAATCGGCGCCAGTCAAGTCACAGTCGGCAAAGGGGCCGGCCTGCGCCGACGCTTCCGACGGCGCGTGCCAGTTTCTCCTCCTATTCCCCAACTTGCATTTCCCAGGAAAAAGAGTACAATCGCGCCGACCAGTGAGAATTGAGAGCCAATGGATTACTCGGAAGCTATCGCCTATCTTTATACCCTGATTGATTACGAAAAGATGCGTCTCGAACGGTACACGCCAGAGACGCACAACCTCGCGCGTGTCGAGCGACTGCTGGAAGCGGTGGGTAACCCGCACACTCGCTTCCCGGCGGTGCACATTGCCGGCACCAAAGGGAAAGGGTCTGTAGCGGCGCTGTGTGAATCTATTTTGCGGGCCGCCGGTTACCGTACAGGTTTCTACATCTCTCCTCACCTTCATACCTTCCGTGAGCGCATCCAGGTAGATAGGCTAGAGATTGCGCGGGAGAAAGTTGTCGAGCTAGTGGAAGAGATTCGCCCGCTGGTCGAGCGCATGCCCGACGTGACCTACTTTGAAGCCATCACCGTGATGGGTTTTCTCCATTTCGCCCGCTCCGAGGTGGACGTGGCCGTCGTCGAGGTGGGCTTGGGCGGGCGGCTCGATGCGACCAATGTATTGATGCCTGAGGTAGCGGTGATCACGTCGCTTAGCCTGGAGCACACCTACCTGTTGGGTGACACGCTGGCCGAGATCGCCCATGAGAAGGCGGGCATCATCAAATCGGGAATTCCGGTGGTCAGCGTCCCGCAGCGGGCCGAGGCGCTCGCTGTGATCGAGAAAGCCAGCCAGGAGCGAGGTTCCCCGCTCACGGTGGTTGGCCGGGATTGGTATTGCGAACCTGGCCCCGCGGATTGGGACGGTCAGGCTTTTACCCTCCGGCGCGTCACCGGCGGTTCGGAATTGGATGGAGAGTATTGGATCCCCCTGCTGGGCCATCACCAACTGGAGAACGCGGCCAGCGGTGTCGCCGCCCTGGATATCTTGAGACAACGAGGCTTTCACATCTCTGGGGTGGACGTGCGCGAAGGGTTGAGCGCCACTTACTGGCCGGGACGAATGGAGATCCTCAGTCGAGAGCCGTTGGTGGTCGCGGATGGCGCGCACAATCCCTACTCGGCGCAGACATTGCGCCAGGCATTGGAAGAATGGTTCCCTGGCTGGCGGTGGGTGTTGGTTTTTGGAGCTTCGGCCGACAAGGACGTCACTGGGATGTTGGAGACTCTTTTACCGCTCAGCGATTACGTCATCGTCACCCGCTCCGACCATCCCCGGGCGGCAGCGCCGGTCGAGTTGGCCGACGCGGTCGCCGCCACGGGAAGCGGAGCGGAGGTCAGTGTGAATATGGAAAAATCGCTGCGGCGCGGGCTGGCTGTGCTGGGGCCTGGCCTGGGCCTGTTGGTGACAGGGTCTACTCACCTCGTCGCCGACGCTCGGGAAGAGTGGGCCCGCTACACCGGCGCCCCGCTGCCGGAGAACGATGATCAAGCAGAAATTTGATTTGGGTGTGTTTCATTTCAGTTGTAGCACAGGCCCTTGTGGCCATTTCTAGCGCCAAACCCGCCGCCCACGAGGGGCTAGGCTACGGTTCTCAACCCATTTGAAACACACCCATTTGATTTGATAGGAAGTAACTGCCTAACAAAGCTGCGCCTCAAACCGACAAGTCAAACCCTCACCACAGAGGCACAGAGAACGCAGAGTTTTTCCGCTTACCTCAGCGCCCTCTTCGCCATCGCAAGAGCCGTTTTCGAGGGCAAATCGTCAAAGTGCCGGGCGAAGACTTGAATGGGCTAAGGCCGAGCAGTTACCATTGTCAAAATAATTACAGGAAGAGAATGAATGTTGGATAGAGTATTTCAGGATTGGTGGTCGCAGATGGGATGGCCTCAGGATATGCCGTTTTCTATGGATGACGTGGACTTGGATGCCATTGAGGCCCTGGGTGAATTTTCGGGGGAAGCGATTGAAGGGCCATTGTTGCCGTTGCGCGACATGGTGATGTTTCCCCGCATGGTCACACCGCTCTTTGTCGGCCGTGACCGCTCGATAGAGGCCATCGAGGTGGCGCTCGAAATGGGCGAGCCACTCATCACCGTCGCTCAGCGGGATGCGGACGTGGTGGACCCAGGGCCGGACGACCTGTTCACCTTTGGCACCGAGGTGGACATCGGCCGTATGTTGCGCATGCCAGATGGCACCATCAGCATGCTGAGCCAGGGACTTCATAGGTTGCAGATCGTCGAATACGTTCAACTGGAGCCCTACATTCGCGTGCGCGCTTTGCCCGTCTACGAGACGAAGGAAAAGACCTCGCTCACCGAGGCACTGATGCGGGCCGTACTGGCGCTCTTTGAGAAAGTAGTACAATTGAATCGTTCTTTACCCGAAGATGCCTACGTCTTTGCTATGAACGTGGATGGGCCGGGTTGGCTGGCCGACCTGATGGCCCAAGTGTTGAATTTGGAAGTGTCAGAGCGCCAGGAGGTGCTAGAGACTGTAGACCCGGCAGCGCGATTGCAGCGTGTCAGCGTATTGCTGGCCAAGGAACTGGACGTGCTCGAGCTGGAAGATCACATCCACGCGCAGGTGCAGCAGGAACTGGACAAGACCCAGCGCGAGTATTTCTTGCGGGAGCAGATGAAGGTCATCCAGAGCGAGCTGGGCGAGAGCGACGTCTACACCCAGGAAGTGAATGAACTGCGCCAGAAAATCGCCGAGCTGGAACTGCCCGAAGAGACTAAAGCGCGAGCCGAGAAAGAACTAGACCGTTTGGCCGCTATGCCGCCCATGTCGCCAGAGACCGGCATGATCCGCACTTACCTCGATTGGTTGATTGATTTACCGTGGTCAGATATCTCTGAGGACAACCTGGATGTCAAGCACGTCGAGCAAGTACTGGAATCCCGCCATTATGGGTTGCCCAAGGCCAAGGAGCGTATCCTCGAATACATCGCCGTGCGGCGGCTGGCGGCCGACAAAATGCGCAGTCCCATCCTTTGCTTCGTGGGACCTCCCGGCACCGGCAAGACCTCGCTGGGGCAGTCCATCGCCGAGGCCCTGGGGCGCAAGTTCGTTCGCGTGAGCCTGGGCGGCGTGCGAGACGAGGCAGAGATCCGGGGGCACCGCCGTACCTACATCGGCTCGCTGCCCGGTCGTATCATCCAAACGATGCGCCGGGCCGGAACGCTCAATCCCCTGTTTATGCTCGACGAGGTGGACAAGATAGGGGCGGATTTTCGCGGCGACCCGGCAGCCGCTCTGCTAGAGGTGTTGGATCCGGAGCAGAATCACGCCTTCTCCGATCATTACCTCGAGGTGCCTTACGATCTCTCCAAAGTCTTGTTCATCACCACGGCCAACGTGCTCAGCCCAATCCCGCCGGCTTTGCAAGATCGGATGGAGGTGATTGAATTTCCCGGCTACATTGACGAGGAAAAGTTGGAAATCGCGCGTCGCTTCCTGATCCCGCGCCAAATCGAGGAGCACGGCCTGGAGGATCACGCCATCGTCTTTACCGATGGCGTGTTGCGAAGCCTGACCCGTGAGTATACCTACGAGGCCGGCGTGCGCAACCTTGAGCGCAATATCGCCAACATCTGCCGCAAGGTCGCTCGCCGCCTGGCTGAAGGGAAATCTCACCCTCAACGCATCCGGGCCGACATGCTCCCCCGATATCTTGGCCCACCCCAGTTCACCCGCAACCTGGCGGAGGAGCAGGACGGGGTTGGCATCGCCACCGGCGTAGCCTGGACCGAGGCCGGGGGGGACTTGATCCCCGTGGAGGTGGCGCTGATGCCCGGTAAGGGGGGCAGCCTGATGCTGACCGGGCAGTTGGGTGACGTTATGCAGGAATCGGCCCAGGCGGCGTTGAGCTACGTCCGCACCCGCAGCACAGAATTGGGGATTGACCCTGATCTCTTCGACAAAACAGACATTCACATTCATCTACCGGAAGGGGCGATCCCCAAGGACGGCCCTTCGGCCGGTATCACGATTGCTACGGCTCTCGCGTCCGCTTTCACCGACCGGCCCGTGCGCCACGACGTTGGGATGACGGGCGAGATCACGTTGCGTGGTCGGGTGTTGCCCGTCGGTGGCCTCAAGGAAAAGATACTGGCGGCCTATCGCGCCGGTCTCGAGACGATCATCATTCCCCAACGCAATGAAAAAGACCTCAACGAAATCCCCCGGCGTGTCAAGCGCAAATTGAACATTGTCCTGGTCGAACAAATGGACAGGGTGCTCGACACCGCGCTACTTTCACCCGCCCCGCGCGACCCCGACCTCGACGCCGAGTGAGACCGTTAGGGGTGTGTTTCAAATGAGCTGGGTAAGACCTCCGAGGTCTAGCGTCTCTACTGAAATGAAACACACCCATCTGATATGCCTTGGCCTGCTTGGTTGACGATTCGCCAGATCGCAGTGTCGGAGCGGCCTTCCAGCGGCGCCTCTTCCAGGATGTCTTCCAAGGGACGCATCCTCACGCCACCAGGTAAGATCGAGGTCAGAATCAAGCGACCGCGCAGTTGAGAAATGCCCCATCCGACCCGTAAGCAATCGCGGATGGACTGTCTGGCAAGGTGATGGTATACTCCATTTGGCTCTCCTGGGTGGTAGGAAGATTGGGATGATACGCCCAGAGTATACCACGCTCAGGAGGAGCCGCTAAATTGTCAAGGTCCTATCTTTCAGTTTTGAAACGATGCCTGAAACCCATTTGACCAAGGTGTCCCGCAGTGAGACGCGCATCACGTTTCAGATCGCACGTTCGGCTCCACACCCGGCAGAGTAAAACTGAAAACACTTCCCTGGCCCACTTTACTCTCCACCCCCACCTGCCCGCCGAGCTTTTCCACGATACGCCGCACGATTGACAACCCCAATCCGTGTCCCTTGGCGCTGACCTGATCGAGCCGCGTGAACGGCGTAAACAACCGGGCCTGTTCCTCTGACGTGAGGCCAGGGCCGTTGTCGCGTACCCAGAAGCGCACCATCCCCTCATTCACTTCCCCCTCGTTTGCACAGGTATCTGGGAAGAGGTCTACACCCAATTCGACGCGCGGCGGCTGACCGCCGTACTTTAGCGCGTTGCTCATATAGTTGGCCCATACTTCTTCGACCCACTGATCGCGGCCCAGCGCCGCCGGCCAGTCACCTGCCACAATGACCTCGGCCTGGTGCTGCTCGATCAGATCGGCCAGTCGGACCCGAGCTTGGGCCACGATATTGGCCATGTCCAGAGGCTCCACCTCGATTTTTTCCATCTTGCGCACACTGGCCAACAGGAGCAACTCGTTAATGATCGTGTTCATCTTGTTCGCAGTCTGCATAATCATCTGCGAATCGCGCAGTAGCTCTTTATCCGATATTTCGGCAGACCTTTGCTCCAGCAACCAGCCATAACCGACGAGCGAATTCAACGGAGTTTTGAGATCGTGGGCCACGGTGTGGGCGAAAGCGTCCAGTTCCTCGTTGCGTGTTTGGAGCTCGATAGTGCGTTGGCGCAGCGCCTCGACGAGCCTGGCGTTGTCTACAGTGATGGTCGCCTGGTGAATCAGTGTCTGGCCCGTCGCGATCTCACCGTCGGTGAAATAGCGGGGAGTTTTGCTCTCCCACACCTGGGCAAAGCCCAACACACGGTCACCAGCCACCATCGGCAGAAGCAGCATAGCCTGCGCCCCATGGGCCCTCAGCTTGGCCTGCAGAGGCGCTTCCACCTGGGGATCGTTCACCCGCACTTGCACCGGGCGGCGCCGGGCCAGGGCCTCTGCCGTGACGGGGAGGTCAGCCAGCACGCGGGTCTGACCCAGGCCCAGACTTTGCTCCTCCTCGGTGCTCTCATCGGCCACGTATTCGGCGACGACGGTGACGGCGGCCGACTGCCGCAGTTGATCGGCTTCCTCATCCAGGTTAAAGATCTCGACGCTGGTAGCGTTCAGAACCTCACACAAGCTGCGGGCCACGTAAGGCAGTATCTGATCCAAGTCGAGAGTATACGAGAGAGCCGTCGTCACACTATGCAGCAGGTTAGCCTCGCGCAATTTTGCCTGCACCTGCTCGTACAGGCGCGAGTTCTCGAGGGCCATGGCCACCTGGTGGGCGAAGGCAAAGGCCGGACGGGCCGCTTCTTCGTCGTAGGTGAAAGGATGCTGAGAACTCATCATCAGCACACCGATGACCTCCTCCTTGGCAGTCAGCGGTACACCCAACCACGAGCGCACCGACACGAACTCTTCCAGGGAAGACCAATCGGGCTCTGCGCGCACATCTGGAACAATGACCGGCCCACGTTCGAGCACAACCCGTTGCACCAGCGGGCGTTCCTCCAACGCAAACCCTCTCGAGGTAGCGTGCTCCAGACCGCGGGAGGCGACAGTCCAACAACGTCCAGCGCGCACCATGTTGATCGAAGCCGTGTCATAAGGCACCACCCGCTGAAGCTCGTCCAGGGCGCGCTCCAATAACTTGTCCAGGCGCAGCGTCGCGCTCAGGGCCTTGGCGGTATCGAGCAGGGTATGAGATACCCGGCGCTCGCGCACAGCGTTCCCAAAGAGACGGACGTTCTCCACCGCTACGCCTATTTGTTGGCCTATAGCGGTCAGCAGAGCGTAATCGGTCTCGGGGACAGAACGGGGCGCGGTATCGAAGAGGCAAAGGGCGCCCAGGGCGCGCTCCTGGTGGACGATCGGTGCGGCTGCGTAGGATTCTATTCCCAGGTCCAGCAACGCGTGCGTTTCTACCGGCGCATCCTGGCGCAAGTCTTCCAGACAGAGTGATTTTCCCTCCCGCCACACGAGAGCATACAGTGCGCCGTTCGCGCCCCGGTCCCACAGATGCTCGATAAAGGTCTGCGGCAGGCCCGTGTGAGTAGAGATTGCTACCTCCCCCGTCCGCTCGTCGGCCAGAGCGATCAGACCGCCCGCGAATCCCAGCGCATTGACCGTGGCCAAGAGAGCCTGGTCCAGAATGTCCCGCAACTCGAACGAGGTGGACAGGGCTTGGGCCACCGCGTTGAGGGCAGCCAGTTCCTGATTGCGACGCTGTAGCGCCTCTTCCGCCCGCGTGCGCTCGACGATCTCGTGGGTCAAATCATCGTTGACCCGGTCGCGTTGTTCGACGGCGCTTACCAGTTCGGCGGTCCGCTCCTCGACCAACTCTTCGAGGTGATCGCGATGTCTCCGCAGTTCTTTCTCCGCCCGCATCCGCTCGGTCAACTCTTGCTGGGCCTGACTATACAACCGGGCGTTCTCAATAGCGATGGCGGCATGGTTGGCAAAAGCCTGCAGGTGCTCTGCGTCGGCCTGGCTGAAGAAACCGGGGGTGGCGCTGTTCACATTCAAGAAACCGATGACCCGATCTCGGACACGGATGGGAGCGCCGGCGTAGGACTTGATCCAGACATGCTCAGGCCGAGAAACTACCCATTCCTCATCGCGCTCCACGTAGGGAATGACCACAGGCTGGCCGGTCTGCTCCATCCTGCGCAACCCGGCCACGTCGGAAACTTTAAAGCTGATGGAGGCGTCCGTCGCCGTGACCCCCAACTGTTCGTAGCCGTGCCCGCGAAAGACGCGGACCACTTCAGGGCCCTCGATGAGCATAATGTTCGCCGCAACCTGGGGCAGCACATGGTCTACCTGCTCCAGAATGCGGTTGAGCACCTCGTCGTAGCTCAGGGTGCTGCCCAAAGCGGCGCTGGCCTGGCGCAGAGCTTCGGCCAGATTGCGGGCTTCGCGCAGTCTTTCCACCGACCGCGCGTTTGCGATGGCTATCGTCGCCTGAGCAGCCAGCGCGGTCAGCATCTCTACGTCCCTCGGGCCGAATCCCTCGTCGTCGCGTTTGTTCTCTGCCTCCAGCACGCCGATCCGGCGGTCCTCGAACTGCAAGGGCGTCGCCAGCAGCGAGCGCTTCTCAAAACCGACCTGGCATTCCACCACCGCCCAGTAACGCGGATCGGCGTGGACATCGGGGACGATCAGGGAACTCCCGGATGAAAAGACTGCGCCAGCGATGGAACTCTCGATGGGCACAGGGACGTCGGTGAACTGGTCGGCCAAAACACTAGATGCCACGAAACGCAACTCGCCGCTACGGTCGTCCAGCAACAGAATGGAGGCCGCCTCACTGTCCGTCAGTTCGGCCGCCGCTTCCACGGTCTTGCGCAACAGAGGTTCCAGAGAGAGTGTGGAAGTCAGTTCACGGCTGATCTCCAAAACCCTCTCCAGCCACTGCGCCCGAGATTCTATGTCGCCCATACTTTACCCTCTCTGTAACTGCTCAGGCTCAGACCTCCGAGGTCTCTGACAACTGATTCACCCACTGCACAGGTCGAAAATGACTGATGTTTCACGCTCGAGTGTGCTTGGGTAAGACCTCGGAGGTCTAAATGAGCAATAGGCTGAGCAGTTACCCCTCTCTTACGATTATGCAGACCGAGATCTCGTCCTCTACCTCTAGCCCATCCGCCCCACCGGTCCAGGAAGAAACACTATCTTACCTACAGTCACTGCAAGCGTGACCTAGAAACACCCAGGGCTGTTCAGTTCTAGGTCAGCGGAGTGAATGGGTAAGCCGCACCGGCAAGGGCCGGTGCGGCTCTACGCGGCGAGAACTGAACAACCCTGTACAAACACCTTCATCGTGTGTTTCTACATCCGTTATCGTGTACTCATATATCCAGAGCGATCCTCCTACCTCAAAATACCTAGAGGACGTTCCTCATTCTAGCGCAGACAAGTGAAAACGAGGTGACAACCAGGTTAAAGAATCACTGAAGCTGAATTGGCACAGGCTCTTGCGCGTCACGTCGCCGCGTGAGGCCCGGCGCACCCCAGCGTGGCAGTTCGGGATGGTCTCGTTTCGGCATCTCCCCACACCACAGCGCCAGTCGGGCCACATTGGAGGCCATCCCAACTTGCACAGTCGGGCGGTTCGGCGTAGAATAGCATCGTTTGGCGATGATAAAATCACGGTAACACAATCCTGGTGGTGATCGCAAATGGATACAATTGTAAGTTGCGTAAACGTCCACAAATCCTTCCTGATGGGCCGCGAAGCGGTGCAGGCATTGCGCGGCGTCACGCTGGACGTGATGCCGGGCGAGGTGGTCTGCTTGATGGGCCCCAGCGGCTCTGGCAAGACCACGCTCTTGAACATCATCGGTGGGCTGGAGGAGCCGAGCCGGGGCCACGTGCTCGTGGATGGCGAGAACGTCGTCGCGCTGCCGGAGGACGCACTCTCCGAAATGCGGCTCACCAAGATGGGCTTTGTCTTTCAGAGCTATAATCTGCTGGCCAACTTTACGGCACGGGAGAACGTGGAGGTGCCATTGGCCCTGGCCGGGCTGAGCAAACACGAGCGGCGGCGCAAGGTGGAGCAATTGTTGGAAAGCGTCGGGCTGGCCGACCGGGCCCAGCATTACCCCAGCGAGCTTTCCGGCGGGCAGCAACAGCGCGTCGCCATCGCCCGCGCCCTGGCCAACGATCCCCCCATCCTCATCGGCGACGAGATCACCGGCGACCTGGACTCGGAGACCGGTTTCGAGGTGATGGAGGTCGTCGCCAGATTGAACCGTGAACAGGGCACAACGGTCATCTACGTCACTCACGATCTGCGCATGGCCAAGTTCGCGGAGCGAGTGATCCAGTTGCGCGACGGGAGGATCTCGGATTTGGAGAGGTGAGATTTAGTGATCTGGAGTGCGGCGGGTGAGTAAATCTCCAAATCAGACAAAGATCAAATGATTTGGGTGTGTTTCATTTCAGTAGAGACCCTAGACCTCGGAGGTCTCTGCCGAG
>CAYMWP010000071.1:0-23091 GCA_964393895.1 uncultured Anaerolineales bacterium | reverse complement strand
AGGCCGGTGTGAGTGTGAAAAACTCGGCACGAATTTACGGCAGTCTGCACTAAGCCTATATTTCGCACTTTGAGATTTCTCGTGTGGGCGGGGTTCGTAGTCAGCCACGGACGGATACCGTGTATCCGCGCGTAGCGGAGTGGCGTTCGATGGCACTCTACTTCGTTCCGGACGGATGTCTGCATCCGCGCTTACTACGAACACTTGCTATCATAAAGTGCGGAAAACGGGCTAAAAAGCGGCATTCCAACCTGTTTCCAACAGGTTTCGAGTGTCAGCGGGGCTTTTCAATGCTCCGCTCCGCGCTTTGAGATTATGTGAAGTGCACCTCGAAATTTGCAACGATCACAGACAGGAGTATACTACCACGATGAGGGACCTGTATCGCGGTCGTTCCAACTTCACTCCCCGACGGCCCTTCACCGCACTGCGGGTTCCTACTAGCAACTCTGCGTTGCCGTACCTGCAACACCTCCCTGTTAGGATGGGGTCAAATCCATTCGATAGGGAGGTACAATATGGGACGCAGGCCCAACCAAGGACGTCTAGACAAATATGAGGAGATCATCCCCGAATATCCCGATACAATCCGACCGAGCCAGATCGCACAATTCCTCCAAGTTCCTCGCTCGACAGTACAAAGAGACCTACCAACACTTGAGGACCAGGGCACACTGCTGATCGAGGATAACCGAGGACTCTTGAGTCTTTTTCGCCGGCAAGGGTAACACCCCCGTCACCAAAACTATGGCGAGTTCGCAAAAACTGCGCATTCTGTTGCGGAATTCAGGATATGCGTGTGGTATACTGATAATGACGGCAACACAGGTGAAGAACTCTGCCGCAAGCGGGGATGAAAGGACATCTTATCTATGGAACGATCAGAATCCAAAGCAGAACGACTGTTGCAACTGGAGCAAATCCTGCTCGCGTTTCCAGAAGGATTGCGCAAGGCCGAGATCGCCCGGAAACTGGGCGTACACCGCTCGACCGTAGGCCGTTACATCGACGACTCAAGTCGGCGTCTGCCCATCTGGGAGAATGATAACCTCGTAGGCATCAATCGCGACGACTATCTGACCCACGTGCGGCTGAACATCCACGAAAGTATGGCCGTGCACCTGGCCTCTCGCCTGATGGCCACCCGCACCGACAAACACAACCCCCACGCCGCATCCGCACTGCGCAAATTGGGGCATGCATTAGAAAAATTCTCCCCTCAGATCAGCCGTCACCTGCTCGCTTCTGCCGACGTGATGGACAGCGAGGCCCGCCGCCACGACCCGGTCTACCTGGAGGTGCTGGAGACGCTGACGCGGGCCTGGGCAGACGGGCGGATGGTCCACCTATGGCACCGTATGCCCGACGGACAAGTGTTCGAATACGACTTTGCCCCCTACTTTATCGAACCCTACGCCGTCGGCCAGACCACCCACGTCATCGGCTGGCGCAAACCACCGGAAACGATTCGTACCTTCAAAGTCGAGCGCATCCAACGCATCGAGCTTACTGATCAGCCCTATACCATCCCCGCCGACTTTGATCCCCGTGAAAAACTCGCCGACGCCTGGGGCATCTGGTACACCGAGGCTGAACCGGTCAAAGTCGTCCTCCGTTTCCACCCCCGCGTGGCTCACCGTGTGCGAGAGACCCGTTGGCATCGCAGCGAGCACATCGAAGAACAACCCGACGGGCACATCATCTGGCGTGCCCAGGTCGCCGAACCCCAAGAAATGCTCCCCTGGATTAGAGGTTGGGGACCTGATGTAGAGGTGCTAGAGTCACTCGAGCTGCGGGAACAGATAGCCGGAGAATCAAGACGGATGGCGGAGGCCTATGGCTGGCAGGTTAGCCGGGGCGATGCGACCGAGACTGACGCGCTGGACCAGACCTTTACCAGTTACTTTGGAGAATAGCTGATGAGCATAACACTTTATCCTTTTCAACGACGTGTAGCCGAATTATTGCTGGGGGGCCACAATGTGATTCTGCAAGCCCCTACCGGCGCAGGCAAGACGCGGGCAGCGCTGTTGCCATTCCTAGAAGCTATCGAGCATACCGGCGATTTTCCCCACAAGTGCTTGTATGCGGTGCCGATGCGCGTGCTGGCCAACCAGTTTGTAGATAAATACAAGCAGCGGGTCAGGCGAGCGGGTCGCGATGATCGCATTCGCGTTGCTATTCAGACTGGCGAGCGCGCCGACGACAAAGAGTTGACCGCCAAACTCACCTTTGCCACCATAGACCAGGTATTGAGCAGCTTTCTACTCTCACCCTACAGTCTCTCAAAACGGATGAGCAACCTAAACGCCGGCGCCGTGATCGCATCTTACTTGGTCTTTGACGAATTCCACCTGTTTGACCCCGTCTCCACGTTGCCGACCACGTTAGAGATGCTGCGTATGCTGCGTGGCATAACGCCCTTTTTGTTGATGACGGCCACGTTCTCCAGTGATATGTTGGCCGGCCTCGCTACTGAGCTGGACGCCATAGTCGTGCCGGAGGATGACGCTGCCCGTCAGGCGATGCAATCACTTTCATCGCAGCAAAAGACCCGCCGCTACCACGTTGCTGGTGGACCGCTGTGCGCCGATGCGGTGCTGGCGCATCACCAGCGCCGCACCTTGGTTGTCTGCAACGTCGTGGACCGCGCTCGCGTTCTCTTTGAGGCGTTGCGCGATCATCCCGATCGAGGCGATGCGCAGCTACTTTTACTCCACAGCCGTTTTCTACCGGAGGACCGCCAGCGCATCGAAAGCCAGATCCGCGAGTTGTTCGGCAAGGATGGCGGCCCAAGCGGGAGTTGGATCGTCGTCGCCACCCAGGTGATCGAAGTCGGCCTGGACATTACCTGCCAGACGCTGCACACCGAATTGGCCCCGGCCAATGCCATCTTGCAACGGGCCGGACGCTGCGCCCGCTACGAGAACGAGGAAGGCGACGTGTATGTGTACACCGAGGCGCTCGATGCGAAAGGTGAGACCGTCGACCTGGCATCCAAAGCGTGGCCGTATCAAGATCAACGGGACGAGATCGCCCGCGCGCTTGGCGAGTTCCAGAGTCGTCACGGCGATACGTTGACCTTCAGCGACGAGCAAGCCATTGTCAGCGCAGCCCACGGCCCGCGAGACAAGGCTATCGTACAGGGCCTGCGCGCCACCCGTGAGATGTACCGGCGCAGAATGAACGCCGTGATGGACGGCCAGCGAGGTGGAGAGGCCGGTAATTTGATCCGCGCGGTGTCCTCGCGGCTGGTGGTGGTGCACGACGCCCCCCTGGCAGTGGCCGAGCGCCCCTTTGCCGCCGAGGCTTTCAGCCTGCACCCTGGCACAGTCTATGGTCTGGTGAATAAGTGGTTGGAGCGGGAGGAAGAGCTCGACCTGGAGGACTGGGGAGTACATGCCCTCCACGACCTGGGCGACGTAGACGAGCGCGGTCGGTCGGCCTACCGTTGGCTGCCTGTGCAGGATTGTGATGATGTCGCCGGCTCCGCGCTGGTGTTGGTGCATCCCGCGCTGGCCGGCTACGATCCCGACCTGGGCTTTGTGCCCGACCGGGGCACGGGGTACCGGGCCAGGCTGGCCCCGGCGTCAGAGACCGTCCAGCGAGGTGGCTACGCCTATCGCCTGGAGAGCTATGCCGAGCACGCGCGCCTGGTCTACCGGGCCTTTCAGCGCCACGCCTGGCCCGAGATGGCCCCATCTGCCGCCCGGCTAGAGCGCGCCTGCGGCTGGCCGGACGGGGTGATGGAGCGGGCGGCCCACCTGGTCGCCCTGCTGCACGACGTGGGCAAGCTCAACCGGGGCTGGCAGGATTGGGTGATGCGCTATCAGAAGGCCATCGGGCAGCCCGCGCCGCCCGGATTCTATGCCCACACCGACTCTGACCCCGCCAACCCACTGCACCAAGAGAAACAGAGATCAATAGGCCGCAAGCCGCCGCACGCCGTTGAAGGAGCAATGGCAGTTGCCCCACTGCTGGCCTCGGCGTGCCAGGACTGTGAGCCGGTCTTTAACGCGGCTTTCACCGCCATCGCCCGCCATCACGGGGCTTTTACAAAACAGGGAAAACGGTATACACTAGTCCCCGGCGCTGCGCAGGCGGTGTCGGAGACGTTGGACTGGTTGCCCCCTCGCCTGGCGACCGGAATCGGCACTTTGGCCAGGCTCAGTGCAGGCGTCGAGTTGTGGACCAGTGAGGATCCAACGGAGGCAGTTGTCCGAGATTTTGTCGTGAATCCGGATCAGAATGGCGAGTTTCTGGCTTACGCGCTGCTGGCGCGGGCGCTGCGCCGGGCGGATCAGGAGGGGACAAAATGGGGAAATTTGTGAACGCGTTAACCCTACGACTGCTTGAACGCTTCCCAGTCCAGCCCCAGTTGCCGGACGATGTGCCGCAAGGTGCCCATCTTGAGCTCTTTGCCGCCCCAGTCTGGCACTGGAGCGATTCGCCCCGTGGCCGGATTGTGCCACTTGCGGTGAGAACCGCCGCTTCGTCGCGGCAACTCCTCGCACCCCAGAGCGCGCAACTTTTGGGCGACCTTTCGATACCTCACGCCGTGACCGCCGTTTCGATCCAGAAAGGCGTATGGAGATCGAGCGCCACGCGCTCCAGCACGGGCGGCAGCGGACGGCCGAGGTCTTGGTATGCTTCGACGATGGCGACGAGCGCGTCTTGGACATTGACCAGCGCTTCGGCGATGGTATCGCCTTCGGTGATCAACTCTGGGAGGATCGGGCAGGTCACAGTATACCCCCCCTCCGGTTGGGGCTCAAACACCAGGGGGAGTTTGTAGGCCAGTTGTTCAATCATAGTTCTGTTCTCTCCAGTGGACGAACACTCGTGGTACGTTAATTCGCCAGTTCATTTTACCGTATAATGGGGGAGATGCAAGTGGTGGATGGCGAATGGCGAGTAGCGAATGGCAAATGGCGAGTGGAGGGAGAAAAGTACGAGCCAACAAGTGCTCATCGCCACGCTGGGTACGGAACCTCAGGTCGTCACCCTCTGCTGGCGTGGGCTGCGGTGCGCGGATCAGGAGGGGATGGGAGGGAGGTAGAGAAAGTTACTGGCTCAAGTCGGCAGACGGACGCAGCCGCCGATAGGATGCGACGGATCGGTAGAATAGGCAACGACGGCGCACTTTAGTTGGGGCTGGTAAACGCCGATCCAGGACGACTCCCGATAACTGATGGCCATGCTGGTATAGAGCCAGTATGGAATCCTGCCGCTGAGGATCACGCCTGCCCTGGCGGGAAGGGGAGGGATGGATAAAGCGTCGAGTTCGCCGTATTCCAGATACGGGGATTGGGGCAAGGCCTCCAGGTGGACATAATCGGGTGTACGGTAAAGCTGAAACTGTACCGGATACCCGCCGCCCGGCGGCCCAATTGATAGTTGCCGGGCTGCGACCCAACCCAGACGGGGGTCGAAATGCGCAAAGGGCGATGGAGACGCAAGCAAGGCCACCGCCGTGTGGAGCCAATTGGTTCCCCGGCCATAGAGGGCCAATGGGGTTTTCTCCGGCAGATAGTCGAGCACCAGAGGCACGTGTTGTGGCTCCCAGCGTACCTCGTCGCTATCCAGCGAGACGCCCAGCGTGCGCGCCAGGCGATCCAGGTGAATGACGGTCTCGATAGGGCAGTGTCTTTCGTGAAAGCGGTACAATTCGTCGGGGTCGCGATACAAGATGCCGGCCAGGAGATCGGCCAGGGCGTCGAACACAGGCCCTGCGGCGGTCTTGCTGCGGTCGAGTCCGGTGATCGTGCCGCGCAGGATCGGCGACGTGGAGGCGACGCGCTGTTGTCCCTGCAAGTGGGAAGTGAGTTCGGCTATGATGGAGAGGACGTGGCGATGGGCGATGTCACGCCAGTGCACAAGCCTGTCCGCGTCAGGGGCCAACAGAACGGCGTGTGTACAGCAGCCAAAGATGCGCTCCTGGTAGGGAGTGGGCCGACCGCCGGCGTCGACGATGAGCGGCAAATGGCGGTGGGCCAGGTTGTCGCAGACGGAGTCGGTGAAGGCCTGAGTAAATTCACCTTTGACGCGCAGCGTCCGCACGCGGGCCTGGTCGGCCTCGTTGGCCCAGTCGCCTTCTCCATCGGGGGCGGCTCGAATGACATAGTGCTCTATCCTGCGTTTGCGCAGGGCACGGGTGATGCTGTAGGTCAGCACGGACTTGCCGCTGTGCGGAGGCCCGCCGATCAAGATAGCTGGGAAGGGATCCATTTCACATCACCTGGCCAAGAGATTTGAGTGGAGGGAAAGGGATGGTGCATTCCAATCGCAGCACTGTGGTCGTGACGATGGGCGGACAGCCACAAGTGGTTACGTTCGCCCTGGACGGCTTGCTCCATAAAGGCGCGGCAACCCGGGGGTTCGACGTCGAAGAAGTCATCGTCATTCATCTGACGCCCCAGGACGCCGGGCGTACCAGGCAGGCATTGGACAGCCTGGCCGCCGAGTTTGCCGACGGCGCCTACGCCGGGCGGCCGTGCCGCCTGCGGCTCTTTCCCGTGCGCCACGCCGGCGGCCGGCTGGAGGACATCCGCGACGAGGCCGAGGCCAACGCGGCCTGGCTGGCGATTTATGACTTGATCGCGAATCTGAAGGCGAAAGGGCATCACTTGCACGTCTGTATCTCCGGCGGGCGGCGCATCCTGGCCCTGCTGGCGGTGAGCACGGCGCTGCTGCATTTTGATCACGGCGATCACCTGTGGCACATGTACACCGATCCCGACTTTTTGGAGCGCGCCCGGGATGGGGCGATCATGCACGCCGAACAGCCGGATCAGGTGCGCCTGATCGAGGTGCCGCTGGCTCCCTGGGGCGCCTATTTCCCTCCGCTGCGGGCGCTGGCGCAGGCCTCGCCGCAAGAAGTCGTGGCGGCCCAGACCCACTGGCTGGACGAGACGGAGCGCAAGTGTTGCCGGCAGGTGATCGAGCAGCTGACCCCGCGCGAGCTGGACACGCTGCGCGCCTTTGCCGCCGGGCAGAATCCTCAGGAAGTAGCGGAGACACTGTGTGTGACAGTGCGCACGGTCCACGCGCACAAGACCAAGATTCTCGATCATTGTCGCAATGCCTGGGATCTGCCGCCGGATGCGCGGCTAGCGTATTATTTTCTGCGTGAAAAGTTCGGGCGAATAATGAATAGCGAATAGCATTTGGGTGTGTTTCATTTCAGTAGAGACCCTAGACCTCGGAGGTCTCTGCCGAGCTTGTGCTCGCCCAAAACCGCCGATTTGGGCAGTTTTTGAGCCTGAAAACGCATCTCATTAGACCTCCGAGGTCTTGCCCAACTTATTTGAAACACATCCATAGCATTTGGGCTTCACGAGCGTATGATACCATAAAAAGGGGGCGAGGACATTGTAACAAGTTGCAAGGTTTGTTGGAGGATTTTCGGTTGTGGGTGGGTGAGGAGTGTTATATACTTGGGTGGCACTACAGTAAATGGGGAAGTTAGCGAATGGAAAGGAGGTCGAGATGCGCGAATTGCGGGTGACGTTGGAGACGGTGACGCCGCTGCTGCTCCACGGAGCGGACAGTGGTAAAAATCCGGAACTGCGCCCGCCGCCGTTTCGGGGCGTGATGCGCTATTGGTGGCGGGCGGCGCTGGGCGGGATCATCGGGGATAAGAATCTGAAGGGGCTCCACGAACTGGAGGGAGCGGTCTTCGGAAGTACCGAGCGGGCATCACCCATCAGCCTGCGTCTTAGAGAGGTGGATATTC
Organism: uncultured Anaerolineales bacterium; assembly: GCA_964393895.1. GTDB lineage: Bacteria > Chloroflexota > Anaerolineae > B4-G1 > B4-G1 > B4-G1. Next base: position 15,356 of record CAYMWP010000071.1, on the reverse strand, counting down.
AAGATGCAAAGCCCAAGCCTTACTTGTTGCCTCATAAGAACATAGCAAGGAGGGATGGAATCGTCGGGACCTTTGAACTCATCCTCACGCAGCCACGCCACGATGACGCGCTGGTCTGGGAGGCGGCCTGTGCCAGCCTGGAACTGGCGCTGACGTTCGGCGGTGTGGGGCAACGCTCCCGGCGGGGATATGGCGCCTTGCGGATCGTGGAGGCGACGGAGGATAAGGTAAAACCTTTTCCAACCACCAAACACGCTTGGAAGCGACACGTACAGCGGGTGAGTCAGCAAGCGATCGACGTGGCTATGCGGATGGCAATCCAAACTCAAGGGGAAGACGTCTTAGGACGTGTCAAGAACTTGGCTGACTACCCCTGTGCGACTAGTGCGGGAATGATGCGCTTGTACGAGTGGTCAGAACCTACAGCGATGGAAGCTGTGAAGCGGTTTATGCGTCAGACAAAGAAGAATCGTGCTTTCGGGGGAGTCAATCCACGTCAGGCCTCACCGTTATGGATGCGTCCCATTCAGACAGGAACCTCGTATGGTCTCCTGTGTACCGTGCTGACCTCAGATCTCCGTGGTGCAAACTACGATTATCTGGAGAATTTCCTCAAGGCTCTGGGAGGCGAGCCGTTGAAGGTGAAAGGATGGAATACGCTATGAATGATGCAATCCTAATCTTGAGTTTAGGTCCGGTGCAGGGCTTTATCGCCGATGCGCGCCGCGTCGGCGACCTTGATGCCGGCAGTGAGGTGCTGAAGCAACTTTCCAGGGCCGCCGGGCAGGCGATTCAGGAAGGCGGCACGCTGATCTACCCGGCGCATTTGAAGGATGACGTGCCCAACAAACTGGTCGCCCGCGTGCCCGGCGAGCGCGTCGAGGCCATCGCCGAAGCCGCTCAGGAAGCCATCGAGCGTGAATGGCAGACGTATGTGAGCACTGCCCGCAACTTCTTGGCGACCCACGGGCCTGCCCCCGATGCTTGCTGGAACGCCATCTGGAAGCGACAGACCACCACCTTCTGGGAGACTTACTGGGCTGCGGCGTCGCTGGACGGAGATTACAAGGCGGCTTACAAAAAAGCCAGCCGCGCCTTCGACGCTACCAAGCGGACGCGCGTCTTCCCTCAGGTGAAGGAGCAGGGTCTCAAGGACTCGCTGAGTGGACAACGCAGTGCGCTTCGAACCGCCGATCTCCGCGCGGATGCGTATTGGGCGCGGGTGGCCGCCTCCCCCAAAGTCAAGCAGGCTCAACTGCGCCCGGAGGGCCGCGAGCGCCTGGACGCCTTGGGCGCCATCAAACGCTGGGGCGAGTTGACGGACCAATCGCCTTCGGTGAGTCACGTCGCAGCGACGGACTTTTTGATGGCAGCCAAAAAGCAATCGAGCGCCTTGGATATGTACCGTCGCACCATCAAAGACCTGCTGGGCGACCATCGCTATCGAGTTTCTGATGATCCAGTCTGGCCTTACGACGGCGATTTATTCTTTGAAGAAACGTTGACCGAGAATCGTCTGGCCGATAGTTATGGCTTAACACACCCCCAGCCTGGTCTGCTGGAAGCAGCACGGGAAACCTTGAAAAAAACGCTGTACCCCGTTGCCGGCCGCCCTTCTCCCTATTACGCCGTCATCGTCTTCGACGGCGATGGGATCGGCGAGATGGTGAGCCGGTGCGAGACGGAAGAGGAGCATCGTGAGTTCAGCCATACCCTGCTCAATTTTGCGCGGCAGGCTAAGGGCCTCATTCAAGAACACGACGCCCATCCGGTCTACGTGGGCGGCGATGACGTGCTGGCCCTGGCGCCGCTCTCGAAGGCGCTGCCGCTGGCCCAGACGCTGGCCGAGCGATTCGAGGAGATTGTGAAGGGTACCGCCTCGGCAGGTATTGCCCTCGCCCATCACCTCCATCCGCTGGACGCAACGTTGAGCGCGGCCCGCGCAGCGGAACGGCGGGCGAAAAACGTCGCGGGCAAGGCCTCCGTCTGCGTGCGGACGTTGCGCCGCAGCGGCGAACAGTTCGACGTTCGTAGCAAGTGGAAACTACTGGATGACTTCGCGCCGCTGGTTGAATTCTTGCACACAGGTGTGCTCTCGTCTAAACTGCCCTACGCTGTCGCCGAATCGGCTTACGCTTTTAGTGAGCCCGGCGCCGCCTTCGAGTCAGAACTGAAGCGCTTGTTGCAGCGCCATCACGATCCTAAGAAGTGGTCCGAAGACGAGGCGGAGTGGGCAGCGCGACTGCGCACCTGGGCGGAAGGATTGCCCGAGCCCCCGGAGCAACCAGCGGCGTATTCACCCCAAAAGACCAGCCAGGCCGAGGAATTGGCCCGCTGGCTGGCGCTGGCCCGTTTTCTGGCCCAAGGAGGTGCCGAATGAAGTTGTTTATCGAACCCGTGGACGTGTGGCTCTTCCGCGACGGTCGCCCCTTCAACGCGGGCGCCGATCATCGGGCGCGGAGTCTTTTCCCACCGTACCCCAGCGTGATGCAGGGCGTGATCCGCTCCCATCATCTGGTGGTGCGCGGTATTGATCTGGCAAAACCGAAGGCCATAGAGGATGAGGTGGGCACGGCGACGGACTATCGCGGCTTGCGGATGCGCGGGCCGTTTGTAGCCCGTAAAGAAAACGGAAAGGTGGTACGTTACTTCCCCGCCCCCCTGGACACCGTGTTTCGGGAGGGCAAAAAACTATATCCGCTCACGCCGAGGAAAATTCCCGGCGGGATCAAGACCAGCGCGCCAACGCCCTACTTGCTTTGGGACGATGGAGAGCCTGAGAAGCCCAAGGGGCGGATGTGGTTGAGCGAAGAGACGCTCCATCAATACCTGGATGGGCAGCCGGTGGAGCCCACGCTAGAGCGCGACCTGTTCTTGCGCGAGAATCGCCTGGGCATCGGCCTCGACGACGCCACGCGCACGACGGCAGAATCCGAGTCCGGCGTTGGGCTGCTCTACGAGGCCGAGTTCATCCGTGTGAAGGACGACGTGGGGCTGGAAGTCGAGTTTGAAGGTCTACCTGGCCTGAACGAGTGGCCTGAACACGGTGTGCTGCGGATGGGCGGCGAGGGTCACGGGGGACGCTACGAGCGCTCTAACTCGCAGGAGTGGCGTGCGATTCCCGATCCGCTCCCAACGCGCTTCAAGATCTACTTTGCCACGCCGACTTACTTCGAGGACGGCTGGCGACCCACGACCTGGGACCGTTTCTTCGCAGGCGAGGTCAAGTTGCAGGCCGCCGCCGTCGGGCGCTACCAGAGCATTGGGGGCTTCGATGTGGCTGCCGGGCGGCAGAAGACCGCGCACCGCTACGTGCCGGCGGGCAGTGTCTACTACTTTGCGTGTCAGGGTGAAGTAAAGCCTCAGAAGACGTTAGTTAACGATGCGATCACAGATGCCGGGGCCGAGATCGGCTTCGGGCAAGTTATCATCAAGGAGGTGCGTGATGTTTGAAGCAAAGACGATGTTGTACGTGTACGTGGAGACGCCCCTGCACGCCGGGAGCGGGCGGGCGTTGGGCAACGTGGACCTGCCCATCCAGCGGGAGCGGGTGACCGGTTATCCCATCGTGCAGGCCAGCAGCCTGAAGGGCCGCCTGCGGGCCGCGGGCGAGGGGATGCCGCACTTTGAGGCGGTCTTTGGGCCGGATACCGAGAACGCCGACAAGCACGCCGGCGCGCTTTCGCCCGGGGACGCCAAGATCCTGCTCTTCCCGGTGCGCTCACTGGCGGGCGTCTTTGCCTGGACCACCAGCGTGGAGATGCTGAACCGCTTCCGACGGGATGCTGCAATGGTGGGGAGCGAGCCGGGTTGGACGACGCCCGAGGTCCCAGAAGAGGGAGAGGCGCTTATCGGGAGCGATGCCCTCAAGGCCGGCGCTAAAATCGTGCTGGAGGAGTTTACTTTCACATCAAAGACCGACCAGATTGTGAGCACAATCGGCCAATGGCTGGCGAAAAACGCCCTGCCCCAGACGGAGGAGTACGCTTATTGGCGGGAGGAACTGCCCAAGCGCCTGGTCATCCTGCCCAACGACGACTTTCGCGACTTTGTCACCTTCTCAACCGAGGTCGCCACGCGGATCAAACTCGATCCCGAGACGAAGACGGTTGACGAGGGGCCTTGGAGCGAGGAATACCTGCCCACCGACACGCTGCTCTACGCGCCGCTGATGGCGACGCCGCCGCGCACGGACAGCGAGTTGAAGAGCGGGCAAGATGTGCTACAAGCCGTCAAGGACCTGAACTTGACCCGTGTCCAGTTGGGCGGCAATGAGACGGTGGGCCGCGGCTCGGTCTACCTGCGCATAGCATAGGAGGCGATGATGAGCAAGCGACAGACACAGGAACAAGAACGGGCCAAGCAGGCCTGGGGGAATGTTCACGGTGATGTAAAGGGAAAGAACTTTGCTGGCGAGTACAAGTCTCTGGTCAGCAGCGCCCCCGCCGACATCCAGACCAACGGCCTGGGCCAGACGGTGGCTTTCTGGCTTGCCAAGGGTAATGCTCAACACAAGACGCTTTACCGCCACCTTTCTACCTGGGTGATGCAGAATATGAACGCGCAGGGCGATCTGATGCACTGGATCACGCAGACCGATAGCCGTCACTACCGCCAGGCCACCGTGGAGGCGCTGGCCTTCCTGGGCTGGCTCAAGCGCTTCGCCCAGGCGGAACTGTAGGAGGTAAGCGATGACCCGATATCCGCTTCCTTCAGATACAGCCGCGATCCTTCAGCGATACGTGCACAAGTGCCACAACCCGGGGCTGCTCTTCGAGCGCTACACACCAGAGTTTCGCAAGAGTGGCGATAAGCAAAAAGCTCTGGAAGACATTCGCCGGTGCAAGCCTGACCGTAGAGCACTTGACGCTTATCGCCATCGCCTGCGCGCTTTGGTCGAGGCCACCGGTGCCATCACCTTCCAGGCCCAGACCGACTGGCGCTTTGTGACCGGGCTGGGCCGCAACACGCCCTTCGAGGTCGGCTTCACCTTTCACCGCCTGTACGGCTTCCCCGTCATCCCCGGCAGCGGGCTGAAAGGCCTGGCGCGGGCGTGGGCCTACTTCCGCCTCAAGGAGGCGCAACCCGACTGCGAACCGGAAGAGGATCCGCTGTTCGCCGCCGTCTTTGGTCGGGCGTCGAAAGGTGACAAAAGCGCGGGCAGCGTCGGCGGGGCTGTCTTCTTCGAGGCTGTCCCGTTGGATGAACCGCAACTCAAATTGGACGTGATGACACCACACTTCCCTAACTACTACAGCGACAAAAAGAACCGCGTCCCGCCAGCCGATAACCAAGACCCGATTCCCATTCCTTTCCTGACGGTTAAGGCCGGCGTGTGCTTTAGCTTCGCTGTCGGCTGGCGAGGGGAACCGAATCCCGAGGCGCACGGCAAGGCCGTCGAATGGCTCAAAGCCGGCTTGCAGAACCTGGGCGCGGGAGGCAAGACGGCGGCGGGGTATGGGTATTTTGAGTTGATAGGAGGCTAGCGATGGGCGTTTACCACTTGATGGGCCTGGGGCGCTCGCCCGGCACCGTGACCGGGCCGCTTTCTTACCTGACCCACCGCTATCAACGCTGGAACGAGGACGACGAGCGGTTCTTTGCCCGCTCCGGCGAACGTGAACACCGCCAGCGCGGCGAAAAAGTGAGCGATGTGCAGGCCCTGATACTCTTCACCACCCAGGAGATACTGAACGGCCAAGTGTTGACCTATGGATACACCGACAATCCGCCCGGTCAAATCGCCACAGGGCCCGAACAAGATGGCGGCCCGATGAAGGAGGTGCTACAGCGCTTGCTCCGACGGGAGTGGCCGGGCATCGCCAAGGGTCGGCAAAAGGGCGACGTTTTCTGGTGCGAGATCGACCGGCGAGATATTCGCGATGTCTACGATAAGGTCGTGCAAGTAGTGGCGGCCCTGGCCTGGGTCGGCGGTCAGGGTAAAGAGATGTGGGTCAACCTGACCGGTGGTAACAACGTGACCAATTTTGCCCTGGAGTTGGCGGCTAACCTCTCCGGCGAGGTGGCACGTCTTTACTACGTGCAGGCCGAAAACCAAGATGCTGAACGTTGTGCACGCTTCACTGCCGAGAACGGCTATTGGGTCGAACTGCCGGTGATGCCGCTGGCGCTAGGTCGCTTGACGCTGACCATCCTGGAGATGCTGGACCAGGAGCCGATGAGCACGTCCACCATCTACAGCCGGAGCCGCAACGAATACTATGATCTGATACGCGGGGTGGATTCAGAAGAGACACTGATGGAAGAGTACTTGAGGCCAATGTGGAAGCAAGGGCTGATCGCCGAAACGGAAAGAGGCTACGTTGTCGGGCCACAATGGGCTCTAATCCGACCGTACCAAGAGCGTTTAGAAGAGGTCCAACAGAAGCCTTCGACCATTGAGAAGCTAGCTCAGGAAAAGCCTTGGATTGAAAGAGAAAGGATTAACTTGGAGGTGAGATGATGATCCTCCTCAACTTTTCCCACCCCCTCACCGCCCCCCAGCACGCCCAGGTCGAAGCCCTCACCGGCCAGGCCATTGAGCGCGTCGTCGACATCCCCAGCCAGATCGACCCGCAACAGCCGCTGGCGCCCCAGGTGGTCGCCCTGGCCGACCGCTGCGGCCTGACCCCCGCCGAATGGCAGACGCTGCCGCTGCTGGTCAACCCGCCGGCGCTCAACTTTGTCGCCGTTGTCCTGCTGGCCGAGCTGCACGGGCGCTGCGGCTACTTCCCAGCCCATCTGCGGATGCGCCCAGTCAAGGGCAACCTCCCGCCCCAGTACGAGGTGGCCGAGGTGCTTGATCTGCAAGCCGTGCGTGATGCGGCCAGGGGAAGGCGATAGCGGGTGGGAGTTTAGGACCCTTGATCGTCCTCGCCAAGCGCGATGCAGTCGGCGATCAGCGTGGGCAGGTTGGACGCGGTAAAGCTGATGCCGGGCGCGGGCTTGCGGTTGTGTTTGATGCTTTGTTCTGAGCCTGCCGAAGGGTCAGGGAGGTCGTGTAAATGATGAGGAAAGGTACTCGCCAGGTCGGGATTCTCAGGATGGGGCTGCGGATCGTACCAGCGGAGGGGTTCATCGCCCCGCAGGACATCGTAGCTGTAGTCCAGGATCTCGCCATCGGAGAGATCAATCAGCTCACGCACGCGCAATTCCAGCCCGTTACGAAACCGCACGCTCCCTTTCACCAGCCCGGTGCTTGCAGACATAGTGTAGAGGCGAAGTGACGATGACTCGATTTCAGGGTATCGTTGAGGAAGCGTATAGAGCAGGTGCTTGTATGCCAGACGAGAGAATTCGGGCATCAGGCCAGTTCCAGAACGGGTTCCTCTGGACGCAGTTCGATCGTTTCGCCGATGGCCTGACTGCGCAAAATCTGCAGCCGCTGTTGCGACATCTGCGCCAACGCGGCCTCTCGTTTGAGCTTGAGCTTGTAATACCCGGCCCACTCAGAAAAATCCTCCCGGTGCTGACCGTCGTCCAGCAGGCCCTGGGAGTAAAGTTCAAAGAAATCGGCGGAACTGACCCAATAGCGCTGCTCAAACTTGCGCAGTATCTGGTCAGCGGCCCGCAAATCGTCCAAGGTATCGCCGAGCGTGATTGTAGCCATTGCTCTCACCTCCTTTGTGCATTCGAGCAATTGATATAAATTATACGTCAGAACGCACTTTGAGACAAGGGACAGATTGAGGAGGCAAAAATATGACCCAAACCCTATTCGTAGACAAATCCACCGGCACGTTCGCCGACCAACTGCTGGCCTACGGCCTGGCGGTGGTGCTGCGCGACGTGCTGGGCCGCACCGCTGGTCACGCGCAGCCCTCGATTCACCTGAGCGACCACGGCGCGTACTATCGCCTGGAGTGCATACCCGCGCTGGACGACGCCCGGCTGGCAGCAATGCCAGGCCCTTATATCCCCACCTGCGTCATCCGCACGCGCAAGAACGCGGCCAAACTCCCCGCCGACCTGCCGCCGCAGGCGGTGGTGGATTACGAGGCCGAGCGGGACAAACGGGCCGAGTTCTTTGAGCTGCGCAAGAACCTGCCCAAAGAAGCCCGAGTAGCCCTGGCGCGCGGCGAGGATCACCCGGCTCTGGCAGCCCTGCGTGGTAACGAGCCTCACGAACACTGGGACGTCTTCCGCGCCGTCAACCCCCACGCTCTCATCGGCTACAACAAGCTGATGACCCAGTGGTGGGCGGTGCAGGGAGCGCTGCCGGAGGTGCTGACGCTCGTGCGCGATCTCTTTGCCGCGACGCCGAACGATGGGGACGCAGCCGCTGCGACCTGGAAAGAACTGGACAAGGCCCACGGTTGGGGCATCAAGCCCGAAACCACCGCCGCCCAGATCTATAACCCCGGCCAGGGCAAGGGCCAGAACCGGACCAAAGCCGACAAGTTGAGCATGGGAAACGTCAAGGGTTTCTGGCTGCTGGAATGGCTCAAGGCCGTGGGCTTTTACCACGCCGCGCTGACCAAACAACTGCGCGGCGTCAAGGACCGCAAGACCTACGTGCTGGCCCCATCCGATATTGACCTGGGAGAGAATGCCAAGATCATGCACGCCTTCCGGGGACGGATGGCCCGCGCCGAGACCGCCATTCGCTCCGACGTGCTGGCCTCGCTTCGCTATACCCAGGCCCTGCTCGACTTTACCCGCCAGCAGGAGGGGGCCAGCATGAAGGCGCGCTTGTTCGAGCACCGGCGGCCGTCCCGCGTGGTGTCCGGCTTTTACAGCGCTTTCTACAAGGACCTGGGCAACGCCGTGGCGACGATGAACCTGTCCTTCATTCGCCTGCCCGGTTGGGTGCGGGTCGAGGAGGAGGCTGACGTGGGGGATGCGCTCGACGTCCTGGCCGAGCACGAGTCGGTCGTGCGCCAGTTCGACGAGAGCCACAGCGACGATTACAACTTGCTTTTGCGTTACCGCGACTTTTTATCCGGCAACGACCTGCGCCCCTTTTTCGAGTTCACCACCGCTTACAGCGGTTATCTCATCAGTCAGAAGGAACGAGGGCGCTATGCGCCCCAGTTCACAACCACAAACCTAAGGAGGTTGATTATGCACAGTCAGGAAGGACCCCGGTTGAGCAAGATTCTGGAGACAGAGGGATTTCGGAACATTGCCTACGCCATCCGCCAGGCGACCGTCACCGCCCAGTACCGCAAGCAACAGGGCGACCGCAAGTACGACGTGCGCTACGGTCTGGGCCAGCAGTTGGCGCGCAAGGCGGCCTATCCCCAGGAGTTTGTGGCCGAACTGGCCGATTTTCTGGCCAAGTACAACGCCGAGAACGCCCAGGTGATGGAGAACCGGCCCGGCCCCTACCGGCGCAGCGTTCGCACCAGCGACATTGACGAAATCGTGGCCCTGATAGACGAGTTCGACGACTCGCGCCTGATCTGCAACCTGCTGGTCGCCTACGGCTACGCCCGCGTTCCACGGGACCCGGAGCAAGAAATGAAAGAGCCGGAGGAGGAGGAGGAAGAAGAAGAAGAAGAAGAATAACCAACCGCTTAGGTCAGCATTCACCATTCACCATTCACCATTCACAATTCATTAAGGAGGAAACGATCATGACCAAGAACGTGTATTCACTTTCGATCTCTGCCCAGGCCACGCTCGACATGCACAGCCTGAACAACGAGGGCGGCGAGGGCAACCAGATCACCACCCGCATGGTGAACATTGTCGGCGAGGATGGGCGGCTGCACAACGTCAACGCCATCAGCGGCGACATGCTCAAGCACATCCAGGCCGAGCACCTGTTCCGGCTGCTGTCCGGTCGCGAGGACGTGCCCCTGTGCGCCGCCTGCCGCGAGTTCAACGCCAACCGCATCAGCGCCGACGGCGACTATGCCCAGGCCATTGACGGCAAGTCCGACGCCGAGGCGATCACGTTGCTGCTAGAGGCCTGCGCGCTGGACGATATGGCCGGCAATCTCATCACGGCCGGCAACCGCTCCATCCCCCGCAAGAGCGTGGTCGAGTTCAGTTGGGTCGTGGGGTTACCCGAATTGACCACCACCGACAGCTACTTTCACGTCAAGTATGCCAGCGAGCGCAGCAAGGAGGCCCGGGACGCGGAAAAGGAAGAGGAACAGCGTAAAGCTAACCTGGGACAGGCGATCTTCCACCGGCCGGCCTCGAGCGGCGTCTATGCCATCGTGGCCAACTTTGAGATGGCGCGCATCGGTTTCAACGACATCACCCAGGTCTATGCCCTGGACGAGGCCCAGCGAGGCTTACGCTATCGCGCCCTGTTGGAGAGCGTCCTGTACTCTTTCATCGAACCTAACGGCGCGATGCGGGGCACGCAGAACCCGCACATCGTGGATGTCAAAGGCGTCATCGCAATCAGCAATGATGTCATCCCGGCTCCCACGATGAGCCCCATCAACAGCGGCTATCGAGAGCAGTTGCGGGGTATTCAAGAGGCCCTGGGAAAGGTGCGCCCCGGCGCGGTCACGCTATCCGAGTTCGACTCGCTGGCGCAGTTCAGCCAAGTGATGGCGGACTTGATCGAGACGACGGCGCCGTACTCATATGTACTGTCGCAGTCCACAAGCTATTAGGAGGGCGCGATGACTCGGATGAAATCTCGCCGAGATCAACCGAGGCGGTCAGCCGAGCGACAGCCGTCGTGGTTGATCGCCGAGTACCAGCCCACGGCTCTGTTTAGCCTGAAACCGGCCTGGGCCACGTCGTCAGGGGGCAAGAGCCTGCTGGCGCCCACGCCCTACGCCATCAAGATGGCGTTACTGGATGCCGCTTGCCGCACAGCGGGCGTAGCGGTTGCGAAGGACGTATGGCCCCAACTGCGCGATCTGACGGTCGCACTGCGGCCGCCCAAGCGCGTGGTCGTGACCAACCTGTTCGCCCGGATTCTCAAGCCTCGCCGCAATCCGGCCAAACCGGGCACGCCCCACGCTGGGCCGTTGGGCAAGACGATCGCCTTTCGCGAGTACGTCCACTTTGACGGGCCGCTGGGAGTCGCGCTGGGCGGGGAATTCGGCGATCGGTCGCATCTGGAGAACTGGCTGCTTCAGGTTAACTACCTGGGGAAAAGGGGCGGCTTTGTACAGCTCTTGGCCTTGCCAACACTGGTTGAGGCGCTCCCGCCAGAGTTTGTCGTGATAGATGATGACCCGACCCGGCCTTTCCACGCCGATGGGATCATCCAACAACTGGACGATTGCGACGTCAGCCTGACGTTTGAAAAAGCCGACATCTACAGCGGCAAGCGCATCGGGCTGGGCAAGGAACGGATATTGCGCCACGTCGTCTTGCCTTATCGCCTGGTCAGCTCCAGCAAGGGCTTTAGCTACTATGAGCGCATAGACTGATCTAAAAAGCGGTAGTGTGAAGCAGATACAAAAGCGGCCCGCACGGGCATAAAGTGCCCGTGCTACAGAGCAGCGCCCGATGAAATCGGGCTTACCCTGCAATGCTGTTTTTCGCGGAAAGGGGGATGATCCCCCGCTGCTTTGTAGCCCGGCGACTTTATCGCCGGGCAGTAGTGTGAAGCAGATACAAAAGTAAGACCTCGGAGGTCTAGGGTCTCTACTGAAATGAAACACACCCGATACAAATACGCAAGAGGAGCGAAACTATGCAAACCTTTACCGCCCACCGTCTGCGCTTTATCACCGAGGCGCAGAGCACGATTGAACTGAACGAGCATCAAGGCTCGGCTATCCGCGGCTCTCTATTTCACGCCCTGCGCAACCGCTTTTGCGGCAACCAGAAGGCTCAGGAGTGCGCCGCTTGTCCCCTGGTCGCCACCTGCCCGGTCGCTACCCTCGTCAGCACGCTCAGGCCGGAAAGCGGGCGCGGGCGCGACGTTCCCCGTCCTTACACCGTCCAGCCGCCGATTTTGAATAGCGAACGGCGAATGGCGAATGGCGAATGGGAAGACGCGAGCGAGCCAGGAGATGGCGCGTTAGGACATCCCTTCGAGGACGAACGGGGACGGCTTTTCTTCCATTACGAACCGGGGGAGCGGTTCGAGTTCGGTCTCACGCTCTACGCTCAGGCGTTGCAGCTATTCCCTTACGTCGTCCTGACGACCAAGACCTTTGAGGACCAAGGGATCGGACGGCGGATGGAGCGGAACAAAGGCCGTTGGCGGCGCGGTACGTTGGTCATCCAGGAAGTCTGGGAGGAAAACCCCCTGACCGGCGAGCGACAGTCGGTGATACAGGCGGATGACGGGATGGTTCAGGTGCCCGATATCCCCATCACGCACGAGCAGGTTTGCGAATGGGCGAACGAGCGAATTGCGAATAACGAATTGCGAATGGGGATGCGCTTTCTTACGCCGACGCGCGTCGTCGAACACGGTCGCCTGGTCAAGCCACATCAGTTTAGTTTCAAGCCGCTCTTCCAACGGTTGCTGGACCGGCTGGAGTCGTTGAGCCGCGATTTCTCTGACACTAAACTGGATGTGGACTTTACAGGTCTGGTGGAGGCCGCCGAGCGGGTGCGAGTGGTGGAGAATCATCTCCGGTGGGAAGAGTTGCGCAGTTACTCCACCCGCCGCCGCGCCGAATCACCCACCTCCGGCTTTGTCGGCTCGGCCACGCTGGAGGCGGACGACTGGTCGCCCTTCCTGCCCTGGCTGGCCTGGGGGCAGTTCACGCACGTGGGGAAGGATGCGGTGAAGGGGAATGGGTGGTATGTGTTGAATGGCGAATGGGCGAATGGGCGAATGGGAGGAGGGCGATGACTTATGAGGAGTGGATGGAGGAGGTTGCGCCGGAGATCAAGAATGGGCCGGTGTAAAAGTTTTACGGGTATCGCAAGGCGCTGTTCTTGTACGATCTGGTGTGGACGGATTGCGACTACTGGCAAAAGGAACAGCGTGGACGAGCGATCGTAGATCAAATCATCCGCAGCGCCGGGTCCATCAGCGCCAATATCGAGGAGGGAAATGGTCGAGGTACGGGCCGCGATCATGCGCGCTTCCTCAAGTTTGCGTTAGGATCGGCCCGGGAGACACAAGGATGGTACTGGCGTGGGCGAAAATTGTTACCACGAGCAGTCTTTCAACATCGCATCGCCCTGTTAGACGAAATCATCGCTCTCCTGGTCACCGAAATCAATCGCCAACGAAACTACAAGCCCAAACAATAACATTCACCATTCACCCATTGGAGGAGCTATGCCGATAGTAAAACAACTGATCGTGGACGAGTTCGGCGTACACGTGGGAAAACACAGCGGACGGTTGCAGGTGATGCGCATTGGCGAGGGGACGCCCGCGGAGCGATTGGTCCAAGAAGCGCCCCTGCTTCACCTGGAGAGCGTGCTCATCACCGGTCGGGGCATTAGTCTCTCGGCTGATGCTGTCCGCGCTTGCTGCACAGAGGGCGTTCCCGTCTACTTTGTGGATGGTCGGGGACGGCCCTACGCCGCCCTCTATGCGGCCGGACTGACCGGCACCGTCATCACCCGGCGCGAACAACTGCTCGCCTACACCGACCGGCGCGGCCTCGACCTGGCGCTGGCGTTCGCGCGGGGCAAGATCAGCAACCAGGCCGGCTTCCTGCGCTACGCGGCCAAGTACCGCCAGGAGACCGATCCTGAACTGTACGAGGAACTGCGCCGCTGTGCCGACGAAGTGCAAGACCACCAGGCCGAGTTGGATCGCCTGGATGCCTGCACGGTGGACGAGGCCCGCTATTTGATCCTCTCGGCCGAGGGACGGGCCGCCCAAAAGTATTGGGGGGCGCTCAAGCGGATCATCCCAGAGCGATATGGCTGGCCGGGACGGAAAGGGCGCGGGGCGCGAGATCCGGTCAACAGCGCCCTCAACTATGGGTATGGCATCCTCTACGGCCAGATCGAGCGGGCGTTGGTGTTGGCGGGCCTGGACCCGTATGGCGGGTTCATCCACGCCGACCGGCCAGGCAAGCCCAGCCTGGTCTTTGACCTGATCGAAGAGTTCCGCCAGGTGATCGTGGACCGCACCATCGTGGGGATGGCGAGCAAGGGGACAAAGTTGGAATTGGACGAGAAGGGTCTGCTGGTGGAAAAGGCCCGGCGAACCATCGCGGAAAAGGTGCTGGCCCGCTTGGAGGCGGCCGAGCGATACGAGCGCAAGCGGCAACCATTCCGCGTCATCATTCAGAACCAGGCCCGCCACATCGCCACCTTTGTGCGCGGCGACCGTCCCGCTTACGTCCCCTTCATCGCCCGCTGGTGACATTCGCTATTAGCATGAAATGCCTATTGGTGTACGATATCCCGCACGACGGGACGCGGACCAAGATCGCCGACTTTTGTCTGGACTATGGATTGGACCGCATCCAGTACTCGGGCTTTCTGGGCGACCTGGCGCGCACGCACCAGGAAGAGTTGATCCTGAAAATCGGCGAGCGGCTGGGGGATCGAGAGGGCAAAGTCCAATTGTTCGTGATGTGCGAGAAAGACTGGCGCCAGCGGTTAGAGATCATTCAGGAACAGGACGGGGAAAATAATGAATGAGGCAGAACTGGTCTTTACCGTGACCGACCTGAAGCAGTACACGTATTGTCCGCGCATCGTTTTCTACACCTATTGTTTGCCACTGCTGCGCCCGACGACTTACAAGATGGAGGCCGGGGCCAGGGCGCACGAGAGGGCGGAGAAGCGGGAACGACGGCGCACGCTGGCCGCCTACGGCCTGGAGGTGGAGGATGGTCGGCGCCACTTTGACGTGTGGGTGGCGTCGGAGGAGATAGGGTTGCGGGGGCGGGTGGATATGGCGATCGAGGTGGAGGGCCAGAATGGGGAACGGGAGTGGATTCCCGTGGACTATAAGCAGACGGCCCGCAAGACGGGCAAGCACGTGCGGCGGCAATTGGCGGCGTACGGGATGATGTTGGAGGAGACGCTGGGGGGGAGGGCGCGGCGCGGGTTCATCTATTCCCTGGTGACGCGAAAGGCGGAGGAGGTACGGCTCACGGAACGACTGCGCGGGGAGGTACGGGAGGTAACGCTGGCGATGCGCGAGATGGTCGAGCGGGAGAGGATGCCGGCTCCGTCCCGCTCACGCCGGCCGTGTGTGAATTGTGAATTTCGCCGCTTTTGCAATGATGTACTATAATGTGGTGAGAGCGTTCTTCGATCCGGTCGCAAATCGGCGGGGTCGGGGCGCAGAAAACGATTTGCGCGATGGGCGGTGAAACGATGAGGGATTTAGGTCGAAATATGGGCAAAAAAGGCGGTTTTAGGGCGCAAAACGGCCCTCAGATGGCCCTTGAGGCCCGTTTTTTGGCAGGTCGGGCGGGGTTGCAGAGAGTTCGATCCGTTCGAGGATACTGAAAGCATTATTTACTCCTCATCACAGCCTCAGCGCGTGCAAGTTGCAG
>CAYMWP010000070.1:0-23091 GCA_964393895.1 uncultured Anaerolineales bacterium | reverse complement strand
GGACCGCGGGGTTTTGCTCCAAGGAGATTGCCAAATTCCCGTCAGTTGGGCTAAGCGCAGCGATGTATCCAGACCGAGCCCACCACTGCGCTTAACGTCAAATGGGTGTGTTTCAGATGAGTTGGGTAAGACCTCGGAGGTCTAATGAGATGCGTTTTCAGGCTCAAAAACTGCCCAAATCGGCGGTTTTGGGCGAGCACAAGCTCGGCAGAGACCTCCGAGGTCTAGGGTCTCTACTGAAATGAAACACACCCAAGTCAAATCGGCTGCGGTCAGGAGACCTTGAGTTGTAGCAGCAATTCCCGTTTTGGCAATTCTAGCTTAGGTGCATCGGCCTAAAAGAGCCGATGCTAGGAAAAAACTAGCCAGCACCGTCTGTTTTACGGCGGTGCGGCTTCAAAACGGGAATTACTAGAGTTGTAGCAGTCGGTTATGGAAAGTGGGGTAGATGGGAAACCAGGTTTTTGTGCAACCTGCGGTTGCCGTAAGCGAAGGCGCTTCTGCTTCGCCCGAAGCGACAAAAACCTGGTTTCTTTCCCCGAATTATTGAGAAGATGGTGCTACTACGCCCCCCGCATTTTGTAGGGCGCGTTTCCATACTCGCTGTTTTTCTTGCGGTCTGGCCGCGCTACCGCTTGTTCCTCTGAATCAACGGCAGGTAAATGTCATAGTTTGAGGGGGATGGGTTCACCGGCCCCTTGATATTGTTCATCTCGTTGGATTCTGGCACCAATCCGTAGGGGTGTAGCCCGTCGTTGTCTGCCTTGACGTAGAATTCCTCGATCTCTTCGATCTCTTGCTCGGTAAAGCCATCGTCTAGTCTAATCACCAGGGTCTTTTGCTGACCTGGGTAAATTGGATCCATACCCCCGTATTCCTCGCCGTAACGTTCGTATGGGTAAGAAGCGACCGGGGCGATAAACACATCTACCCAGAAGCCTCCCCCTCCTTTGTTACTCGCCTGTCCGGTACCCTGGTTTTCGACCGTGATGGTGAATGTGACCGGCGCATTCGGCTCCAGCGGCAAGGGCGCGACGGTAAAGTCGAGCACGACCAGGTCGGGGACGCCGATGTAGACGTTGGTGCTGTTGTTGCCTGGGTCGGCGTCTCCGCCGACGCTACCGCCCTCGGCGATGGTAAAGTTGGCGTCGAATTCGGTCGCGTCTATCTGCTGCGGCTCCGAGCCGGGGTACTCTACCACGAACTCGATCGTGTTACCCGTGTCGCCGGCGGGCAGTTCGCCGACCAGGTAGGTGTAGGTCTGACCGTCGGACGAGGTCCAGCCGTGCCCTTTGTAAATGGTGCCAGGCGGCAGGGTGGTCGCGATGGTCACTCCTGTGGCGTGCATACGCCCGCCGTTGCCGTAGGTCACAGTGTAGGTCATCAGTTCGCCGGGAGAGAAGAGGCTGGGATCGTGTGTCGCGTTGATGGTGAGGTCGGGCAACGTGCCGATGAGGTCCACGTCCTGTACGCCAATGGGCGCTGCAAGCGATGAGTGTGTCATCGTGATGCGGTTGGTCACCAGTTTGGCCCCCGACAGGAGCGGGTCGTCAACTTGGAGGACGATTTGGGCCTGACCGCTGGTTGGGGCGATGATGGCAGGGATGTAAAAGATCACCTCGTTGTTGGCCGGCACGTGCTGGCAGGTTCCGCCGGTCATCTGGCAAGTGATGTATTGGGTGTGACTGACGGGCAGTGCGTCGGTGATGACGACATCGTAGGCGTTCTCGTTTCCACTGTTGGTGTAGGTGATGGTGTAGGTCAATACGTCGCCCGCATAGACAGTGGAGAGTCCGTCGTCCTTGTCTACAGATAGGATGGGGGCGCTGGAGACGGTCGCGTACGCTGCGTCCTCCAGGAAATCCCCCTCCGCATCCTCCAGTTGGACCGTGAAACTCAGCGGCGTGCCGTTGGTTAGGGGCAACGTCACGTCGGTCTGGATGACTATCTCTCCGACGCCGTTTACTTCCCCATAGTTGTTCACGCCGGTTATGACGTCAATCTCCCAGTAACGCACGTCGCCTGTGCCGCCGGTCGGATTGGGCGTAGCGCTGGAGAATGGGGCAAAGCTATCAAAGGTGGCGGTGACGACGACCTGGGTGGCGCTGGCGTTGCCGGTGTTCGTATAGCGCAGAGTGTACGTCAGAGGCGCGCCAGCCTCCACACTGTCTGTGGGTTGCTGGGCGACGCTGAACGCCAGGTCGGTCGAGGAAGTGATCGGCGTGGTCTCGATGAACCCCACAGGCGCGGTGTTGTTGCTGTCAATCGTCACCAGGTTCGCCAGCACACTGCCGTTTGGCAGGGGAGTATCTATGTCCACCTCCACCATGATGTACTGGCCCTCCCCGGGGGCCAGGGTGCCAAGCGCCCACACGTTGTTCCCGACGTCGGGGTCTGGTGTGGCGCCCAGATAAGTGACCCGGCTGTCGTAGGTGATGGTGATCACGGTCCCTGTTGCTGGCGCAGAGCCTGTGTTCTCGCAATGAATGATGTACGCCAACTCGTCTCCGGCAGGGGCTGGCTCTGGGGGGCTTTCTATCTGAGTGACTTCCAGGTCGGATTCCGATAGCACCTGGGTGGTCTCGGTAGTGCTGATGGGGACGGTCTGGTCGCTGTCCAAGGTCACTTCATTGGTGAGGACTGTCCCCACCGGCAGTGTGTCGGTCACCCGGACGACAATGTCCATCTCTATGGAATCGTCCACGGCCAGGGTCGCAAAGGTCCACTCCCGGTTATCACTGCCGGGGTCGGGGGGGAGGCTGGCATAGACGAACGAGGTGTTGGGGTCGTAATCCTCGGTGATGGTGACGGAGGAGGCGTTCTCGTTGCCGCTGTTGGTGATGATGACGGTATAGACCAGGTTCTGCCCGACGACCACTGGATCGGGCTTGCTCTCTTTGCTGATCGTCAGCACGGGACGGGAGGAGACGGTCGTCTGCTCGGTGGCGGGTAGCGGCGTGACGTGATCCGCTCCCAGCCAGGCGGTGTTGGTCAGCAGTGTGCCGTTGGGCAAGGGCCGGGCGACTGTAGCGGTGACAATGATCTGGCTTGGCCCATTGGGATCCACGTCGCCGATGTACCAGTAGGGGGCGTCCGGCGCGCCGCCGTCCGGCTCGGGGTTGGCCCCCGCGAAGAGGACGTTGGAGTCGAGCGTGTCGGTGATGACGACGTCGCTGGCCACCAGGTTACCGGTGTTGGAGTAGGTCAGCGTGTAGGTGAGGATCGCGCCAGCCTCTACTACCCCGGGATCATCTTCTTTCTCCAGGTGCATGACCGGAGCCAGGATGGTAAGGGAGGCTGTATCCGTCGTCACGATCGTCCCCGTGTGGACGGCGCGCACTGTCCAATCGCCGTGGTTTTGAGGAAAGTAGACGTTGTCCGTCCAGTAGCCGCCGTGGCCGCTCTCCACGATGCTGAAGGTAGTCTGGGTGGTGACGTCGCCGCGACTATTGCTGTACACGTCGAAGGCTTCCGCCGTGTAGGTCTGGGTCTCCCAGGCAAAGATGGTCGCCGTCGGCGGAGAGAGAACGATATAGTTCAACTCTGCCGGGCCGATGGAAACCTGAGCAGAGTCTGTATTTGTGACCTGATGGGCGTCGGCTACCTGCACCGTCACTGTGTGTATACCGGCCGCGGTCCAGGTGTAGGTCACGACTTCTCCGTCTCCGTCGTCGTATTCCCCGTCGTCGTCCAGATCCCAGGTGTAGGTCAGGGGGCCGCCGCCCGGGTCCCACGACGAGGACGCGGTCATGGTTAGCGGTATGGCTGCCGTTCCGGTGTACGGTCCGCCGGCGTCGGCGTTGGGCGCCAGGTTTTCCACCGTCACCATCAGCGTGTCCGAGCCGACCCCACCGTCTTCGTCGGTGATGGTCAGGGTCACGGTCAGATTGGCCGGTTCGGAGTAGACGTGCGTGGGAGTGAGGGTGGCGCTGGCAAAGGCGCCGTCCCCCAAGTCCCACACGATGTCGTGACTGTCGGCTCCGGGGTCGGTGAGCACGCCGGTAAAGTTAACCTCTTCCCCTTCGTTCACCACCTGGTCAGGGCCGGCATCCACGATGGGCGCGACGTTGACGACGGTGATGGTGGTGGTGTCGGTGACGCTGCCGCCGTCGCCATCTTCCACCTGGACGGTGATGGGGTGGGTTCCCTCATCGTACCAGGTGTGCGATTTCGACGTCTCTCCGGCGTCGTCGAAATCGCCGTCCTCGTTCCAGTCGTAAGTGTAGGAGAGGGTGTCGCTGCCGGGGTCGGTGGCGGTGATAGTGATAGTGGCGGGCGACCCCTCGCTCACCGGGCCGTCGTTGGAGACGCCCGTGATGGTGGGCGCGACGTTGACGACGGTGATGGCGGCGGTTTGGGTGACGCTGCCACCGTCCTCGTCGGAGGCCCGGACGGCGAGGGCGTGGACGCCGTTGTCGTACCAGGTGTGCGAGTTCAACGTTTCTCCAGCATCGTCGAAATCGCCGTCCTCGTTCCAGTCGTAGGCGTAGGAGATGGTGTCGTCGCCGGGGTCGGTGGCGGTGATGACGACGGTGACGGGCGCTCCTTCGTCCACCGGCCCGTCGTTGGATAGGTGGGTGATGGTGGGCGCGACGTTGACGACGACGATGGTGGTGGTGTCGGTCACGCTGCCGCCGTCGCCATCGTCCACCCGGACAGTGATGGGGTGGACGCCGTCGTCGTCCCAGGTGTGGGTAGGGGTGATCTCGCCGGCGTCGTCGAAATCGCCGTCCTCGTTCCAGTCGTAGGCGTAGGAGAGGGTGTCAGTTCCGGGGTCGGTGGCGGTGAGGGTGATGGTCGCTGGCGAGCCTTCGCCTACCGGGCCGTCGTTGGATAGGTGGGTGATGGCGGGCGCGACGTTGACGACGACGATGGTGGTGGTAGCGGTGACACTGCCGCCGTCCTCGTCGGAGGCCCGGACGGTGATGGCGTGTGTACTTTCGTCGTACCAGGTGTGGGAGTTGGCGCTCTCGCCGGCGTCGTCGAAATCGCCGTCCTCGTTCCAGTCGTAGGCGTAGGAGACGGTGTCGTCGCCGGGGTCGGTAGCGGAGACGGTGATGGTCGCTGGCGAGCCTTCGCCTACCGGGCCGTCGTTGGATAGGTGGGTGATGGCGGGCGGGACGTTGACGACGGTGATGGTGGTGGTGTCGGTCACGCTGCCGCCGTCGCCGTCTTCCACCCGGACGGTGATGGGGTGGACGCCGTCGTCGTTCCAGGTGTGGGAGTTGACGTTCTCGCCGGCGTCGTCGAAATCGCCGTCCTCGTTCCAGTCGTAGGCGTAGGAGAGCGGGTCGTTGCCGACGTCGTAAGCGGTGACGATTATCGTGGCGGGCGAGTTCTCGTCCACTGGGCTGTTGTTGGAGATGTCGGTGATGACCGGCGGGGTGTTCTCGACGGTGATGGCGGTGGTTTGGGTGACGCTGCCGCCGTCCTCGTCGGAGGCCCGGACGGCGATGGCGTGGATGCCGTCGTCGCCCCAGGTGTGAAAGTTATAGTTCTCGCCGGCGTCGTCGAAATCGCCGTCCTCGTTCCAGTCGTAGGCGTAGGAGACGGTGTCGTCGCCGGGGTCGGTGGCGGAGACGGTGACGATGACGAGCGAGTTCTCGTTCACCGGGCTGTTGTTGGATAGGTGGGTGATGGTGGGCGCGACGTTGATGACGGTGATGGTGGTGGTAGCGGTGACGCTGCCGCCGTCGCCATCGTCCGCCTGGACTGCGATGATGTGCGCGCCCTGGTCGTCCCAGGTGTGGGAGTTGGCATCCTCGCCGGCGTCACCAAAGTCCCCGTTCTTGTTCCAGTCGTAGGCGTAGGAGAGGGCGTCACTGCCGGGGTCGGTGGCGGTGATAAAGATGGTGGCGGGCGATCCCTCATCCACGGGCCCGTCGTTGGAGACTTTGGTGATGGTGGGTGGGACGTTGTCTACAGTGACGGCGGCGGTTTGGGTGACAGTGTTGTAGCTATCGGATGCTCGCACGGTGATGGTGTAGACTCCCTCGTCGTCCCAGGTGTGACTGGCCTGGTTAGAGCTCTGGTCGGGTATGTCGCCAGCGTCGGTAAAGAGGCCGTTGCCGTCCCAGTCAAAGCCATACGTCAAGGTGTCGTTTTCGGGGTCAGAGGCGGTCACGGTGACGGTGATGGGCGAGCCCTCGTTGGCCGGTGTGCTGTGGGTTACGTCTTCGATAGCGGGCGCTCCGTTCGTCACGGCCAGCAACGCCGTGTCGGCGAGGCCATCAAGGGTGCCGGTGACGATCCAGGAGCCGGCGACCTGGGCGGTATAGACGTTAGAAACCCAGTCGCCGCCGGCGCCGGCAGTTATGGTGTAGGCGGCGTCGGATGTGACGTCCCAGGGATTGGCGTATGTATCGAACGCGGTCAGGGTGTAGGATATGGATAGACCGGTGGTGACTGTGGCGCTGGCCGGGGTCAGTGAGACAGAGACCGGGGCGCCGTGAGAGACCACCGTGGTCTCGTCCACCGAGAAGGGCGTGTTCTGTTGGCTATCAATTGTGGCCGAGTTGGTGAGGATGTCGCCTTCGTCTAGCCCGCCTTGCACGGTCACGTTGACCACGATCTCTCCGGGGATGGAGGGGGTCAGGGTGCCAATGTTCCAGTAGAGGGTGGGGGTGATCCAGTCGGTGGGTGTGGGAGAGGCGCTGACGTAAGTGACGTTGCTGTCCAGGACGTCGGTGATGACGACGTTGGTCGCATTGGCGTCTCCCGTGTTGCTGTAGGAGAGCGTGTAGGTCAGCGGCCCTCCTGCCGGAACGGGGTCGGCGTGATCCCGTTTGATCAGCATCAGCGTAGGGGCGTCAACGGTGGCGCTGATTTGGGCGGTGTCTGGCTCCGCCCCGTTGCCATTGACGGAAGCGATGTTGGTAATGATGTCGCCGTTGGCGAGGGGGCCGGTCACGGTGACGGTCAGCACGATCGTCCCCGTCGTGGAGGTTGAAAGGGGGCCGATGGACCAGTAAGGAGTATTCTCCGGTATGCCGCCCGTCGGCGGCGGCGAGGCGGCGGCGTAGGCGACGTGGGAATCGAGGGTGTCGGTGATGCTAACCCCCATCAGCGTGCCGGTGCTGATGTTTTGATAAGTCAGGGTGTAGACGAGTTGGTCGCCGATCTGGACCCGGTCGCTGCTTTGGCTCTTGGAGATGGAGAGGTCGTCGCTATCGAGCAGCGGCCTGGCACCGGCTCCCTGAGATAGGAGCAGCAGTGTGCCTATTATGCCGGCGCACCCTATTGCAAGCGCGATCAGAAGTTGAATTAGGTTTTTCCCTTTGTGCACTTTATATTTCCCCTTTTCCGCCCTTGTCGCTCATTCCACATCGTCTGTGCTC
The DNA here is from genome assembly GCA_964393895.1 of uncultured Anaerolineales bacterium. GTDB lineage: Bacteria > Chloroflexota > Anaerolineae > B4-G1 > B4-G1 > B4-G1. The sequence goes on along the minus strand of CAYMWP010000070.1, from coordinate 15,754 downwards.
GGCAGTGATTGTTGGTGAGGTTCACTTTCCTCGTGGTTTATGATTCAGAAGTTGGTTCAGTTGGTGGATCGGTCGGCGGTGGTGGATCGGTCGGCGGCGGCGGATCGGTCGGCGGCGGCGGATCGGTCGGTGGTGGCTGAGTTGGCCGTGGTTGGGTCGGTGTGGCCCGCGGTGTATTGGTAGGCGGCGGAGGCGGGGTGTTGGTAGGCGGCGGAGGCGGCGTGTTGGTAGGCGGTGGAGGCGGCGTGTTGGTGGGCGGCTTCCGAGTCGGCCGTGGTGTGTCCTTTGGCGGAGGCGGAGGCTGAGGAGTATCTGTCGGTGGTATTGGGGTGGGGGAGAGTGTAACGGCCTCGCTGGTAGGTATTGGGGTGGGGGATGGGGTCACAGTTGTCGTCACCGTCGTCTCCGGCTCTTGAAAGCTGAAGGTTGGCGTCGGCGTCATCGCGGCAACGGTAGCGGTTGCGTCTGCATCACAGAACTCGATGGTCTCTGGCTCTTCACCCGGCTCGGCATACATCTCCTGACACTTGGGGAGTGTGAGCGTCCTCGTCCCCAGTTCGCATACGGCGGCGCCCTCTTCGACCGCCAGGTGGACTGTGCCTTGTTGGATCTCGGCCCTGATGTGCGCCGGGAGACTCAAGAGCGTCATTGAGCAGGTGGGCACGACCAACTCGTATGAGGGTTTTTGCGCCACGAGCAGGAGGCTTCCTTCCTGCAACGTTATACGCAAGCTAGGTAAGGTACGGGGATTCTGTATTTCCAGGCTGGTCCCCGGCGCCAACTCGAGGGTGCTGCCATCGCCCGTGCTGAGTTGAGCTCCCTCTGTCTCGTCTGCGATGATGTGGATCGTTCCCTCGACGGCGATGCTCGTTTCGTTCTCCATTGTCACCCAGTTAGAATCGTCCACCCTCTGCACCTGGACTTTTCCGCTGCGCAGTTGCAGTTGTAAATAGGGGGGGAGCCATTGTTCGGTAACGGTCGCCGCATGGCTCTGACAGGCAGCGACGAGGATCGTCAGCGCAGCTAACAGCAGATAGAGTATTCTTTGATTAGCGCCCAAAACCCTGGCAGTGTTCCTCGTCTCACGAGAAACAGTCCGGCGGGTTTTGGGCCTATCCAAAAGTTGTTTCTTAGCAGTGCCAGGTCGCCAGTTTAACATGTAAGCCCTATTGCGGTGTGCTGTCGTCCGTTGCCAGGCAACAAAAAACTCTTCAGGACCTCTGTGATCCTGAAATAGCATACTATTTGTTGGATTTTGCCATTGTCTACATTTTATTGGAGGGGGGTTGGTTAATGGTGATGATAATCCTAGAAAATGACTAGAAGAGTTGGGAGGGACGCGAATTTAGCCCGTATCTCTAGTCAGTTTTCAGGATATTAGTTACTTGTCACTGACGATTGCCTTTTACAATAATGCTGATAGTTTCAATTTTACATACGTTGATTATGCACCGTTGGGAGGAGGGTAAGCTTGGCATCCAGGATCAGTCAGCGACAAGTTATTTCGACAGCACAGTCCCCGCCTTTTTCTACTCTGCGCAAGCGGGCCAGGCCTGAGAGGCTCTCCATGCTCTGGGCAGTGGTACCGTTGCCTCTGCTGGACGTGGTTTGTATTGTTTTGAGTATGGCGGCGGCTTATCAGGTGCGTTTCCATTTGCTCGAGTATTATGGCTTTTTATCCGAGGCTTTCTACTTCCGCCTGGCCTTGATCGCTGTTCCGGTGTGGGCGCTGCTCTTTGCCCTGAATGGGCTATATCATCCGGACCGCCTTTTCGGCGGCACGCAAGAGTACGTCAACGTGATCAATGCTTGCACTGCCGGGCTGGTTGGCCTGATCTTTTACAGTTTTCTCGACCGTAGTGTCGAGCAAGACATCTCACGAGGCTGGCTGGCAATCGTCTGGCTATTTTCCGTCGCCAGCGTGTCATCGATCCGGTTTGGATACCGGCGCCTGGTTTACCATCTGCGGCGGCGTGGCTGGTTCATCCGGAGGGCGCTGATAGTAGGGGCCAATGAAGAGGGACGGGCGGTGGCGGCTCAGTTGCGCGCCTCGCGGAGCGCAGGGGTCGAGGTAGTGGGTTTCGTGGAGCCGACGCAGCAGCGGGGGGCCAGGGTCGAGAATGTGCCCGTACTGAACGGCCTCAGTAGGCTGGGCAGTCTCATTCAGAGTTTGGAGGTAGACGATCTCATCGTTATTCCCACCGCCCTGCGGCGGGAGGAGCTGTTGGACATCTACCGCGACTGGGGAACGGACGACAGAGTGCGCATTTGCCTCTCCTCCGGCCTTTACGAGCTTTTCACCACCGGCGCCCAGGTGCGGGAGGTCGGCTTTGTTCCGATGATGAGCCTCAATCGAACTCGCATCACCGGGATGGACGCCCTGTTCAAGATGATGTTGGATTATGTGGGGGCGGTGGTAGGTTGTGTCGTGTTGCTGCCAATTCTACCATTTATCGCCCTTGCGATTTATCTTGATTCTCCAGGCCCGATCTTTCATCGGCGGCGGGTGGTGGGGTTATACGGGCGACGGTTCGATGCTCACAAATTCCGCAGTATGATACCGGACGCTGATGGTTACCTGGAGGCGCACCCAGAGTTGAAGGAAGAGTGGGAGCGGACGGGCAAGATACAGGACGATCCTCGCATCACCCGGATGGGGCACTTTATGCGCCGCTATAGCCTGGACGAATTGCCGCAACTGTTCAACGTTTTGAAGGGGCAGATGAGCCTGGTCGGGCCGCGAATGATCACCCCGCAGGAACTGCGCCATTTCCACCGCTGGCGGCACAATCTGTTGACGGTCAAGCCGGGGATGACCGGTCTATGGCAGACCAGTGGCCGCTCGGATATTACCTACGAAGAGCGCGTCCGAATGGACATGCAGTACATTCGCAACTATACTGTCTGGCAGGATTTGAAATTGCTGTTCGGCACTGTTGGGGCGGTGTTCAAGGGGCGAGGAGCTTGTTAGAAAAGTCGGGAGGTTGGAATGATTCTGATTGCGCGTGCTCCAATACGCATTAGCCTCTTGGGAGAAGGGATCGGCGCACCGGCCTGTGACGAGCGGTGGGGTGGCTTGACGATTGGCGCCACTATCAATCACTACGCCTATACTATCCTCACCCCTGGATACGCGGACGAGTTGCGGATCACGTCCGCCGACTATCGCACGTTTTTCCGTGGGTCTACTGGAGACGGTTTGGCGGATGATGACCTGAATTTGCCCAAAGCAATCGCTCGTTACTTTAACCTCCGCGATGGCTTGACGGTCTTTCTCGCTTCCCAGATCCCTCCCGGCGTGGGCTTGGGCTCCTCCAACAGCGTGGCAGTCTCTATGATCAAGGCCCTTGCGTTTTGGTGTGGTTTGGATCTGAACCCGGAGGAAGTGGCGGACCTGGCTTGTCACATCTGGGTTGAGAAACTGGGGTTGTCGGCGGGCAAGCAGAATCATTATGTGTCTGCCTTTGGCGGCCTCAACTGTATCACCTTCTCCCGCAGCGGCGTGACTGTTGAACCACTGCGGCTCCCCATCGGAACGCACGAGGCACTGGAGAGCAACCTGATGCTCTTTTACGGCCGGCTCTCTTCCTCCTCTTCCACCATCTTTCAACGCCAGGAGAGAGGCAGTCAGCAGGGGGATGGGGAGACGAAATTGCAACTGAGTGTGATAAGAGAGTTGGGGTTAGAGATCCGGGCCGCGTTGGAACGGGGAGATTTGGAATCGTTCGGCGCTCTGCTGCATAGCTCCTGGGTGGAGGAGTGTAAATTGCCGGGGAATGAGGCTGCCACTCCGTTCTTGGCTCAATGCTACCGGGTGGCGCGTGAGAATGGAGCGCTGGGTGGCAAGATAAGCGGCTCCGATGACGGCGGATTTTTGATGCTCTACTGTCCCGTAGAACGGCAGGATGGTGTGACAGAGGCGCTGGAAGCGATGGGACTGGAGCGTTTTCCTTTCGCGTTTGAGCGACAGGGCGTGGAAGTGATGCAGGCGATAACCTGGCCGCGGCCACAGACACCCAGTGTATTCCCGTTCGTCAATGGGAGGTCTCAAGAGAGCAGGATGGGCTTTTTTGCTGCTCCTGTGATGGGCCAGAATCAACCCACTATATGAACAAGGAGATAGACTTGGAAGAAATACAATTATATCTGGAACAAGTGCGTGCCACTCTGGCCGAGTTGCCGTTACAAAGTATCAGCGAAGCGGTGGACGTGCTTCTGAGTGCCAATTACGTGGGGACCACTATTTTCACGCTGGGCAACGGCGGGAGCGCGGCTACGGCCTCTCACTTCAAGTGTGATTTGGCTAAAGGGACCATTACTCCCGGCCGCCCGCGTTTCCGCGTGGTGGCGCTGACCGATAACGTGCCCGAGATGACGGCCCTGAGCAACGACCTCTCCTACGATGACGTATTTGCCGAGCAACTGCGCGGCCTGATTGGGCGTGGGGACGTGGTAGTTGCCTTCAGCGGCAGTGGCAACTCGCCCAACGTCTTACGGGCGGTGGAATTGGCGCACCAGATGGGAGGAATCACTATCGGGTTCTCCGGCTTTGGAGGCGGGCAGTTGAGCGAGTTGGTGGACGTGCCCGTGGTTGTGCCGAATGATTGTATGGAACAGGTCGAGGACGTGCATATGGTGTTGTGCCACCTGACCTGTACGGTGCTGCGGGAGCGGCTACAGCGGATAGAGCCGCCGGTTTCGTTGATGCTGGATACTGCCGGGTGGCAGTTGGAGCGGCAACCGGTCGCGCTTCCTCGTTCGTTCACTTGCAGTGTAGGGGAGGGCTGTCGGTGATTCCGAACGCCCAAATGTTGCTGAGATCATTTGCGCGCCGCGCTGTCTTTATTGACCGAGACGGCGTGATTTGTCGTAACCGCGACGATTACGTCAAAAGCTGGGATGAATTTGTCTTTCTCCCCGGCGTGCTGGAGGGCCTGGCCAAACTGGCCCGCACGGACCTGTACATCGTCATCGTCACCAACCAGTCGGCCATCAACCGGGGCATCGTTCCTGCGGAGACAGTTGAGGACATCAACGCCCGCATGGTACTCGCCATCGAGGAAGCTGGCGGGCGCATAGACCGAGTGATGTATTGCCCCCACCGGCCAGACGAGCGCTGCGCCTGCCGCAAGCCCCAGGCGGGCATGCTGTTGATGGCGGCCAAGGATTTGGGGCTCGATCTCGCCCATTCTTATCTCATCGGAGACGCCGAATCGGATATGCAGGCCGGCTGGGCCGTGGGCTGCCACCGTTATTTGGTGCTCACCGGTCGCGGCCGGCGACAGTTGCTTCGCCGCCTGATTCGCGGCAAGTTAGACTTTGTGGTAAAATGGGACCTCAAAGCAGCGGTTAACGTCATTTTGCGCCAGGAGAGCGAGGTGGGGTGGGGACGCTCTCGTTTGGCTTTCGGATAGGGAACTAGTCTTTGAGTGTGAATGGTGAGCGCACCGCTCCCTTGAAACCGGAAGAACCCCGGCAGGGGGTCGCCGTCGTCTCGCGTCGGCCAGCTGCGGCGGAGACGGTTTCCCAGCGGGGAGCATTGCGTTACTATGTGGAGGCCCAGTCCACTGGTCTGGGCCGTTATGTTTTGGAGCAAACTCTCTTCTTTTTCTTGCAGGGTATCCCCAGCCTGATTGGCGTCGGTCTGCGCGCCCTGGCCTACCGGCTGATCCTCAAAAGCGACGGTGTCCCGCTCGTGGAGGACCGCGTCCGCCTGTGCCAGCCGGCCAACATCCGCCTGGGGCGACGAGTCTATTTGGATCATTCCGTCTATCTCCACGCCTGCCCCCAGGGGATCTTTATCGGCGACGAGACCTTTGTGATGCACGGCAGTGTGTTGCACGTGTACAACTTTCGAGATTTGCCCAAGGCCGGCATTTGGATCGGGCGCAAAAGCTATATCGGCGAGCGGTGTGTGATTCGCGGGCAGGGTGGCGTGCGCATCGGCGACTCGGTCTTGCTGGCCCCCGGCGTCCAGGTATTGGCGGTGAACCACCTGTTCGACGATCCTGCCCAGCCCGTCATCCAGCAGGGAATCACTACGCAGGGAATCGTCGTAGAAGATGGCGCCTGGATCGGCGCGGGCGCGATTTTGTTGGACGGTGTACGAGTGGGGGCCGGAGCAGTGGTGGGGGCCGGGGCGGTGGTCACGCGAGACGTGCCGTCCCACACGCTGGCGGTGGGTGCGCCGGCGCGAATAGTGCGGCGCTTGGACGCAAACTTGGACGTAGAGGAGATGCAGGGTGAAATCTTGGAAGCAGCGTACGGTGAGGAGGAACTGCGCCGCGCCGTGGCTGACAGTTTGAGGAGGAAGCAATGAACGTTCTTTCAGTGGTGATTCCGGCTTACAACGAGGAAGGCGGCATCGCCGAGATAATTGAGCGGGTGCTTGCCATCCGCCCCAGCCTGGCAGAAGCTGGAGTGGACGATTTGGAGTTGATCGTGGTAGACGATGGTTCAAGCGACAAGACTGCGGATATCACTGCTGAGTATTCCCAGGCACGTCTCATTCGACAGCCGGTCAACCGGGGGTATGGGGCGGCGCTAAAGACCGGCTTTAGCCAGGCGCGCGGGAACCTGCTGGGTTTCCTGGACGCCGACGGCACCTATCCCCCGGAACATTTTCCGAATCTGTGCCAGACGGCGCTGGTCGAAGACGTGGACCTGGTGGTCGGCTCGCGTATGTCGGGCAGCGAGAGCGAGATGCCGTTGGTGCGCCGCGTCGGCAATTTCATCTTTGCCAACCTGGTGAGCCTGCTGGCCAACCGTCGCATCAGTGATAGCTCCAGCGGTATGCGCGTCATCCGGCGGGAGGCTCTGTCGCGCCTGTACCCGCTCCCCGATGGTCTCAACTTTACCCCCGTGATGAGCACACGCGCGCTCCACGAAGAGATACGTTGGCTGGAGGTTCCCATTCCCTACAAGGAGCGGGTGGGGCGCTCCAAGTTGAGCGTCGTGCGGGATGGCACGCGCTTTCTGTATACCATCATCTGGACCGCGATGAACTATAACCCCGTTCGCATCCTGGGCGGCATCGGCCTGGCGCTGCTGGCGGTCGCCGGCGTCGTCGCGGCGGTCATAATCGGGATGCGGCTCTCCGGCATTACCCAGCTCGGCATTTGGGGTGTGGCAAGCGCCTTTGCTGCCAGCTTGTGCGTCGTCTCTGGGGTGACGCTCTTTTCACTGGGAGCGACTTTTAATTACCTGGTCTCTCTCTTCCACAAACAGCCCATCCGTCAGGGACTCTTTGGCAAGCCGATGCTCAAGCGACCGTTGGAGCGTCACTTTGGCTGGATGGGACTGGCGGCGATGGGTTTGGGTCTGGCGCTTGGAGTCGGCAGCCTAGTGCTTTCACTGAACGGCTGGTCTATTGATCGCCTCTGGTTCTGGTTGTTGTACGCAGTGATGCTTCTGGTGGTGGGGCTGCAACTAGCCGTTTTCTGGCTCATCATGCGTGTGTTGGATGAACTGAATCAGCGTGAGCCTTTGGTAGCTCAGGACTTGGCGGGGTAACTATGCGGCCAGGGACGTCCGTTATTCCCGTGAATCGCGGAGCCGGGATGCAGGAACGCGTCCCTCCGCCCCGCTTCCCCGATGCCGACGCGGTCGTGCGGGCCGGGCTGGATTATCAACCCCAAGGTGGTGTGGACATTCTGTTCGTCAACCCTCCGGCCCCCGATGGCGGCATCTGGATCCGCAGCCAGCACAGGGTGGGGCGGCGTTCCAGGGAGGGAATGATCTGGCACCAGATTGGGCTGGCCCAACTGGCTTCCCTGTTCCCCGATTATCGGGTGGAGATAGTGGACGCCATTCCATTGCGGATGAGTTGGGCCGCGTTCGAGCGCTTGCTGGAGGAAAAGCGCCCCCGTTATTACGTGACCCACGTCACCGCTCCGACATTGCGCAACGACATGTACGGCGCTTTCCTGGCCCGCAGCATGGGAGCGACGACCATCGCTTTCGGCACCCACGTCACTCCCATCCCCCGCGAGACGATGCGCGCCTTCCCCAGCCTGGACTTTGGCTTGCGCGGCGAACCCGAACTGGCGTTGCGCGAGCTGATTGATACGCTGGAGGGAGCAGGTGGTAAGTGGCAGGTGGCAAACAAGCCTCGCGGGATGGAGCCGGATTTTGCGGAGCGATTGCGCAAGCTGTTCGGCGATGCAGACCCAGACTGGCGGTCTGCTGAACGGCTGGGATCCATCAAAGGGCTGGTGTGGCGCGACGGCGGTCACATCGTCGTCAACCCCGATCGTCCCTTTATCCGTCACCTGGACGACCTGCCGCTGCCCCGTCACGACTTGTTGCCGCTGGCTTCGTACCGCGCCCCCCTGGTGCCCAGCCCCTATGCTTTCGTCGTCACCAGTCGGGGCTGTCCCGGCGGCTGCCGCTTCTGTATCAAGCACGTCTCCTACGGGAACTCGGTCCGCTTCCGCTCGCCAGAGAACATTATGGCAGAGATCGAGTTCCTGGCCGCGCGGGGAGTGCGCTCCATTCACATGTACGCCGATATATTCACGGTCAGCCGGGAGCAGGTGGTGGGGCTGTGTGAGCTGATGCTGAAGCGGGGTCTGAAGATGCAGTGGACGTGTAACAGCCGGGTGGATTTCGTTGATCGGGAAATGCTCCGTCTGATGGGCCAGGCCGGCTGCCGCTGGATCTCCTGGGGGATCGAGTCGGGCAGCGAGCAAGTGCTGCGCAATGTCCGCAAGGGTATCAAATTGGAACGGGTGGAGCGGGCGCTGCGTTGGTCGCGAGAGGCGGGAATCCGTAACTGGGGCTACTTTATCGTTGGCCTGCCCGGTGAAACGGAGGAGACCATCCGCGAGACCATTCGTTTCTCCAAGCGGCTTCCGCTGGACCTGGTACTGTTCCACATCGCTGCGCCGTATCCAGGCTCGCCGTTCTTTTTCGAGGTGGTGGAGCAGGGATGGTTCCGCCCCGGCACTCGTTGGGAGCAGGTGGATATGGACTGCTCGACGGTGCTGGATTACCCTCACTTGCGGGCGGAGGAACTGGAGCGGTGGGCGCGACGGGCCTTCCGGGAGTGGGCGCTGCGGCCCGGCCCGGCGCTGACCTATCTGCGCATGCTACTGGGCTCTCCTTCCCTGTGGCGCCCGGCCCTGGAGATTGGGCTGGAGAGCCTGGGCTGGGCGGCGGGCGGGTAGGGTGGCAAAGCCGCGCTGCCGTGGAACAGGCGGCGCTGGAAAGCAGTCCAGTCCCGGCTCTTTCAGGCCGGCGTCTTGCGTCACCCCCGCACCGTCACCAGGTTGCCGGATTCGTACCGTCGCAGTCCCCACCGAAAGACCGCTCGCGCCGCGAGCGCGATCCCAACGCTGAAGGCTACCAGCGTTGCCAGTTTGTCCCAATCGAAATCGCTCAGCAGTTCCGCCGGCACTGAGCCGACGAAGGCTCCGGGGATCAGGGTGTAGAGCAGCACTCGCACCAGCCCTGGGAAAATATCGGCCGGATACAAGCTGAAGGTGATGAGCGCGTTGATCGCCTGGCCTGCCAGATTGTCGGCGTTGCCCACCCAAAAGGCCAGTGACCCCACCAGCACGCTAAAGGCCACGATGACCAGCCCGGCCAGCAGGCTCAGCAGCAGGAACAACGGCAAGCGCGCCCATTGGCCCGGCGCGGCGATCAGAAAGACCCCCAGGCCAAAGAGCATGTCCCCCCAGGCAGAGAGCGACATACGCGAGACCAACAGGTGCACCAGTGGATCGGCCGGCAGGGCCAGATAATAATCCAGGTCGCCACGGGCTACAACGCGCGCCACCAGAAAGCTGTTGCCGCAGACCACGTTGGCTGCGCCAAAGCCGAAAGCGGTTATCCCGTAGATAGTCATCACCCCGGTCAGGTCCCACCCGCGCAGACTGGGCAGCCGGTTGAATAGCACCCACCAGAAGAAGAGCAGCATCGTGTTGTTCAGTATCATTCCAAACACTTGCAACAGAAAGGCCCCTCGATAGGCCATTGCTGACATCAGGTTATGCCGCAGGTAGCCCAGCACCAGTCGTATGGTCTTTATACCCATCATCCTCCGTGCACGACCAGGCGCAGTTGGGCCCGCCGCCAGACGAATATCACCAGTCCGGTCAACACAGCGACGTAGATGATTTGCCCCCCCACTGCCCGCAGCACAAACTCTGGCTCAAAGGCGACGAATGTGCGGGCCGGGACGTAGGTGATGAATTGGAACGGCATCCACTCGGCCACCCTCCGCAGCCAATCCGGGAACATCTCCAACGGGAGGAACAATCCGCCCACGGTGAAGAGTAGTTTCTGATAGATCCAAAATATCGGCATTACCTCCTCGATCCAAAAGGCCAGCAAACCGATGAGGACGGCGACGAGCGCATCCAACAGCAGGGCCAGCGCGGCCGTGCCCAGGAAGGCCAGCAAGCCAGGTAGGCTGCCTGCTACCTGCCTCATCCCCAGCCCCACGACGGCCGCCGCCATCAGCAAGTTGAGCAGGAAGCGCGGAGCCGAGTTGCCTAGCGAGTTCGCTACCTGGTAGAATGGATAGCTCAGCGGGCGGGTTAGTGTGTAGGCCAGATCGCCGGCCTTGACCGCCTCGCTGATCTCGATAAAGACCCGCGAACTGGAAAGGGTGATGGTCTCGGTCATCGCCAGGTACCAGACCATCTCTACCACTGTGTAGCCAGACAGTTCGGCTTGCCCACTGACGCCAAAGGCGGTCGTCCACAGCGCCATAAAGACGCCCATAAAGAGCGCCATCTGAATTGTCCGCATCGCCAGCTCGGCCCGGTAGGTCCACTGTTGCCGGGCGGCAGTCCACAGGACGAATCCGTAGCGGGTCATTCTCCCTCCTCGAGGGATAGGTCGTCAATCCGTCCTTCCGCCTCGTAGATGCGGGCGATGATTTGTTCCATCGGGGGGTTATCCACGTTGATGTCCACGACGGCGTACCGCGCCAGGAGGCGTCCGATCACCTCCTCGATGGGCGTGGCTCCAGTATCCACTTCCAGCTTGACCCCGTACCCTTTGTGCTTTAGCACCTGAACGCCTGGGTCATCGAATCCTTCCCAGGGCTCGCCCAGTTTCAGGGAGACTGTTTTGGTGCGGATATAGTCCCGCCTCAAAGTGGAGACCTTTCCGTCATAGATCACCTCGCCGTGGTTGATGACCATAGCTCTCCGGCAGAGGACCTCGACGTCCCCGGCGTCGTGGGAGGTGAGAAAGATGGTGACCCCCTCCTGCTGGTTGAGTTCCAATATCAGGTCGCGGATGCGCTGCTTGACGACGACGTCCAGGCCGATGGTCGGCTCGTCCAGGAAGAGGATGCGCGGGCGATGCAGGAGCGAGGCGGCGATCTCGCAGCGCATGCGCTCCCCCAGTGACAGTTTCCGCACCGGTGATTGTAAATAGTCGTTGATCTCGAACAGGTCAACCAGATATGCCAGGCGCTCGCGGTAGGCGGCCGGTTGCAACTCGTAGATGCGGGCCAGCAACTCGAAGGAATCCGCCGGGGGGAGATGGTACCAGAGCTGGGACTTTTGCCCGAAAACGGCCCCGATCTCGTAGGCCAACTCTCGGCGGTCCCGCCAGGGGGTCTTGCCCAACACTAGCGCGCTGCCCGATGTGGGGTAGAGGATGCCGGTCAGCATCTTGATGGTGGTGGATTTGCCGGCGCCGTTGGGGCCAATGAAGGCCAATCGCTCGCCCGCTGCGATGTCGAAGGTGACGTCTTTGACGGCCTGGATTTCCCGTCGCTGAGGGCGCAGTAGCGAGCGCAGGCTGGCAGCGAACCCCGATCGTTTCTCCGCAGTGACAAAGGTCTTGGTCAACTTGTTAATCTGGATGATGTTCACGAGAGATCTTTTTCATTGCCTCACGCTGAGTCTCAGGGCCGGCGCCACGTCGTCGGCCAGGCGCGCCCCCCCCTCGTCCCACACCGGGCGACGCGCGCCGCTGTTGATGTTGTACATCCCCACCCGTAAGGTGTATTCCCCCGGTGCGAGTCCCCCCGGAACGGGAAGCCAGCGCACGTCGCGCACCACGTCCCCCGCCCGGCAAAGCCAGAAAGGGAACATGTTCGCCAGGGCCAGCCCGTCGGCCTGGCTCAACAATTGCCCCTGTTCGTCGAACAGTTGGGCAAAGACCGAGTCTCCGATCTCTGGGTGTACCTCGGCCGACCAGTTCAGTACGATGGTCAGGCCGTCCGCCTGGGTAGTCGCCTGGGCTGTGAGCAGGTTGATGCCGCCCTCGAAGCGGGCCAGGGGTGGGGAGGTCGGAACGGCGCTGCTCACGCCGCCCGCTTCGACCAATTGTATCTCTCGTTCCCCATACAGCGCCACATAGACCCGCTCGGCGTTCCGGATGGCTCGATCCAGCGACTCCCAATCTTGGACCTGGCCCCAAGAGCCGTACCAGTAGGGCCGTTCTGGCAGGATGTTGGCAAAGGTCGCTGCCTGCGCCCCGCTAGTGAGGCCGGTGTTGGCCCAGACGAAATCCCTCATGCCGACATAGTCGGCCATAAAGGCCACTCCTTCTGTGCTGACGGGAAAGACGTTTTCCTTGTAGGCCGCCCAGGCAGGCAGGTTGACAAAGAGGAGCGATGCCTCGGGCGATGTCCGGCTCACTTCCACCGCCTGCCGCACCGGGCGAGCGACCAACTGGAAGAGGGTCATTCGCTGGCGCAAAAAGAGCAAGCTGGGCAGTAGGATCAGGGCCAGGGCCGCCGTCTGCAGGATTGGAGCCAGTCTTTGGACGGGCCGCCGCAGGCCTGCTACCATCCCGCCCCATAGATAGGCCACGCCGAGGGCGGGGATGTAGAGGAGTCGGGGTGCGGTGTCCACGTAGGCCGCCGAAAGGGCGACCAGCGGCGGCAGTACCGTCAGCGCCACCCAGCCCCAGGCCAGCGCTAGCCGCCGCCATCCAAATCGAGTGTGACATAGCACCAGTATTATCAGGGAGACGATCACGCCCCAGCCCACTGCCTGTCCCACGCTCCAGTCCCAGCGGTCGGCGAGGCGGGCCGCGGCGAATTGGAGGGGAAAAGTCGCACCCTGGGCGAAAAAGGTCGCCTTTTGCAGCAGTTGCTCCGCTTGCCTGGCGCGCTCCAGCAATCCCGCTGGCTCTCTCGCTCCCCATTTCAGCCAGACCGTCAGGTAAAGGGCCGGCCCGGCCAGGTAAGGTAACGCGGGAGCGATCCTGGTCGCTTTGCGGGTCGCCCATTCGTAGAGCAGGGCCAGACCGACGAGGGTCAATCCGGCTTCGTTGGCGAAAGGGGCCAGCAGCCCGATCAGCCAGGAGGCGACCAGCCATCCCCATCCGCCGCGCCGGCCCCGGTCGTAGAGCAGCACCGCCAGCAGGATCAGGAAAGCGCCCAACAAGTGGGTCAGCGCCCCTACCCACAGCACCGCCTGGTATGAAAATGGATACAGGACAAAGATCAGGCCCGCCGCCCAGGAGAGCCAGCGCCGTTGGGCGGGCGGTGTCCCGGCGCTCAGTCGCCGGGCCAGCGCTATCACCAGCCAGCCGTTGGCGATGTGGAGGAGCAGGTTGAGGGCGTAGAATCCGGCCGGGCTGTAAAATCCGACCGTGTGTCGCCACAGGTACCAGACGAGGGAGGGTAGGGGGCGGTAGCTGGCGAAGGAGCCGGCCGGCATCAGCAGTTCGTCCGCGTCGTGGGTCTCGACCCAGAGAAAGTGATAGACGTCATCGGAGTAAAAGGGCAGTCCCAGGCCGGGCCCGTAGACGAGCGCGGCGATCACGGCGACTGCCAGCAGGCCGGTCAAGACGAGATATCGCTCCTTTGATTTCCAGGCCGCGTGGATCACAATCCACCCTCCACTGCCCTGGGCATGCGCTCGAGGTTATGGGTAATAGACCGCCTCCCAGCGCTCCAGCTCGTCCGCGGTACCGCTCTCCAATCGCCAGCCGCCGGGCGTCTGCACGACCGTCCACTCGACGTCCCACGAGGTGACGATGACGCGGCCGTCCACGTTGTCGTAGGCCCGCACCTGGGCGATGACGGCGGCGCTGTCCCCGTTGCGCCCAATCTCGTGCACTCCGCCGACCTCTACCGCCACAGTGGTGGCAAAGCCGACCATCCACTCTCCGGCCGGCGTGGCCGCCTGGGACGTGGGGCCGAGCAGGCCGTAGGCCGCCGACAGGTCGCGGTCGTCCACCGCCAGGTAGAAGGAGATGACGGCGTGCTCCGGCGTGTCGGCGAGATAGACGTGAGGGCGGTCCAGGTAGAACCAGGTGTAGCGTTCCCACGTCCAGCCATAGTTGGCCCCGTCCCAGGTATGAACCGCTTCCCACACCAGGTCGTCCCCCGCCTCATAACCGACGTACACCTCATCGGCCAGGTCTCCGTCCTCGTTTGCCAGGCGCACGCCAGCGTTCCCTTCGAAGAAAGCGAGCAGCGCGTAGCTCGTTCCGTCCCAGACAAAGATGTGGAGCAGGTCCGTGCTGCTTCCCGCGTGTCCCCAGATGAGGATTTCGACTCGCCCGTCGTCGTTGGCGTCGCGTATTTCTAGCTCGCAGTGGGGGTACTCGCCCAGACCGTGTTTCTCGTCTGGGAGGGGGAGCAGGTCGTGCCAGGCGTCGCCGTCGAGGATAAAGGCTTTCAGCCGGGATGGCTCGCCGGGTTGCAGGTGCAGGCCCACCCACTCTGGCTCTCCGTCGGCGTCCGTGTCTTCCCAGCGCATACACAGTGGCTCGATCTCTTCCGCTTCCAGACGTTCCTCTGCGGCGGCGACGTGGGCAGCGACGGCGGCCGGGTCTAGCGTGGGGGCGGGGGTCGGCGTGGGGGTGGGAGTAGGCGCAGGGACGGGCGTGGGTGTGGGGTGAGGCGGCGCGGTGATCGTGGGAGGAGAGGTAGGGAAAAGGGTGGGGGGGCTGGCGGTCGGAAGAGGCGGCGGCGCGCAGGCCACCAGCAGCGATAACAGGATGACGGCGAGCGGCAAAAGCGCGCCCTGGCATGGTGACGTTTTTATTTCTTCCGGTTGTACTTTGGCGGTCACGGTGGGACAAGTATACGCCGGCCGGGTCGCTTGTCAAGGCAGCGCAATGTGGGGATTCCGCAACAAATATGTGAGGCGCCTCCTCAGAAGTGGGGCGTGACTGTTCATCCGCTGTAAGCATTCAGGGGGATGTTTATTTACCACAAAGGACACAAAGGTGAAGGCACAAATAGCCACAGAACTTGGTAAAAACGTCATAGCTGTGCTGCTTGCTTGGTGTCCTTCGTGCTCTTTGTGGTTGACAACACGAATGACCTGAACACTTACCATCCGCTTACTAATACTCCGAGGGTGGAACGGGGCGGCGCAACTGCTTCTTCTCGCTGCTACGACGCTTGGCTTCTAACCGGCGCTGCCTCGAGGCGCGCGTCGGCCTGGTCTTGCGGCGGGGCTTGGACTTTTTGGCCGCTTGGCGGATCAGTTCGACCAGCCGATTGATCGCGTCCTGCCGGTTCCGTTCCTGCGTGCGGAATCGGCGGGCCTCAATAATCAACACCCCGTCTCTGGTCATTCGCCTGCCGGCCAGATGGGTCAGGTAGGCGCGAACGTCGTCGGGTAAGGAGGGCGAATTGCGCACGTCGAAGCGGAGTTGCACGGCAGTGGAGACCTTGTTTACCTTTTGCCCTCCCGGCCCTGAAGCGCGAGCGAACTCCAATTGGATTTCGCTCTCGTCAATTGCCAGGGTAGGTGTGATTGGAATCATATGGGTGTGTTTCGTTTAGGACACCTGTCCTCATACCCTAGCTTCGTTAATCAGC
>CAYMWP010000069.1:0-23137 GCA_964393895.1 uncultured Anaerolineales bacterium | reverse complement strand
CGCCCGCGCGGGCTAGCGGCGGGTTATGGCGACGTAAAAGGAGTGTAAAATCTGACAACCCCTAACGACGAGGAATATCACCTTTGGCAACAAGCCGAGCGGCGCAAGTGGGAGCGTATCATGCTGGGGACGAGCGGAGCGTTGAAACGCACTTCTCAGTCGGATGTAGTTTATCCGCGTTCTCTGTGTCCAAACCAGAATGGCCTGAGCGGTTACGCGTTTTTAACGCATTTGGTGGTGTCAGCCGTGATTTCAATCATCGGCCTGCTTGCCTGCCAGACGCCAACACACCCCTGGCTGGTTTCCAGGGGTGTGTCCGGTGTGGGTTGGTCTACTCTCAGTCGGTCTCGATCTCTACCAGCGCTGTCATTCCCCAGCGCAGGGGGGCGTCGCCCACGCCGGTCAGTTCGATGGTGATGGCATAGACCACGTCGCCGCGATAGTCGCCCGGTTGCAGCGCGATCTCGCGCACCACGCCAGCGAACTCGTCGTCCGGCAGCGCGTCCACCGTCACCACTGCTGTTTGCCCCTCCTTGATCTGCGCCACGTCCAGCTCCGTCAGATCGGTCGTGCGCGCCTGGAGCTGATCCAGCGCTGCCAGCACGAGCACGGTCTGGCCCGGCGCTACTGCATCTCCTTCGTCAACTTTCACCGTCGCCACTACGCCGTCGAAGGGGGCGGTCAGGGTGGCCTGCTCCAGCTTGTCGTTCACCTCGTCGAGCGTCAGTTCCGCCGCCTCCACGTCCAACTGGGCGGCCTCGATGTCCGCCTCGTCGGCCCCCTCCAACAGATCGTCCAGGTTGTTTTGGGCCTGCTCCAGGGCGTGGTAGGCCTGGGTCACCGCGTTCCTGGCGATGGTCAGTTCCAGTTCGCCACCCTCGACGGCCCGGTTGTAGGCTCCAAGAGCGTCCAGGTAGGCGTCGTGAGCCAGCTCCGTGTTCCTGTTCGACTCGCCCAGGCGGTCAACCAGGTTCTGGTAGATGCGGTAGGTTTCGTCGCGGGCCTGACGCGCCGCGCGCACCTCGGCCCCCGCTGCGACAGAGTGCTCCTTCACCTCCAGGTTTTGACTGGCTTCCTGGTAAGCTGCCGCCGCGTCGCTGACGGCGGCGCGGGCTATCTCCACCTCCACCTCGTCCGCAGGCTCTTGGAGTTGTTCCAGCCGCAGTTGAGCCTGGCGCAGGACGAGCTCCGCCTGGGCCACCGCCCGCGCAAGGTCTGTCGTCTCCAAGCTAACCAGCGGGTCGCCGGCCGCAACCGCGTCGCCCTCCTGCACCAGCAGCGCGACCACGTCACCGGAGACATCAAAGCTCAACTCGCTCCAACGGGCCGGTTCGATGACCGCCTCAGCGACCACCTGGCCCTCGCTGTCCGATGCTACCACGGGCACATCTTCGGCCGCCACAGTCTCCGTCGCGCCCGCTCCCCCGCAACCGGTCAGCAAACCAATGATTGCCAACGCCACCAGCACTACCAACAACTTTTTCGTCATTTTACCTCCACGTCCATAAATTCGCTGATTCGCTCACTCGCTGATTCGCTCACTCGTACGCCAGTGACTCGCGCACGCTGACCCTGGTCGCGCGCAGCGCCGGCCACAGGCTCGCCAGCGCCGATAGCACCAGGACGATCACCAACCAAAGCACCAGGCTGCTCACCGGGTATTTGAAATCGAGCGAGAGTTCCATCATCTGTTTGCCGATCACGTCACTGAAAGCGCGCGCGCCTGGATAGCTGAAAGGCACAGCCAGCAGCCAGCTCAAGGTCCCCAGCAACATCCCCTCACCGACAAAGATGCCGGCGATGGAGAGCGAAGTCCCGCCGATGGCGCGCATCACGCCGATCTCGCGCCCGCGCTCGACCACGTTGATGGACATTGTGCCCATCAGCCCCATACTGCCCACGAGCGCCGCCAGGAGCGCCATGGCCAGCATGAGGTAGGTGATCACGTCAAACTGGGTGCTGATCTGTTCTCGCAGTTCTCCGGCACTCTGGAAATAGGTCGCGTTGATGCGGCTGGCGGCATAGGCTTCCCGCAGGTCGCGGACCAATCTTTCGTGGGTCTCGACGTCGTGTCTTTCGGTCATCACCATCGCAAAGCCGGAGCGGTTGATGTCGCCGACCTCCTCCGCCAGGGCGTCGTAGGGGACAAAGTTGTCGTGCTGGTTGTTGTTGAGGTTGATGACGGTGCCGACGACCGTCCAGGTCAGTTCCTTGCCACCAACGGTCAGTGTGACCGCGTCGCCGACCTGGATGTCTTTATCCACGGCGATCTTGTTGTTGAGCAAAATTGCGCGCCCGTCCTGGGGCGACAATGCGCGTCCGCTGACGATGCGCGGAGTGAACATCTGAGAATTGTCGGGCACTCCCCAGAGTTGTCCCTGAATTTCCTCGCCGTTCCCACTTTCCAGGGTCGCGCTCTGGATGTTCCAGATCTCGACTTTGGTCACACCGGGCACGCTCTCCCCTGCTTCGATCAAACGTTCCACGCGGTGCATGCGGTCGAACACGACGAGCACATCGAACCCAAAATCGTTGAGCAGTACGTCAATCGTGTTGCGGAAGGAGGCCCCCACGCTCAATACCATGATGAACATCACGCCGCCGAGGGTGAGTGAGAGCAAAGTCAAAGCGACGCGCGCCTTGCGACGAAAAGTGTTGCGCAGGCCGAGAGCCACGGGCCTCGGCAGCCGGCGGATGCGACCCGTCAGACGGTCGAGCCAGCCGCGCCCGAACTCGCCCCCCAGGCCGTAATTGCTGATAGCCTGATGGGCGCTGATGCGCGCGCCGCCGATCACCGGCACCAGCGCGGCCAACAGCGGCACGACCGCCCCGATCACCACCTGCACTATGACGGGGGTCGGCATCACGCGGAACGGGCCGGCCAGGATGTTGAAAAAGTCGAGCATCAAGGCTGCGAGCAGATGGGCGCCGATGGCCCCCAGCGGCGCGGCCACGCATAGGGAAAGCAGTCCATAGACCAGCGCCACCGTCAGGTAGATGCGCACCACGCGTCCAAAGCTGGCGCCGATCACCTTCATCACACCGATCTGCCAGATCTGTTGCGCGACGATGGCGTTCATCGTGTTGATGATCAGGAATCCGCTCAACCCCAGCGACAGCCCTCCCAGCACTCCCAGGATGAGGAATATGGTATCCATCATCTCTTGCGCCCAGTGGGCCTCGGGATCAACGATGTCGTGATAGTACACCCCCAGGCCCGCGCGCTCTAGCCTGTCCTGAATCCGCTCGGCCGCCTCTTCCGCTGCCTCCTGGCTGAACGATTCCAACTGGACGTTGAGGGTGTCGAATTTCTCCGGACGGTAGGTCATCCAGGAGACCATCTCCATGGTGGCGCAAAAGGTCGCGTCGCCCATGTTGAGCTGGGGGGGAGGGGTGTAGGGGTGGCGCACGATCCCTTCGATGGGTATGCTCCGCTCGCGGTCTCCCACTTCGACCAGGATGGTGACGCCGATGGGTAGGTCAAAGTACTCGGACGACATTCGCTCCACCGCCAGCGCCCGGTTGCCAGGCCATGCCCCGTCCAATAATTGGATGGGGTACATACGCTGGTCGTCGTAATCGGCGCGGGCGATCACCGTCCCATCCCGCCAATCCTCCTCTCCCTCGAACTTCCAGCGAAGGCCGGTTCGCGTTTCTCCTTCCGCGTCGGCGACGCCAGGCTCGCGCAGCACGCCGTACACGGTATCTTGATCGAACAGGTCGGTGTAGAACTCGAGGTGCGGGGCGTTGCTCTCCACGTGGCTCTCTGTCATACGGGCGTGCATCACGCTGGACGAGCCAAAGACCAAACCCAGGGCGAACACGCCCACGGCGGTGGAGAGCACGACCAACAGGGTGCGGAGTTTATTGTTCCACAGGTCGCGCCAGACTTTACGCCACACTATGCCCATCGTTCCCTCACCGCGTCCATTTGCCGTTGTTCTCGTCACGGTGGAGGCGACCGTCCAAGAGGTGGAGCACCCGCTCGGTGCGCGAGCTCAGGCTGCGGTCGTGGGTGACGACGATCATCGTCTTGCCCCGCGCCACCAGTTCCTCGAACAGCGCGAACACTTCGTTGGCAGTGGCCGTATCCAGGTTGCCGGTCGGCTCGTCGGCGACGATGACGGGGGGATCGTTGGCGATCGCTCTGGCGATGGCCGCCCGTTGCTGCTCCCCGCCGCTGAGTCCGCTGGGCAGTTTGTGGGCATGCTCGGCGATGTCCACCTGTTCCAGCAGGTGCATTGCCTTGTCCCTGCGCTCGCGCCGCTTGTAGACTTTGCAAAAGTCCATCGGCAGCATCACGTTTTCCAGTATGGTGAGCGTGGGCAGCAGTTGGAAGAACTGGAAGATGACGCCAACGTTCCGCCCGCGCCAGCGGGCCAACTGGTTCTCGCTCAACTTGTGAACGGGCCGGTCGCCGACGAACACCTCGCCCTCGGTGGGCCGGTCTATGCCGGTGATCATGTTCAGAAGCGTGGATTTGCCGGAACCGGAAGGCCCCACCACACCGACAAACTCGCCGGGCTGCACCTGCAACGTGATGTCCTTGAGGACGGTCACGCCGCCCGCGCCGGTCTGGTAGGTCTTGACCACGTCTCGCAGGTCAATCAGTGCGTGGCCGTTATCAGTCTTGAGCGTCTCCATCGCATATTCCTCGCTAGTGGAAAAAGAAATCAGAAATCTTTGGCCTACAGTATAGCACAGTCACCGCGCCGCCGCATCGCCCTATCGAACAGTTTCGATACTGTACGAACGTCCAATTTCCTGCTAGGTCAAGTGTCCAAGCGGATCCCAGGGATTCTCAGCATCATGGCAAGCAAAATTAAAACCCCTAGGGTTTCTGGTCTGCTCTCAATACGCACAGGTCATCCCCAGGGTTGCGCACCTATTCCTTACAACGTTGTTGCCGGGGATTTTATTCGGACGAACGTTCGCCCTGCGGCAGTTTGACTACCTCCGCACCAGCACGTACCGCCCGCGCGTGGTGGTCGAGGTGGCCGTGTAAAGGTAGGCAGCCGGGCCAACTGTGACGAGGTCTCCGTGGCCGATGCCCCAGTTGTTCGCCAGGTCCATGATCACCGGGTTGCCGGGGTACTTTTCCCACGGGCCGTCAATGGCCGGCCCCACGCTGCGGGCGAACCCCAGCGCGAACTGGTCGTCCACGACGGTGGGGTTACTGGGGCCGCGCACTCCCTCGTAGGCCATGTAGTAATGGTCGCCCACGCGCACCACGTCGGCCGAGGAGACGGTACGGAACTCAAAGTAGGGGTTGGCCTCCGCACCCAGCACGTCCATCGGCCCATAGCCCAGCTCCGCCCCAAAGAGCGGGTTTGAAGCACATTCGCGCAACCCCCGCGCCCCGCTGTATTTGTCACCCACGTAGCAGCCCATGTGGCCCGGGTCTCGCCCCAGGCCGACAAAGACGTAGAGCAAGCTCCCTTCGACATAGATACCCGGCGGAGCGCCTACCAGGCAGTCTCCGTACTCTGTCTCGGCGTAGATGTTGGGATGCTGGCCGATGGAGGCTGCCGTAGGGCACGTCCCCGGCTCGGCGTGCCACTGGCCGGTGCCGGGCACGTGGGCCTCGGCCGACCAGTTGACCCCGTCGGTCGAGGTGCGCATGTAGACGCCCGCCCCCCACTCGTAGACGACGTAGGCCCGATCTGTGTCGAAAAAGATGCGCGGGTACTGCTGCTGCTGGGTGTGGTCGCTGGGGCTGCAAGGGCACGAGCCGCAGGGGAAAAGACAGACAGGGTTCTCTAGCGCAAAGTGCAGTCCACCGTCGTGGCTCTTCCACAGCGTGACGCAGCCGGGGAAGGGGGCCGGATCGCCGCACGAATCAACGACGCCGGCCGACTGGTGGCTGGCGTGCAGATAGGCCCAGAACTCGCCCCCACCCCGGTAGACGGTGTCCGACTCGCCCACGGGCAACCCCACGTCGTGCGCTTCCAACACCCACTCGGCGCCCCCGGCCCAGAACTCGTCCAGCGTGGCGAACTCCCGTCCAGGCGGAGGGGCAAAGGTGAAGGAGGGGGTGGGCGGGGGTGGTGTGGGGGTGTGGGTGGGCGGGGGTGGTGTGGGGGTATGGATGGGCGGGAGGAGTGTGGGGGTGCGGGTGGGTGAGAGTGTAGGGGTAGGGAGAGGAGCGCAGCCTGTACACGCGAGCAAGGCCCCCAACGCCAGGGTAGAGAGTGTGAACAAAGAGAGTTTGAATTGAAGTGCCATTACAATCTCCGGCGCTTTGGTATTGAGCGAAGGGCAAGTGTAACGCAGGAAGGAGCAAAGGTCAAGCTGGCAGGAGAGACGGAGACGGGAAACTTGTGGAATAATGCGGTTGAGCGTATACTTGCCTCTGCGAGAGGTCAGCAGCTTGTCGGATAACCCCGTAATACGGGGCCTTGCGCCCGCTTTTTGCCTGTTTTTGAGCTATTTTATCGTTCACAAGCCGCCCATGATAGGCTAAACAAGTTGGGCAAGACCTCGGAGGTCTAGGGTCTCTACTGAAATGAAACGCACCCAAACTATATCTCTGCGACAGGGGAGGGGAAAATGAGCTCGTGCATCGGAATTCGCCGCGAGGATAAGAGTATCTGGGAGCGGCGCGTGCCCATCGTGCCGGAGCACGTGCGCCAATTGCAGGAGGAGCACGGTATCGGGGTGTGCGTGCAGCCGTCAGAGATACGGGTGTTCCGCGAGGAAGAATTCGCGCAGGCCGGCGCGCGGGTCGAGGAAGACCTCTCCTCCTGCCCGGTCGTCCTGGCCGTCAAGGAAATCCCCGCCCCGCTCTTTCATCCGGGCCACACCTACGTATTTTTTGCCCACGTCATCAAGGGCCAGCCTTACAATATGCACATGCTCAAGCGCATGATGGCCCTGGGCTGCACCTTGATTGATTACGAAAAGGTGACCGACGAAAAGGGCCGGCGACTGATCTTTTTCGGCCGCCACGCCGGGCTGGCGGGGATGATTGATACACTGTGGGCGTTGGGACAGCGCTTGGAGTGGCGTGGCGTCCCCAACCCCTTCACCGACCTGCGCCAGACCCGCCACTACCATAGCCTGGCCGAGGCGAAGGCGGCAGTGACGGCGGTCGGGGAGCGGATCGCGCGGGAGGGGTTGCCGGAGCAGGTCGCGCCCCTCATCTGCGGCTTTGCCGGGTATGGGAACGTCTTTCGTGGGGCCAACGAGATCATCGAGCTTTTGCCAGTGCAAGAGATTGAGCCTCGCCAGGTCGCCGCTGTGGCCCAGTCCGCTGACTATGCCCGGAACGTGGTGTACAAGGTGGTGTTCAAAGAGGAGCACACGGTCGAGCCTATCTCGCCCGCCGATGAATTCGAGTTGCAGGACTATTACGACTACCCCGAGAAATACCGGGCCAAGTTCAACGATTATCTCCCCCACCTGAATGTGCTGGTCAACTGCACTTACTGGGAGGCCAAGTATCCCCGGCTGGTGACCAAGGCGGATCTGAAGCGACTGTACGGAAACGGTGAGCCACGCTTGCAGGTCATCGGCGACATCAGTTGCGACATCGAGGGAGCTATCGAGGGTACGGTCAAATGCACCGAGCCGGGCGACCCGGTCTACGTCTACGACCCGGCTGAGGACCGCGCCTACGAAGGGTTCGCGGGGCGGGGACCGGTGATACTGGCCGTGGACATCCTGCCCAGCGAGCTGCCCCGCGACGCCTCCGAGTACTTTAGCGGGGTGCTGATGGATTACGCGCCCGCCATCGCCCAGGCCGACTACTCGGTGCCGTTCGACGAGCTGGCCCTGCCGCCAGAGATCAAGCGGGCGGTGATCGTCTATCAGGGGGAGCTGACGCCCGACTATGGCTATCTGGAGCAGTGCGTGCGCGGGCTGGAGTAGTTGGGTAGCACGCACCGGATGAGTGATAGGCGAACCAGGTCGTCCCTTGACAAAACTACTATTGTAATTACAATATGGATACCTTGATAGGTTTGCATTTGTAAGGGAGGTGCTGCTATGTCTACAGTAGTCAAGACTCGCATAGTCAAGATTGGCAACTCACAGGGTATCCGCATTCCAAAGCTCTTGCTCGAACAGAGCAATCTTGGGGAGGAAGTCGAGCTGGAGCTGGAACAGGATCAGATCGTCGTTCGTTCGATCCACCCTGTGCGCCACCGTTGGGAGGAAGCTTTCAAAGCTATGAGTGAGCGAGGCGATGATGGGTTGCTCAATGGTGAGGTTCTGGTCTCTACCACGTGGGATGAGAAAGAGTGGGAATGGTAGTCAAACGGTTTGACGTGTACCTGGTCAACCTTGATCCCACGGTTGGCAGCGAAATCAAGAAAACGCGTCCTTGCTTGGTCATTTCTCCGGATGAGATGAATCGCTGGATCAGAACCGTGATCGTAGCTCCAATGACCACGAAAGGGCAGTCATATCCGACACGGATACCCTGTGAGTTTCAGGGGAAGGAAGGGCAAATAGTATTGGATCAGATTCGGACTGTTGACAAATCCCGGTTGGTGCGAAAGCTGGGCCGAATAAGCAAGTCAACCCAGAGAGAGGTACTTGTGATACTGGCCGAGATGTTTGCAGAGTAAAGAGAGAACAGGCCAATCTGCATCCATTTTGGAAGCGCGCCGCACAATCATTGGGTTGCAGCCGACGCCGCTGGTACGGCTCGTCAGCGGTGGCCATACGCGCCTCTAGGTATACTCGGCACGGGCACAGAGTTTCGTTCCTCCCTACCCCACGCTGCCGCCAGAGATCAAGCGGGCGGTGATCGTCCACCAGGGGGAGCTGACGCCCGACTATGGCTGCCTGGAGGAGTGCGTGGGCAGGGTGGAGTAGTTGGGTGCGGGGCGCAATGCTGTACCCACTTGAGAGCCTGGAAGATGTGCAAAACCTCCAAGATCGTGTAAAATGATGTGGGGAGGAGAACGTTTGCTCTAAATGGACAAAGAAACGGCGTTACAACGAGTACAAGAACTGGTTGATAGATTTGCCTATCACCACGCTGCATACACTGGGTTTCATTCTGACTATAATGAGACTCAGCTTCGTGTTGATTTTCTAGATCACTTTTTGGTGGCACTTGGTTGGGACGTATTCAACGAGAAACAGGCTCCGCAACATTTACGCGAGGTCATCCACGAGAGCACTGTAGAGGTTGAGGATGGCAGCGAGGTCTTTGCCAAGAAGCCCGACTATGCCCTACGACTTGGAACCAAGCGCAAGTTCTTTGTTGAAGCCAAACGTCCCTCTGTATCCATCACCACGAGTGAGGCCTCTGCTTTCCAGGTACGGCGTTACGGCTGGAACGCCCGCTTGCCTATCTCCGTACTTGGCAACTTCGACAAGCTCGTCATCTATGATTGTCGCGTTCGTCCGCAAGCCGGAGATGACGTGCGCGTGGCGCGGCTCAAGGTCTACGATTACACTGAGTACATTCCCAAGTTTGACGAGATTTATGCGCAGCTTTCCCGCGAGGCCGTGTATTCCGAGCGCTTTGATGAACAGTTTGGTATTGAGGAAGAGCACGAAGGGACAGAATCCTTTGATGAATACTTCTTGGGACAGATCGAGCAATGGCGTGAGTGGCTGGCGCATGACATTGCACAACAGAACCCAACCCTCACGCAGGCAGAACTGAACTTTCTCGTGCAGCGGTTGCTCAACCGTATTGTTTTCTTGAGGATCTGCGAAGACCGCGAGTTAGAGAGATATCAATCGCTGCAAGACGTGCGGACGTATGATGAGTTAAAAACTCTGTTCTGCCAAGCTGATGCTCGCTACAACTCCGGCTTGTTTGACTTTATTGAGGACCAGCTTTCACTGAACATCAGAGTCAGCGATGCGGTTTTGATTGACATCTTCCAGGAGCTTTACTACCCGGCCAGCCCCTATGCCTTCTCGGTAGTTGAGGCCGCAATCCTGGGTGGAATCTACGAACGATTACTGGCCAGACAAATCACTGTGGATGATGGGCAGGTTACTGTCGTCGAGAAGGATGAAGTGGCAGCTTCCCGTGGGGTGGTTCCCACGCCCAAGTATGTGGTGGATGCTATTATCCAGAAGACGCTGACACCGTTGTGCGAAGGTAAGCCCCTGGATGAACTGGCGCAACTTCGCCTTGCCGACATCGCTTGTGGTTCAGGCACATTCCTGGTTGCTGCCTACGAATACCTGCTCAACACTTATCTGACGCGGTATCTTCAGGATGGTGCCGAACGCCACAGCGACAAGGTCTACGAAGGTCCCCAAAACACTTGGTATCTCACGCTCCCGGAGCGGCAACGTATTCTCTGTACTCACATCTTTGGCGTAGACATTGACCCGCAAGCGGTCGAAATCGCGCGCTTTAGTCTCTTGCTCAAAGTCTTAGAGGACGTGCCAGCCTCATCCATCGCGGCTCACTGGCAACAGCATCACGCTCGTGCGTTACCAAACTTGCACGCCAACATCCAATGCGGCAATAGCCTGGTGGACGGCGACTACTTTGACTATGACAGTGACGCCTTGACCGATACAGAACACTTTGCCCAACTCAATCCCCTGGATTGGGAAACCGCTTTTCCTGCCGTGTTTGCCGAAGGCGGTTTTGACGCCATTGTGGGCAATCCCCCCTACATCCGCATCCAGAATATGGTGCGCTATTCCCCCCGCGAGGTGCAATACTACCAGAGTGATGAGGCCCCCTACACTTGTGCGCAAAGCGACAACTTTGACAAGTACTGCCTCTTTATTGAGCGCGGGTTATCTCTGCTCAAATCTGCCGGACGGCTCGGTTACATTGTGCCCCACAAATTCTTTAGCCTCAAGTCCGGGCAAGCGCTTCGCAAACTGCTATCCGAGGGGCAGCACGTTGCCGAGGTCATCCACTTTGGCGTGCAGCAGGTCTTTGACACGAGACGTACTACGTATACCTGTATTCTGGCTCTTGCCAAACAACCCACGCCAAGTTTTACCGTTGAGCACGTTAGCGATCTACTGGCATGGCGGTTTGGGAAGCCGGGCGAATTTGAAACGCACAAAGCAACAGATTTTGACGAGTCTCCCTGGGAGTTCGTGTCGCCTGCCGCGCGCCAAGTCTTTGAGCGGCTACGTATCGCACACACCCTCACACTTGAACAGGTCGCCAACATCTTTGTTGGCGTACAAACCAGTGCCGATAGAATCTACATCTTTGATCCTGACGTAGAAACTGACAGCACAGTCACGTTTACCGACGTTGAAGGCGTGACCTGGACCATCGAAAAATTTATTCTGCGTACTTGCCTGAAGGACGTTGTGCTTCCGGCGTTTGGTCGCCCACAACCCAACACGTATATCATCTTCCCCTACAAGATTGAGAACAACCGCGCCACGCTCTACACGCCTGCCGAGATGCAAGAGCAATTCCCCAAGTGTTGGGCCTACTTCGACGCCCACAAAATCGCGCTAGAGCAGCGCAGCATCCAAGGCAGAACAACGGAGACATGGTATCGTTACGGACGCTCTCAAAGCCTCACCAAATTCGATGGAAGGCCCAAACTGATCTGGCCGGTGCTGTCGCTCGAAGCCCGCTATGCCCACGATGACAAGGATATTGTCTTCACTGGCGGCGGCAATGGCCCTTACTATGGCTTGCGCCCCTTGCCAGAGACTGCGCTTTCCATTTACTACTTGCAAGCAGTGCTTTCTCACCCGGCCATTGAGGCGATGGTACGGGCGCGTGGCAGCTCCTTTCGAGGTGGATACAGGTCTCACGGCAAGCAGTTTGTCAAGGACTTGCCCATTCGCCGGATTGACTTTACCAACGTCGAGGAAAAAAACATCCACGACAGAATTGTTGATTTGGTCAAGACCTTGATCCAAACTACGGAACGGGCAGCAACCGCGACCGTTCCCTTGCAGCGCCAGCAAGCTGCACAACAGGCCCAAAAGCTACGCCAGGTTGTGCAAGCGTTGATAGACAACCTCTACAACATCACCGCAACCGATTTAGCCGCTGTGGGACATGGCGAGGCATTGGAGGGTGATGCAGCATGACGCAGCCCACCTACCAGAAACTGCGTGGGGGTTACTACACGCCGGAGCCGATAGCCCGCTTTCTGGCAAGTTGGGCCATCCGTTCGCCCGCCGATAAAGTCCTGGAGCCTAGTTGTGGCGATGGCAATGTTCTCGTCGCTGCCGCCCGGCGATTACAGGCGCTTGGCGCAGCTTCAGAAACGCTGAATCAGCAACTCCGAGGTGTCGAGTTAGACCCGCAAGAAGCTGCCAAAGCTGCCCACCGTTTGCAGTTGCTTGGGCTTTCTCTTTCGGTCAACAACACCATCCACATAGGAGATTTCTTTGCACACTGTCAACACGATCTGTTCGGCGAAAAAGTGCTAACCTTGGTACTCAAAGAGCGGCAGCACTTTGACGCTGTGATTGGCAACCCTCCCTTTATTCGTTATCAGCACTTCCCGGAAAATCATCGCCAGATAGCCTTTAGCCTAATGGAGCAGGCTGGCTTGCACCCCAATCGCTTGACAAATGCCTGGTTACCTTTCCTCGTCGTGGGAAGCCTATTGCTCAAGGAGGATGGCCGCTTGGCGATGGTCATTCCGGCAGAGCTGTTCCAGGTCAACTATGCCGCCGAGGTTCGGCAGTTCCTCAGCGACTATTACAGTCGCGTGACTCTGGTTACGTTCAAACGACTAGTCTTTAAAGATATCCAGCAAGAAGTTGTTTTGCTGCTAGCAGAGCGCAATCATACCCCAAATGGCGGCATCCGAGCTGTCGAGTTGAACGATATTAAAGACTTGGACACACTGATACCTGCAAGGCTCGATGCAATTGAACTCAAGCCAATGGACCATTCGACGGAGAAATGGACCCAATACTTTCTCGACTCGGAAGAAATCCGCTTACTGCGCGAAATGCGCGAACATCCCGGTGTTACCCTTTCCAACCAGGTTTTAGACGTGGATGTGGGCATTGTCACCGGGCGCAATACTTTCTTTGTCCTCGCGCAGAACCAGGTCGAGAGCTATGACCTGGAGCCTTATCTGGAGCGCATCGTTAGTCGTTCGGCCCACCTCACCGGCGCGATTTTCGGCGCGGCAGATTGGCAAAGTAACGTCAAAGACCAACTACCTGCATTTCTCTTTACCCCTGTGGACGTTCCCATAGAAGACTTGCCAAAGCCTTTGCAAGAATACATTACTCTGGGAAAATCCCAGGACTACCACAAAGGCTACAAGTGCCGGATTCGTCAGCGTTGGTACATTGTGCCCTCAGTTTGGGCGCCTGACGCCTTTATGCTCCGTCAGGTTCATGCCTACCCCAAACTAGTGCTCAACACTGCCCAGGCCGTGTGTACCGACACCATTCACCGTGTGCGGTTTCTGGATGGCGCCGACGGCGAGGCCGTGACTGCCGCCTTTTTGAACTCGCTCACCTTTGCCTTTGCCGAAGTCACCGGGCGCAGTTACGGCGGAGGAGTGTTAACTTTTGAGCCTAGCGAGGCAGAATCTCTTCCTTTGCCGCTCATAGGGGCCAGGTATCTAGATTTGGAACAAATTGACAAACTGCTCCGCAAAGATGATGTTGAAGCTGTGCTAGAGATCACGGATGATGTCTTGTTAGTACAAGGATTGGGCTTGAATAGAAATCAGGCAAGACGATTGCGTAAAATATGGAGCAAATTGCGCGATAGAAGAATCAATCGTAAGTAACACATCTTGTTACAGCGGAGGAACACCAAATGAAACACGTACTAGTTTTCGGGGCCGGCCTGGTAGCCAGGCCCCTGGTCCAATACCTGCTCGACGAGGCAGGCTTTCAAGTCACCGTCGCCAGCCGCACGCTCGGCAAGGCGGAAGCGCTGGTCGGCGGCCACCCGCATGGGAAGGCCGTCGCCTTTGACATCACGCAGGACGGCGCGTCTCTGAGCGACCTGGTCGCCGAGGCGGATCTGGCCGTCAGCCTGCTGCCCTACGTCCACCACGTCCAGATCGCCGAGCAGTGCATCTTTCACGGCAAACACCTGGTCACCACCAGCTACGTCAGCGACGGCATGCGGGCGCTGGAGGCGCGGGCGCGGGAGGCAGGCGTCATCCTGCTCAACGAGATCGGCCTCGACCCCGGCATTGACCACATGTCGGCCCAGCGGATCATTGACCGGGTGCACACGGCCGGCGGCGAGATCAAGTCGTTCCGCTCCTACTGCGGCGGCCTGCCCGCCCTTGACGCCAACGACAACCCCCTGGGTTACAAGTTCTCCTGGAGTCCGCGCGGGGTGGTGCTGGCGGGGCGTAACGACGCCCGCTACCTGGAGAACGGCCACGTCGTAGAGGTCCCCAACGCGCGCCTCTTTGCCACCCACTACCTGACCTGGGTCGAGGGGCTGGGCGACTTTGAGGCCTACCCCAACCGCAACTCACTCCCCTACGTCGAGCTCTATGGCATCCCCGAGACCGACACCATGTATCGCGGCACGCTGCGCAACCTGGGCTGGTGCGACGTGATGCAGAAACTGAACCAACTGGGCTATTTTGGCCTGGAGGAGCGCGCGGATCTGCCCGGCAAGACCTTTCGCCAGGTGATGGCGGAGCTGATCGGCCAGGAAGAGACGGCCAGTCTCGAGGCCGACCTGGCCGCTTTCCTCAACCTCTCCCCCACCTCCGGGGTGATGATGACGCTAGAGTGGCTGGGACTGCTGGAGGACGCGCCCGTCTCGGACAAGGACACACTGCTGGACGTGCTGGCCGACCAGATGCTGGTCAAGATGGGCTACCGCGCGGGAGAGCGCGACCTGGTGGTTCTGGTGCACGAATTCGCCGCCCGCTACCCCGACCGCCAGGAGCGCATCAGCTCGACCCTGATAGAGACCGGCATCCCTGGTGGAGAGACCGCCATGGCCCGCACGGTGGGATTGCCGGCGGCCATCTCCACGCGGCTGATCCTGGAGGGGGAGATCACCCTGACCGGCGTCCGCATCCCGGTGCTGCCCGAGATCTATGAGCCGGTGCTGGCAGAGCTGGAGCAGCAGTCCATCACCTGCGTGGAAAAGACAGAGGTTCTCGTCTAACTATCAGCATCGCACATTGAGCAAGAGTTTTGGAACACAGAGCTTCACAGAGAAAACTCGGTGAATCTCTGCCTGCGAAGCCTCTGTGGTCTCTGTCCCTTTTTGGTTCTGGCTTGTCCGGGTCAGGGGTGTTTTCTTTGAACCGCCAAGCGCCAAGGTCGCAAAGAAACCCTCTTTGATTATCTTGGCGTGCTTTGCGGTGGATGCAATTGGCCGTTTGAATAGCCCCGAGCACTTGCGGGTAATCACCGGGCCATTCAACCTTGACATCTCTCCAATCTAGGGTAGAATTGAAACGAGGTGCGGGGCTGTAGCTCAGTTGGGAGAGCGCTACAATCGCACTGTAGAGGTCAGGGGTTCGAGTCCCCTCAGCTCCATCAGCTTAACTCTTGGGCCCGTAGCGCAGTTGGGAGCGCACCACAATGGCATTGTGGGGGTCGAGGGTTCGAGTCCCTCCGGGTCCACCAAGGTAACAGCACGCGGCGAAGCGGTATGCCTGTTGTAAGAATTGACATGTGGGAAGGGCGGGGCAAAGAGACCCGGTGGAAGTTGATCCGGGCGGTCTCTGAGGCGGTCTCCAAGACGTTGGATGTCCCAACAGAGCACGTGCGCGTTATCCTCAACGAGATTCCCAAAGAGAATTGGGGAATCGGCGGAGAACCGGCTTCCAGCGTGAAATAGTTCCTCAAGCAAATAACCAAAAAGGCTGTGAACAGGAGTAGTAGGCCATCCCCTCAGCGAGCCGGGAAAAACCAGGTGCAAGCCCGACAAGCGGCGCCCCTGGGGAGCGCCACACCAGGCCGAACTCGCCTGTGAGCCGCGCCGGCGAAACGAGTAACCGGCGACGTTTGGCCCCCGTTAGCGGGCTGAGAGATGGAGGCATCTGGCGTGAGTGGGTGCTTTCCAATCAGGGTGGTACCGCGAACCCCCTTCGCCCCTGAAGCGAGGGGGGTTTTTCGTAGGAGCAATGTCGAGATGAAACGAGTAGAGTTGGCTGCCGGCGTCTTCCACCTGCAGAGCGGCTCCAATATGGGGCTGATCGTGCGGGAAGGTCAGGGATTGCTGATTGACACGGGCTTGGACAAGGATGCCGCCCGGCGGGTGCTGCGTATGGCAGAGGCGATGGACGTTACTCTGAAGGCGATATTCGTCACTCACGCCCACGCCGACCATTTTGGCGGCGCTCACTTTTTGCAGCGCCGGCTGGGAATCGAGTTGTACGCGCCGGCTCTGGAGGCGGCGATGATGGAGCACCCCATCATCGAGCCGTTATATCTCTTTGGCGGGGCGGCCCCCGTCGGCGAACTATGCCACAAGTTCACACTGGCCCAAGCCTGTCGGGTGAATCATGTCGCAGAACCGGGCAAGCTCGAAATTGGCCCATTCCGGATAGAACTGGTCCCATTACCCGGTCACGCTCCCAACCAGATTGGGGCGGCGGTGGGCGACGGTGCTGCCTCCGGCGTGCTCTTTTGCGGCGACGCGGTCTTTCCGCGGGAAACACTGGAAAAGCACAAAGTGCCTTTCTTCTTCGACCTGGACGATGGGCTGGCGACGCTGGAGCGGCTTCCCGGCCTGCCCTATGCTCACTTTGCGCCGGGCCACGGTCCGGCCTACGCTGGCGGTGACGAGATCGCCGCAATCTGCGCCGCCAACCGGGAAAGGCTGGAAGAGATCCGCTCGCTAATCTACGCGGCGTTGGAGGAACCACAGGAAAGCCCGGCCTTGATCCAGCAGGTGGCCGATCACTTTGGACTTGAACTGGAGATGATGACCATTTATCTCTTGGTCCGCACCACCATCTTTGCGACCCTTTGCTCCCTGGAGCGGGCGGAAAAGGTGACGGCCGAGATGAAGGGGAACCGCTTGCTGTGGCGGCGGGGCGGAGAGATGAGGCAAAAAGGGAACTAGTAGAGCAATCATCTACGTTGGGACGCGGCGGCAGTGTTCTTCCAGTAACGTATGCCATAGTTCAGCCGCGCCGACTTCGGAGATCATTTGTATACGCTGAGACCCTGACACTTGGCGAAATACTGCCCGTTGCTGCATATCCAGATCGTCGAACACAGCCTGGACGACCGGGGTAAAGTCTGTTTGTTGCAAAGCTTATTAGCTCCCGCGAATACTTGACGAGTTTTTATGTTATCGTAGGTAACTGCTCAGCCTATTGCTCATTTAGACCTCCGAGGTCTCACCAAAGCACATTCGAGCGTGAAACATCGGTCATTTTCGACCTGTGCAGTGGGTGAATCAGTTGTCAAAGACCTCGGAGGTCTGAGCCTGAGCAGTTACTATCGTAGATGAAAGATTGGCAAGGAGAAAAAGATGGCCGACCAATACATACCCCAAGAGATCGAAGCCAAATGGCAGAAACGGTGGGACGACGATCAACTGTACCGTTCCGTCATTGACCACGACAGGCCCAAGCACTATGCGCTGACCATGCTCCCCTATCCCAGCGGCGATTTGCACATCGGTCACTGGTACGCCATGGCCCCCTCGGACGTGCGCGCCCGCTACATGCGCATGCGGGGCTACAATGTCCTCTTCCCCATCGGGTTCGACGCCTTTGGTCTGCCGGCCGAAAACGCCGCCATCCATCGGGGCATCCATCCCCACACGTGGACGTTATCCAACGTCGAGAATATGCGGCGGCAGTTGAGAAGCATGGGGACGATGTTCGATTGGGAGCGGGAGGCCGTCTCCTGCCTGCCGGGCTACTACCGCTGGACCGAATGGTTCTTCCTCAAGCTGTACGATATGGGGTTGGCCTATCGCAAAAAGTCTCCGGTGGACTTTTGCCCCCAATGCAACACCACCCTGGCCCGCGAGCAGGTCTGGGGGGAGGACCGTCACTGCGAGCGCTGCGGCACGCCGGTCATCAAAAAAGAGTTGGAGCAATGGTTCTGGCGCATCACCGACTATGCCAACGAACTGCTCGACTTTTCCCAGATTGACTGGCCCGAGCGGGTGGTCGCGATGCAGACCAATTGGATCGGGCGCAGCGAGGGGGCCGACGTCACTTTCCTGACCGAGCAAGAGGACCCTATGGTCGTCTTTACCACCCGGCCCGACACTTTGTGGGGGGCGACCTTTATGGTGCTGGCCCCGGAGCACCCGCTGGTGGACAAGCTGACGACGGACGAGTACCGGCGGGATGTGGAGGAATACCAACAGCGAGCTGCCCGTCAGAGCGAGATCGAGCGCATGTCCACCGAGAAGGAAAAGACCGGTGTCTTTATCGGCGCTTATGCGGTCAACCCGGTCAATGAAGAGCGCATCCCCATTTGGATCGCCGACTATGTGATGATGACCTACGGCACAGGAGCCATCATGGGCGTCCCCTCCCACGACGAGCGGGACTTTGAGTTCGCCCTCAAGTTTGGCCTGCCCATCATCCCGGTCATTGACCGGCCCGATGGGGTCGCCAAATCGCGTGTCGCGGCCGGCGCAATGAAGAAAGGCTTCAGCGAGGCGCTCGACCAGGCCGGCATCCCGTTCGAGCGGCGAGACTCGTCTCTGTGCATCACGATGAGAGATGCTCAGGTGGATCGCTACGTCGAGTTGGCGCGAGCACACCGGCGGCCCGGTTCTTGGACGGCGGTGGTGGGCGCGCGCTGGCTGTTCGTTTTCGACGATGCGATCGTTCCTTTTGACGGCGTCGAGGCCGAGCAGGAAATCGTGCTGCGTTGCAGGGAACTCGAACCCGAGCTGGAGGCCAAGCGCACAGTGATGGAGATACTGTGGGGCGTCGAGTTCTATCGCGACGTACTGTTCCACCACGAGTATGGCGCGATGATCAACTCGCAAGAATTTACTGGCACACCGGGCGACGTGGCCGTGCAAAAAGTGACCGAGTGGCTGGAGGAGCAGGGCACCGGCAAGTTCGCCGTCAACTATCGCATCCGCGACTGGCTGATCTCCCGCCAGCGCTACTGGGGCGCGCCCATCCCGATGGTCTACTGCGACGAGTGTGGCATCGTGCCCGTGCCCTACGAGGATCTGCCGGTGCTGCTGCCGGAGGACGCCGAGTTCCTGCCTACTGGCGAAAGCCCGCTGAAATATCACGAGGGGTTCCTGAACACTGCCTGCCCCCGCTGCGGCGGCCCCGCCACCCGCGAGACCGACACGATGGATACCTTCGCCTGCTCATCCTGGTACAACTATGCCTACCTGAGCCCATACTACAAGGAAGGCGAACCGGCCCACGCCGACTCCACTCCCATAGATCCAAGGGAGCTAGAATACTGGGCCCCGGTGGACGTCTATACCGGCGGCATCGAGCACGCCACCATGCACCTGATCTATACCAGATTCTTCACCAAGGCCATGCGGGACATGGGGCTAGTGGATTTCGACGAGCCGATGACGGTATTGCGCAACCAGGGCATCATCCTGGGCGAGGATAGCGATAAAATGTCCAAGAGCCGGGGCAACGTCATCGCTCCCGACGACCTGGTGGCCCGGTACGGGGCCGACACAGTGCGCGCCTACTTGATGTTCGGCTGGCGCTGGGATCAGGGCGGCCCGTGGGATTCGCAGGGCATCGAAGGGGTGGTGCGCTGGCTGCAACGGATGTGGAATTTGGTGTTGGAAAGCGAGTCAGCGAGTCAGCGAGTCGGCGAGCCGGCGAGCCGGCGAGAGGTTGCCGATTTGCAGCGTTGGACGCACAAGACCATCCGCCGCGTCACGGATGACATGGAGGAGTTCGCCTTCAACACCATCATCGCCGGGTTGATGGAGTTCACCAACGCACTGGTCAAGGCCAAGGGAACATCGCTCTATGGGACGCAGACTTGGGACGAAGCGGTTGAGACGCTGCTCTTGCTGCTGGCTCCCTGCTGTCCGCACATCGCCGAGGAACTGTGGGCGCGGACTGGCCGGCCCTACTCCGTCCACCAGCAATCCTGGCCCGCGTTCGACGCCGACCTGGCGGCCGAGGAGATCGTCACGTTGATCGTGCAGATCAACGGCAAGCTGCGCGCGCGGATCGAGGTCCCCGCCGACATCACCGAGGAGGCAGCGCGTGAGGCGGCCCTATCCGACGAGAACGTCCAACGACACATTGGCGACAAAGAGGTTCGCAAGGTGATCTATGTGCCGGGGCGGCTGGTGAACGTGGTGCTATAGAACGATCGAAGAACCTGGGGCGCTCGCGAGATGCCAGTCTACGAATACTACTGTCCGGTATGCGATGGCCGTTTCAGTCACCTGGCGCGCCGGTTCACCGCTCCTCCGCCGCCCTGTCCGGGCCGCGGCTCCTCCGACGTGGAGAAATTGGTTTCCCAAGTACACCTGGGCCGTTCACTGGGATGGGTGTGGGGATGAGCGAGGCGGTGGCCAAGAATAACCCGGCGGACGTTTACCTGGTCAGTGCGTGCCTGCTGGGCATCCCCACGACCTACGACGGAGGCGGTCATCTCCAGGCGGAACTGCTGCCACTGGTAGCGCGGGGACAGGTCGTGCCGATCTGCCCCGAGGCAGCCGGAGGCTTGCCGACGCCCCGGCCGCCAGCCGAGATCGTGGGCGGCGACGGGAGCGACGTGTTGGATGGGCGGGCGCAGGTGACGACGCTCACGGGAGAGGACGTCAGCGCGGCCTACGTGCGCGGTGCAGAGTGCGCGTTGGCGGCCGCGCGGCGATATGGCATCACCACTGCCATCCTCAAACAGCGCAGCCCCTCCTGCGGCAGCGACCGCATCTACGATGGCAGCCACACGGGAAAGCTAAAGGCCGGTCAAGGGGTGACGGCCGCTCTCCTGCGGCGAAACGGCGTGAGTGTCAGGTCGGAGAATGACCTGGCCTGCCTGGGCACACCGGCCTGAAAGAGCAGGGGCCAGGGAAAAACTAACCAGCACCGCCTGTTTTACGGTGGTGCGGCAAAACAGGCATTGCTGATGACGCATCGTCACTTGGGTCATCGCGCTGTGCTTGGTGGGGAGAAACCCGCCACTCGTCGAGAGCGATCTGGGTGGCGCGGAAGGCGAGCGGGGGAAGTTCGCTTTCGTCGGGCGTGAAGAAGGCCGCCTGCCCCGCGTCGTCCCCGGCCTGTAGTTCGCCCCTCACCGGCAGGGCGCAGTAAACGATGACAATGTCGGCTCCACGCTCGTGCTCCCGCCCGGCGATGACGGCGAGTAGGCTGGTCAGTTCCACCTCTAGGCCGCTCTCCTCGCGGCACTCGCGCACCGCGGCCTCGGCGGGGGATTCGTCAAAATCTACAAAGCCGGCGGGAAAAGTCCACAGCCCCTGGTGCGGCCCCACGCGACGGCGGACGAGCAGCACCTTCCCTTCCCGTTCGACGAGCACGCCCGCGGCAACTTTGTGCTCGCGAAAGACGACCCGCTCGCATGCGGGGCAAAAGCGCCGCGCGCGCCCAAAGACCTCCTTATCTTGGAGCGCGTGACCGCAGTGGGGGCAATAGTTCAGCGCGAGGATTCGCGACAAGTTGCTCCCTCCCTCTAGCGGCGGCGGGCGCGCCAGGCCCACGCGGTGACGAGCGCCAGCCCGGAGGCGATCAGGCCCAGGGTCACCTCCAGTGAGCGGTACGTCAAAGGTCTGGCTACGCCGCCCCCTTCCTCCCCAGGAGATTCAACTTCGCTCCCTCTGGTCGGTGGAGGGGCGGCCTCGGGCGTCGCCTCCGGGGCGGCGTCCCAATAATCCTCGTCCGCTAAAGTCGTAGCCAGGGGGGCGGGAGTTGCGGCGGACCCATCCGCCACAGGCGAGGCGGCGACTGGCGCGCCGTTACTCACCCCCGGAATGGTCGCCTTTCCTTCCACTGGTGTTCCATCTAGTTCTTCCCCCTCGGCGGCCTCAAGTTCTTCGACCGGGGCCTCCGCTGCCAGCGGAGGAGGCTCAACCTCTCGTTCGACGGTGATCTCTGGAGGAACCTCGGCCGCCATCTGAGGGGGGGCGGGGGCCAGGGCCAGATCGTCGCCCCCGGCGGGGCGCAGCAAGTCGAGCGAGAGCACGGCGACAAAGAGGAACCCGGCGATGGCGGTCGCCGCCGTCAGCAATGGGGCGAAACGGGCGCGCGTCGCCGGCGCAGCTCGCGGCCGGGCCGCCATCGTTTGCGGCAGGATAAAGTTGCGAGGGATTGGAATCTGGGGCAGGTCGCGCACCAGCTTTACGGTCTGGCGCAGCGCGTCCAGTTCGGCCTGTAGCGCCGGATTGGCCTCCAGTTGCGCTTCCAGGCGGGCCTGCTCTACTGCGCTCAACTCACCGTCCAGGTATGTCGAAAGCAGCTCGGCGACCTGCTCCCGTTTTGTTCGTAGCCCAGACAATCTGCCCATCACGTACCCCTCAGATAGCCTCCAGTCCCCTGCTTCCTGCCTCTTGCCCCCTGCCTCTTTATCCAAGACGATACTGTGCGGGCAAAAGTTCCTCTTGCTCGCGCAGGTAATCCCGCAAACTGACCCGCGCCCGCGCCAGCCGCGACTTTACCGTCCCTAGCCTCACGCCTGTCACTGCGGCAATCTCCTGGTAGTTCATCCCCTGCACATCGGAGAGTACCAGCGTGATGCGCTGATGGGGAGGGAGCGTCTCGATGCCGGTCTGGATCAGACGGGCTACTGCCTGCCGCTCGGCGTGCTCCTCCGGCCCGGCGCTTCCATTCGACAGCGCAGGATTGGCATCCTCGTCCAACTCGCCGAAATCATCGAAAGACTTGACTGGACGGCGTTTGCGGCGGCGCAGCTCGTCGTAGCATTTGTTGGAGACGATGCGCATCAGGTAGGACTTGAAAGAGCCGCCCCGAAAGCGCTCGATAGATTGGTAGGCAGCGATGAAGGCTTCTTGGGTGGCGTCGGCGGCCGAGGCGGGATCGCCCATGATGCGCCGGGCGAGGTTATAGACCCGCTCCTGGTAGGCCAACACCAGTTCGTTGAAGGCGTTCACGTCGCCTCGTTGGGCGGCTTGGATCAGCTTTGCTTCGTCCATCGCTCTACTCGTCCACCATCTTGACAGGACGCCAGCTTGCGCTTATTATATACCCTGAGTGCCTGTTGTCAAAAAGTCTCCATCTGTACAGTAGGGCAATCGCTTTTATCCAGCTCTCTGAGGTTTAGGTCGCGTATTTGTCTCGAGAACGTGTTTCGTATCGCCAGAGAATCT
>CAYMWP010000068.1:0-23228 GCA_964393895.1 uncultured Anaerolineales bacterium | reverse complement strand
TGGCCTGGCATAGAATTCACCATAGTGGTCACGGATTACGCGAATGGTGAGTAGTGACGCAAGGCTTTTTCAATATTCTGAGGCAGCGCGTAGGGGAAAATTGGCAATTTGCCCCACATCAAGTTAGTGAGAATTCGTTTTCTAGATCGGAGGTGGAATGGATACAAGCACGCTTCTCAATACCGAACGTCGCAGCAAGGCAGGCTTTGCTCTGATTGTTGGTCTAGTTATACTGGTTGGCGCAGTCGTCGCCGCCTCGCTGGCGCAGAGAGATTTTGGAGGGGTCGAGGTCAGCAACGTGACCTACCTGAACTACAACGACATCCCAATCCGGGCCAAGCTCCTCAGGCCGATTGAGGCGACGCAGGATGACCCAATGCCGGGCATTGTCTACATCCACGGCTATCAGAACAACCGGGAAACGAGTGATGCCTACTGCATCGAACTGGCGCGGCACGACTTTGTGGTGCTCAACATAGACGCCATTGGACGGGGAAACTCGGGTATCCCAGGCGACCCGGATGCGTCAGATTTTGACGAGACGTATGGCGGTCTGACCTCGCTGGCACATCTCAAGTCGTTGCCCTTTGTGGATGCCGACCGCGTCGGTATGATGGGGCACAGCCTGGGGGCCGAGATGGCCTACACCATCGCCCTGGAAGATCCAACGGTGGACGCTCTGGTCATCTCTGGCTTTGCCTACACTCTCGACGCTTCTGCAACCAACCCCAGGAACATGCTGATGATCATCGGTCAATATGACGAGTACCGTGAGCGTATGACGGGGACCGACGACATTGAGAAGGAATGGATGAGCACGCCGCAGACCCGGCAGGTGATCCCAGTCGAGAACCCGCAGCTTGGGGTGACGTATGGAGACTTTGCGCAAGGGACG
The DNA here is from genome assembly GCA_964393895.1 of uncultured Anaerolineales bacterium. Classification (GTDB taxonomy): domain Bacteria; phylum Chloroflexota; class Anaerolineae; order B4-G1; family B4-G1; genus B4-G1. Next base: position 22,333 of record CAYMWP010000068.1, on the reverse strand, counting down.
GCGCGGCGGGTCTTGGTACTGCCCACGATCCACATTCAAGAATCCCACAGTCGCTTTGCCATCGCCGAGGCTCTGAAGTGGATGAGATCCGCCCTCTACCCGGGGAAGGGGTGGTGGCAAGATCTCATCGAAAGCCAGGTCTGGCCGATCAAAGAATGGGCCACGCTGGTCGCTATGCTGGCCGGGCTGACCTCTCTCCTGCCGCTGGGGCTGATGTTTCTTCGCACAAAGTTCTTCCGCTCGCTCCGCCTTCCTGTTTCAGGCTCGCCTGTCGAGACAGGCGCTTATGCCTGCTCCGGCAAAGCGTATCTAAAACACGCCGCGATCAATGGGCTGCTGATGTGGCTCTATCTGCTTCTGATTTTCGTTCTCTTTGGCCTGCACGTCTACGTCGTCCACATTGACAAGCTGTTCCCGATGATGATGGTCAACGGCACCGTCTGGTGGTTCGTGTGGATCAACCTCATCGGCTTTTTCATTTTCCGACGCTGGTTCAAGAGACGAGCGCGGGAGAGTGGACTGACGCTGGCGGACTTGGGTATCTCGTACCGAGACGATCGGTTCGGGTTGGACTGGACGCAGATCGGTAAGACGGCACTGCTGGGAGCGATTCTGTTCTCCTTTGCCTATCTGTGTGAGCATCTGCTGGAGCGCATCTTTATCGTGGACTATCGCTTCATCTTTCCCTTTGCCAGCGACCTGACCCCCTACCGCTTCTTGATGTTCTGGCTTTACTTTCCGTTTCTGCTGATCGGCTTTGTGCTGCTGGGGTTCTTCTTGCACGGCCAGCTTCGCCTACCCAGGAGGGAGACCTGGCTCAAGACCTTTGTCTCCTGGTCGCTCGCCAACACGCTCGCACTCGTGGTACCGCTGGTTCTGTTCATGATGATACAGTACGTGCCACTGCTCACAGTTGGAGCCATTCCGTTCGTCGGCCCCGGCGGGATGCTGGCCTCGTTCACGATGAATCTCTTTCACATCATCGGCGTGCTGATAATGACTACCCCGATCTCGACTTGGTTCTACCAACTCACGGGCCGGCCCTATCTGGGCGCGTTGGTCAACGCGGCGCTCGTTACCTGGATGTTCACGTCATCGCAGGTTATCGCGCCGATACCAGTGTGAAACGTCAAGCGTAAAAAGTCAAGCTTCAAAAGGAGCCGACGATGAATTCTGAACTTGTTTTGCTAGAGAAATCCGAGCAGGTTGCCACCGTCACCCTCAATCAGCCGGAGACGCTCAACGCACTCAGCTATGACGTGCTCGTCCGGCTGCGCGATGTCGTGGACGAGGTGGCGAACGACCGCGACGTGCGGGCAATCCTGCTCACCGGAGCCGGGCGGGGATTCTGCTCCGGGGCCAACTTGTTGGGCGGCTCTGGAGAGGCGCTCGCCAGCGGCGGCATGGGGGTGCGGGCGGCGCTCATGGCGATGAACGAGCTGCTGACCGACATCGCCGAGATGGAAAAACCGTGGCTGGCGGCGATCAACGGGCCGGCGGTGGGCGGCGGTTGCAGCCTGGCCCTGGTCTGCGACCTGGCGCTGATCGCGGAATCGGCCTACCTCTGCCTGGGCTATGTCAACATTGGCATGGTGCTGGACATGGGCAGCACTTTTATGACGCCCCGGCTGGTGGGGCTGCGCAAGGCGAAGGAACTGGCCTTCTTCGGCGAGCGCGTCTATGGGCCGGAGGCGGCCGAGATTGGCCTGGTCAACCGGGTCGTGCCGGACGAGGAGCTGCTGGACACGGCCCGCCAGTGGGCCGTGCGGCTGGCAGCCGGCCCGACGCTCGCCATCGGCGCCATCAAGTTGGGGATGCGGCGCGCGCTGCACGCTACATTCCGCGACTCGCTCCACTGGGAGGCCATGATGCTCTCCCTCATCGCCCAGACCGAGGACGCAGCCGAGGGGTTGGCCGCCTTTTTCCAAAAGCGCAAGCCCGAGTTCAAGGGCAAGTAGCCCCGGCTCTCAATCGCTCTCCACAAACTCGGGCGGGATCTCTCTCGCCAGATAGACCGCCTCGTCCGCCTGGTAGAACTGGATGCCCGCTGCGTGAGCGGCGGCGGCGCGGACGGCGACGACGGGCCGTTCGTCGTGGCGGGCACCGACGCTCACGGCCACCTCCGGGTCGGGCGAGAGGTGGACGTACTGCCGCCCCATTGGCCTGAGACCCTCGCGGCGGATGATTTGTAGCGCGTCGGGAGAGGTGCTGTGGTAGAGGGTCGGCGGCGGCGTGCAAGGCTCGTAGCGGACCGGTTGCGCGATAGAGTGGCCGTAGCGGGCGCGGATGCGGCCTCCCTCCACCTGGAAGCGGCGCTTCCCGTCGCCCGCTTCCTGCTCGACTAGCGCCATCACGTCGGCGCGGGTGGCCCAGCGAAAGTTGGGCAGCCCGCGCACGATCTCTATCACCTCGGAGAGCGACGCCCAGCCCTCCTCGTCCACCTCTAGCGCGAACCGCTCCGGCTGGTGGCGCAGGATGAGGGCCAAGAATTTGCTCAGTTTGACCAGGCGGTGGTCGGTCATAGTCGCCCCTAGGCCTCCGAGGTCTTTCGCAACCTCGGGGTGTGACTCACATCGGCGCCGAGCCTTTGGTATCGTCGCGATAGTGGCAGCCCCGGCTGCGGCGGTTGTGTTGCGCGGCCATGGCGACGATGATGGCCGCTTGGACGCTGTGGCGCAGCCCGATCAGTGCGTCGTTCAAGCGGGTGGCGCGGTAGAAATCCTCGATGTCTTGCTTCAGGTGGCCCAAATCTCGCATGGCGCGCGTCAGCCGCCTGGTCGAGCGAACGAGGCCGACGTAGTGCCACATGGTGTGCTGGATGGTGCGCATATCGCGCCAGATCAGGGCTGGGTCGGCCTCCTCCAACCCTATTTCCTCCCAGAGAGGAACGTCATCGGGGCCGGCGACGGGGAGCGAGTCGCGGTCGGCGATGTCTCGCGCGGCGCGATTGCCCCAGACGAGGCCCTCCAAGAGCGATGTGCTCGCCAGCCGGTTCGCGCCGTGAACACCGGTGCAGGCTACCTCGCCGACGGCGTAGAGGGTTTCGACCGTCGCGCGCGCCCACTCGTCGGTCCAGACACCTCCGCAGAAATAGTGGGCGGCCGGAACGACCGGGATGGACTGGCGGGTTATATCCAGCCCCAGTTCCAGACAGCGGGCATAGATAGTGGGGAAGCGTTCCTGGATGCGCTCCGGAGATATGGCGGAGTGGATGTCCAAGAGAACGTGGGGATAGCCGTGCTCGACCATCTCGTGGTGGATGGCGCGGGCCACCACGTCGCGCGGAGCCAGGTCTTGCCACTCGGGCGCGTACTTTTCCATAAAATGGCGCCCGGCGGGCGTGAATAGACGCCCTCCTTCGCCCCGCACCGCCTCAGAGATGAGGAATCCCCCTCCGTCCGGTAGAGCGAGAGCGGTGGGATGAAATTGGACGTACTCGGCGTTGATGACGCGCGCACCGGCCCGGTAAGCCATCGCTAACCCGTCCCCCCGCGCGCCGTCCGGGTTGGTGGTGTAGCGGTAGATGCGACCCAGCCCGCCGGTCGCGAGGATGGTCGCTCCGGCCAGATAGCGGCGGACGACCCGCCGCGACTGCTCGAAAACATAGGCCCCGTGGCAGGTAATGGGTTCGTAGACGCTCAGGGGGTCGTTGGCGTGGTGGGGAAACGTGATTAGGTCCACGGCGGTGGCCTCGGTGACTATGTCTACGTTAGGCCGCTGGCGCATGGCGGCGATGAGGGCCTGGATGATGGCCTTGCCGGTGGCGTCTCCTACGTGGAGAATACGCGGGCGCGAGTGCGCCCCCTCCATACCGTAGGCCTGGTCGAAAGAAACGCCCACACTCCCCGCGAGAACGTCGCGCACTAACTCGGGCCCTTCCGTGGCCAGGATGCGGGCGGCAGTGGGCAGGCTGAGACCAGCACCGGCAGCCAGCACGTCCTCGACGATCAGGTCGGCGCTGTCGTCCTCGCCCAGCGTGACGATGCCGCCCTGGGCATAGCGGGTGTTATTCTCCTCCGGCTCGGCGGTGCGGGTGATTATGGTGATCTGCCGCTGGCTATCCTGCGCCAGCCGCAGTGCGGCCGACGCGCCAGCGATGCCGCAGCCGATGATCAGAACGTCGGTTTGGTGAGAATTCATTAAAGACTTTCCTGAAACCTTTAGGGTCTCTCATATCTCCAGCATCCGCTCCAGCGCCGCCCGCGCGTCGCGGGCCACCTCATCCGGGACGGTGACCGGGTTGACGGTCTCTCCCTGGGCCAGCCCCTCCAGCACGCGGGCCAGTTTCTCCGGCGTGATGAGGTTCATCGTTCGGCAATAACTCGGTTCGGGAGAGAGGGAAGCGATGAGATGTTCCGGGTGCTCGTGCTTGAGACGGTTGACCAGGTTGAACTCGGTGCCGATGGCCCATATACTGCCCGGCGGCGATTCTTCCACCCGGCGGATGATATAGGCGGTGGAGCCGGCCTCGTCCGCCAGGTCCACGACTCGTTCCATACACTCCGGGTGAACGATGATGCGAATGCCAGGCTCTCGCTCGCGCCAGGCGCTCACGTGCTCTGGGAGAAAGCGCTGGTGGACGTTGCAAAAGCCGCGCCAGAGAAAGACTCGCCCCTGCTTCAAGGTAGCGGCATCGTGGCCGCCGTTAGGGCGGCTCGGGTTCCACATCAGCATTTCCTCCACCGAGACACCCATGCGCTTGGCCGTGTTGCGCCCCAGGTGTTGGTCGGGGAAGAAGAGGACGCGGGGCCGCTGTTCGAGCGCCCACTCGAGCACCGCCTGGGCGTTGGAGGAGGTGCAGACCAATCCGCCGTGCCGCCCACAGAAGGCTTTCAGGCCGGCAGACGAGTTGACGTAGGTTATCGGCATTACCTCGTTCTCGACGTCCATCGCTTGGCCTAACTGCGCCCACGCCTGCTCCACGTCCTCCAGGCCGGCCATAGCAGCCAGCGGACAGCCGGCCTCCAGGTCGGGTATGAGCACGGTCTGGCCAGGTTGGGCCAGGATAGCGGCCGTCTCGGCCATAAAGTGGACGCCGCAAAAAACAATATACTTTGCCTCGTGGCAGTTGGCGGCATCGCGGGCCAGTTTGAGTGAGTCGCCCCGAAAGTCGGCGAATTGGATCACGTCATCTCGCTGGTAGTGGTGGCCGAGGATGACGAGCGAGTCCCCCAACTGAGATTTGAGAGCAAGAATTAGAGATTGGAGGTTGGAGATTTTCATGCTCAGATCGAGAGCGGGGGCCGAGTGAGTGAGCGAGCCAACGGAAATATAGTCCACGCCGCTGGCGGCGATGGCGGCGACGGTCTCCAGATTGACGTTGCCGGATGCTTCCAGCTCCACCCGTCCAGCGGCAATCCGAACCGCCCCTCGCATCTCGTCCAGGCTCATGTTGTCCAGCATAATGCGGTCCACGTTCAGTCCTAACGCTTCGCGCAACTCGTCCAGGTTTCTGACCTCGACCTCGATGGGTAAATCGGGATGGCCGGCCCTGGCCCGCTCGACGGCGGCGGTGATGGAGCCGGCGGCGTCAACGTGGTTGTCCTTGACCAGCATCATATCGTACAGGCTCATACGGTGGTTCTGGCCGCCGCCCATACGCACGGCGTACTTTTCCAGCACGCGATAGCCGGGGTGGGTCTTGCGGGTATCCAGGATGGTTGCACCGGTACTGGCGGCCGCGTCCACAAAGGCGCGCGTGAGCGTGGCGATGCCGGAGAGGCGCTGCAAAAAGTTGAGGGCGGTCCGCTCGGCGGCCAGCATCCCCCGCCCTGGCCCGGTCACCTCGGCCACCAGATCGCCCGGCTCGACGCGGGCTCCATCCTGCACGTGGGAGGTAAAGCGCAGGGCCGGATTCACGCGGTAAAAGACCGCCTCGGCCACGGGCAACCCGGCGACGACGCCCGCGCTCTTGGCGACGACGCGGGCGTGTAACGTCAGGTCGGCCGGCAGCACCGCCTCGGAGGTGGCGTCACCCGGGCCAATGTCCTCGGCGATAGCCAACTCGATCAGCGGTTGAGCAGCGGCGAGAATTTCATCCATTTTCACTCACTTCCTACTCTGAACACGGGCGGCATGGCCCGTTTGTGAGCGGAGCGGGCCACCATCCCCTGCACTTTTTCCAGCGTCGCCGGCTGGATGTCAGAGGTATCGCCCGCATCAATGGCTGCCAGCACCCGATCCAGTTCGCGGTAGGTGATGCCCATCTCCCCCTCGTCGGTCTGGCCAGGCCACAGCCCCGCCGAAGGGGCCCGCTCGACGACCTCGCGCGGCACGCCCAGCTCGCGGGCCAGCTCCCATACCCGGGTTTTGTCCAGGTTGCCCAGGGGCAAAAGGTCCACTCCTCCATCTCCATACTTGGTAAAGTAGCCTACGGCGAGTTCTGTCTTGTTGCCCGAACCGAGCACCAAATAGTTGCGGGACTGAGCCAGGTAGTAGAGCGTGATCATCCGCAGCCGGGGTTTGACGTTGGCAGCGGCCAAGCCGCCGGACTGTGCATCAGGCGGGACCTGGGCCACGAGCGCATCGTAGGCCGCGCTCAAATCCACAGTGACGGTGGGCATGCCAAAGGTGGCGGCGACGAGCTGCCCCAGCGCGGCGTCCTCTGGCACTGAGCGGCAGGGCATCAGCGCGGCCAGGACGTGCTCCGAGCCGACGGCCCGCACCGCCAGCGCAGCGGCGGTGGCCGAATCCACCCCGCCGCTGAGGCCGCAGACAAATCCGTCAGCGTTGGCGGCGGCGAGGCGCTCGCGGAGCCAGGCAGCGATTTGATCGGAAAGTGGCATTGGAATCTCCTTAATTAGTGTTAAACATACACTAAATGGTTGCAAAAAAGAAAAAGGTCGTTGGTGTTATTTGCACACAAAGTATAGTCCAAAGACTTGATTTGTCAAGGAAACAAGCGCCGCGCTTTAACTTCTGCCACGGCATCATCGCGAAAGTGGTATAGTCTGGCTGGACGGCCCTCGCCGCTGCGATACTGGCCCGTTTTCTCAATGATGTTCGCGCTGAGAATTTTGCGGCGGAAATTGCGCTTGTCCAGTCCCTCCCCCAATATGATCTCGTAAGCGGTCTGTAGTTCACTCAGGGTGAATGTTTCTGGCAGGAACTCGAAACCCACGGCCGTGTACTCTAGCTTGTAGCGCAACCGCTGCAGAGCATAGGCCAAGATGTCGGTGTGGTCGAAGGCTAACGGAGGTAGATCGTAGACGGACCACCAACCAGTCGCGGCAGCGTCCGATCCGGCGCGGGGGTCAATGGCGACGGCAGGAACCAGGGCAAAGTAGGCTACTGTGATGATGTGGCCTCGAGGGTCGCGGCCTGGGTCTCCAAAGGTATAGAGTTGCTCCAGGTAGACGTCGCGGACGCCGGTCTCCTCCTCCAGTTCTCGCAGCGCCGCTTCCTCCAACGATTCTCCGATCTCGACAAAACCGCCGGGGATGGCCCACGTTCCCTCGCCAGGGGGGTGTCTGCGCTTGATGAGCAACGCTTGCAGGTCATCCTCGCGCAAGGTGAATATGACTACGTCCACCGTGACCGATGGGTGAGGATAGTCTTCCAATGACATTGACGGGACTCTCGAGATTGCTCAGATTGAGCCGCGCCGCCGTAAAACAGCGGTAGAGTAACTGTTCAAGGGAAAGCCTGTTTTACCACAAAGTACACAAAGGAAAAAGTAACTACTCAGCCTGGCACGCGCTCAGACCTCCGAGGTCTTGCAAAACCCGTTCAGGCGTGAAATCCCGGCCTTTTTCGACGGTCGCAGTGGGCAGAATGCCTGTCGCAGACCTCGGAGGTCTTGACCTGAGTAGTAACAGGAAAAAACCAAAAACAGTCGCAGAACTTGGCACTTTCTTGGTGCCCTTTGTGCCCTTCTTGGTTCTCCAAAATAGGTATGCCTGAACGCTTACGCCCCAGATACATCAGGCTTCAAGCGCGCCCATTGATCAGCGAGAGCGGAACAGCCCTCGCCCCAACAGCAACAGTCCTAGCAGGATCAACAACACCGGCCAGTAACTGCCCACCATGCCCAGCGCGCCAAAGAACGATCCAAAGATCGCGAACAGCACCAAGCTGATCAGAATCAGCCCGCTGCCCTCACTCATCCCCTTGCGGACCTCTCCGCCGAGCAATCCCGCCAGGACGATCCCCACCCCGACGAAGCCGGGGATCAGCGCCCAGGCGTAGGCCCAGCTTTCCCAGTTCCCGGTCGTGTTCTGCCAGTATAGCAACCCGCCTATGCCGCCGACGATGCAGGCTGGCACAGCCAATCCACGAGTTCCGGTCAGCAGCCCGAGCAACAGCAGCAAGGCCCCCACGCCGATGATAGTCCACGGCCAAGAGAACTGGGGCAGCAACCACGGCATCCACTGACCTACCAGAAGCCACACCCCGACCAACACCAATATCAGTCCAAAGCCCAAACTCGATCTGCGCCTCATAATAGCCTCCTTTCACAAATGGAAATGCGCGACTATCCAATAATACGCACCCCTTGTTCACGAGTTGCATCCTTGAGTTTAGCCCAAACCTGTGGAGAAGTCAAGAAATTGACGTATCATCTCAATAGTTCGGGGAAAGAAACCAGGTTTTTCAAAAAAACCTGGTTTCTTGCCTTTCAAACCCCAGGTTATTGAGAGGATACAAATTGACCTTTGTGCGAAATGCACTATACTGTGGAAAGTACCCTCTCATTATCTCGCGCAAGAGCAGCATAGGAGGAACAATATGACCAAGTTTCGACCCTTTGAACTGGAACGCATCATGTCCAAGTGGGAAAACGTCGTCGAGTACAATCTTTCGGAGAGCGGCGTCCATCCCGTCACCATCCGCGAACTGGTGGATGATCCAGCGGAAATAGAGAGACTGCTGGCCACCGAGTTGAACTATCCGCAGGCCAACGGCACAATCGAACTGCGGGAGCGCATCGCCGCCCTCTACCCCGGCGCGACGCCCGACAACGTCCTGGTCACCGTCGGGTGCATCGAGGCGAACTTTATCGCCCTCCAGACGCTTCTGGCCCCAGGGGACGAGATGGTGGTGATGCTGCCCAACTATATGCAGATTTGGGGACTGGGCCACAACTTGGGGCTGCGGGTCAAGTGCTTCCATCTCAGAGAAGAGCTGGGCTGGGGCCTCGACCTGGACGAGTTGAACGAGATGGTTTCGGCTCAGACAAAGCTGATCGCCGTATGTAACCCCAATAACCCCACCGGCCACATCCTCACGGCAACAGAAATGGACGGTGTCGTGGCAGCCGCCGAGCGAGTCGGGGCCTGGCTCCTGGCCGACGAGGTCTATAGCGGTGCGGAGCGGCTGACCGATACGCAAACCCCCTCATTCTGGGGTCGGTACGACAAGGCCCTGGCGATGGGCAGTATGAGCAAGGCCTATGGCCTGCCGGGGCTGCGGTTGGGCTGGGTGGTCGCGCCGGCAGACACGGCGGACGAGATCTGGGCGCGCCACGAATACGTCACCATCAGCGCGACGATGCTCTCCAACAAGCTGGCGACCATCGCTCTTTCCCCCGAGGTGCGGCCACGCCTGATCCAGCGCACGCGCGATTACATCCGCCGGGGCTTTCCCGTTCTGGATGGCTGGCTAGAGAGTCACGAGGGCGCCTTCTCGCTGGTTCCGCCTCAGGCGGCGGCCATCTCCTTCGCCCGTTACCACCTCGACATCAACTCGACCGATCTGGTAAGGCGGCTGATCCACGAGAAGGGCGTGCTCATCGCTGCGGGGGACCACTTTGGCGTGGACCATCACCTGCGCATCAGTTACGGCCTGCCGCCCGACTATCTGCGGGCAGGGCTGAACCGGATTCACGAGTTGATCGTCGAGTTGCAGGGGTGAGTCCTGATGAACTATACCCCGCGATTTTGGGCGTGTGTACTCGTTGATTTGAGCGTGGCTGAATCTCCAGGTCTCGTAAATGCTCGGATGCCCGGCCCCCAGCGTGATACGCTCGCGATCTCGACGTTTGCCAAAAGCCCCGCCCTGTGCTAGAATAAGCGTCGCTTTTTCGGGTAGGGGAGGGGCCTGGAGAGGGCGCTGCGTGTTATACGGCGGCTGAGCGCCGCCGTTTTTATGCTTCCGATTGACTTCTTCCCCCCAGAGTTTAGAGTACTGGATACTGGAAGATTACGATTTTCGGAACCAGGACGCTGATTAGGCAGCTCCACCCGCAGATTAACGCTGACTATCAAAAGAATGGGTATCACACACGAGGTAACCTTATGCAAGACGTAACTTTTGCTCTCTCTATCGCAGAGCTGGGACTTGGCGCCCGTGCCCAAAAGGCCCTGACCGGTGCAGGCATCAGCACCGTAGGTGGCGCGCTGGCCGCTCTCGAGGAGGGGGGGGATAAAGCCCTGACCGACATCAAGGGCTTTGGTCCCAAATCACTGGCTGATCTCAAAAGACAGTTGGTGGAACACGGATTCAGCTTGCCGTCTGAGATTGGGCAAGCCAGAGCGCCGCGAGTCGCCAGGGCCTTGGAAGAGGAGGCCGCGCTGGCGGCCACCCTGCTGGCAGAAGACGCCAGAGCGGAAGAGGTTTTGGAGGAGGAATTGCCAGAGTCGGTGGCTCCCGTTACAATTGAGCAGCCCGAGGCCGCAGTGGAGAAAGCGGCGACAGAGCCAGAACCTGACATCGCCGCCCGGCCTGCGCCGGCGAGAGAAGCGCCGGACGAGGTGCCCTCCTTCGGTCAGCGTCTCCGGGCCACCCTGGCCCACGTGCGTGGACAACCCGGCGGCGGAGCCTGGGCCTACGGCGCGATCGCTGTATTGATCATCGTGGCCCTGATCCTGCCTCCCATCTCGCTTTTGCAGAGGGTGGGCTTGGCCGGTTATACCACCCTCAACGCCGAAAACAACACCATCTCGCACGACGATGGGCTGACCTTGAGTGTGGATCCCGAGACTTTCGAGGGCAAATTGCGCGTGCGGTTGGACGCGGCGCCACGCCAGGTCTTTTTGATGGGCGACGCTGGCTTTGTGTCCAAGGAAGCGGTGGCTGCTCTGCCCTCCTATCTCCAGGTCAAGAGCCCGCTCTATCAAATTCGGACGCGCGGCAACCCCGGTCAGCCGGTGACGATTGACGTGGTGATGCCCAACGACGCCGAGCCCTGGGAAACGCTCGATCTCTATACCTGGAGCGGCGAATCCTGGGAATGGGTGGGTAGCGAACTCTACACCGAGATGGCCGAGCACGAGCACATCAGCGCCCACGTGACCGACGTACCCGCTAACCTGGTCGTCGTTCAGGTTGGAGCGATCACGCGGACCGTGTCAACGTACCTGGAAGCTAACGACAGCCTGGCGTCCGCCGCCGGCCTGCTCGACGAGGTCAACCCCGTTGGTATGCTGCTGGGCACGGACGGCGGTTTCGTCGGCGACCCAGATAGCTTGCTGCAACCGGTCGAGGGAGACGCCTACGCCGTGCTGCCCACCTTGCGCAACTGGGCTCCTGGCGCGGCCATTAACCGGGAACTGCTTTCCGATCTGCTGACGGTGCCCGAGACTCGAGAGGCCCACATTGCCAGCATCGTGCAGTTTTGTACGGAGAGAGGCTTTGCCGGGGTGGACGTGGACTATCGGGGCGTCACACCCGAAGAGCGGGACGAGTACAGCGACTTTATCGGCGCGTTGGCCGACGCCCTTCACGCCGAGGGATTGCGGCTGACCGTCGTCGTCGAGGCCGCCGCGCCCACCAATGGAGGGTGGGATAGCGGCGGCTACGATTGGGCCGCCATCGGCTCCGTTGCCGATGCGGTCAAAGCGCCGTTCCCCGACGACCCCGCCGCCTACGCCGAGATGGGTGAGGCGCAGCGTTTGCTCAATTGGGCCACGGCCCAGGTATCGCGTCACAAATTGTGTATGCTGATCTCCTCTCTCAGCGCGGAACTGGGCAGGGGGGGGATCGAACACATCTCGTTGGGACAGGCATTGGCTCCTTTCGGAAACGCGACAGCTATCGAGGATGTTGCCCACGTGGAACCCGGCAGCCAGGTGACATTTGGCTTTGCGGGCCACTTGTTGAGCATCACGCCCCAGGAGAACGGCGGCACCTACCGCCTGGAGTACGAGGCCGCCGATGGGGAGATTAACTCTGTATGGCTGGGCACCCCCTCCAACCTGACCCTCAAGCTGAACTGGGCGCGTCGTTACTGCCTGGGTGGGGTCGCCGTGAGCGACGTGCTCGCTGCCGGCAACGCCTCCGGCAGCTTGGAAGCAGTGATGGCCTATCGGAATGGGTCTGCGCCTCCGGCGGGCCAGGAGATGGAGGTTGTCTGGACGATCTCTAGCGCGGAGGCGGGAATAAGTCAACGGGCCGCGCCCTTGACCGAGCCGGATTATGTCTGGACGGTGCTGGTGCCGACCGGCACCTATACCGTCGGCGCAGCCATCGCCGGGTTCGACCATGGCTCTGTGACGGTCAACGTGGGCGCGCCCGAGGTGACGGAAGTGATCACGGCGGCGGAGGCCATAGCCGTCTCTGAGCCTGCCGCCGCTGTGGGCGCAGCGTCGGACGAGTGTTTCGGCGCCAGCTACGTGGCCGACGTGACCATCCCCGACAACACGCAACTGGACAATGGGGAGGGATTCGTCAAAACCTGGCGCGTGCGCAACGTCGGGACCTGTGACTGGCCGGAGGACACCGTGCTGGCTTTCTCCGAAGGTTCGCAGATGGGCGCGCCGGAAAGCGTCGCGGTGGGCGCGCTGGAGCCCGGCGCCGAGACAGAGGTCAGCGTGGACATGGTAGCCCCCGCCGACGCCGGCCGCTACAGCGGCATCTGGCGTATGCAGACGGCGCAGGGGTTCTTTGGCGGCAACCTCTCGGTGGTGATCCAGGCCGGCGAGGTGACGACCCCGCCTCCTGCGGTCGTCGTGCCGGTCAGCGGCGGCTCGTTCGAGTTGGGCGGGCACGTCCGCGATACCGCCTTCCCCTACGCCGACAAGATGCACTATGCCGGTATGAACTGGTCCAAAGTCCAGGTACACTACGGGCAGGATGTCTCCGGGCTGGTCGCGGCCTCACATGCCCAGGGGTTCAAGATTCAATTGAGCGCCCTGGGCTCGCCCAACATGGTCACTCAGGCTGGCTTTGAGCAGAACTTTGCCAACTGGGTGGCCGGGCTGGCAGCGGCCGGGGCCGACGCTATCGAAGTGTGGAACGAACCCAACATTGATCGCGAGTGGGCCATCGGCCACATCAGCCCGCAGGCGTACACCAACTTGCTGTGCGCTTCCTACAACGCCATCAAGGCTGCAAATGCCGGCACCGCCGTCATAAGCGCGGCCCCGGCCCCGACCGGATATTTCGGTGGCTGTGGCCCCAACGGCTGCGACGACGCGCCGTGGATGGCCGGGCTGCGCGACGCCGGAGCAGTCAACTGTATGGACTATATCGGCGCGCATCACAATTCGGGAGCCACGTCACCTTCGGCGCGGATCGGCCATCCGGCCAACCCCGGCGACACGCACCATTCCTGGTTCTTTTTGCCTCAGACGGAGCTATACTACAGCACGTTCGGCGGAGCGCGCAAGCTGTTCTACACCGAGATGGGCTACGCCTCGCAGGAGGGCGTCCCGACGTTCTCAGATGCTTTTGGCTGGGCGCGGGGCACGAACAATGCCCAGCAGGCGGCCTGGCTGGCGGAGGCCGTACAATTGAGCGTCAATACAGGGATGGTGCGCTGCATCATTGTCTGGAACATTGACTTTGCGCGTTACGGCTACGATCCGCAGGATGGGTACGCCATCATTCGTCCCGGGGGAGGGTGCCCGGCCTGCGACTCGCTACACAACCTGCTGGGGACGCGCTGAAGTGTGTTGACTGGGGTCGCTGGCTATGTTATACTTGACGGCTATGTAGGCCTTAGACCCTGAGAGAATAGGGGGGGCTCGGCTGTGGCCGAGCCTCCTTGCCCGTAAGGAGGTCGTGATGAGTTATGGAAACCGAGGACTGAGCGGCAAACGGCTCTACGTCGCTATCGCCGCCTGGCTCGTTCTCGTCGTCGTCGGCGGGTTCTGCACCTGGTATGGGTGGGTCGGCTCCGACGGTGGTAAAAGCCAGCCAGAGGCAGAGGTGACGCCCACTGGTGAGGATGCTGCCCCTACCGTGGGCGCGGTTGCCGTTCAACCCACTCCCACCACCGTCACCGAGTTTCCCACCGTCCCGCCGATGGAAGAAGCCTTTGGCTACGGCATCGCCATTCACGGCACAGGAGGAAGCACCGACCTGGTGGACTATATGGTGGGGCAGGTCGAAAGCCTGGGCCTGGGCTGGCTCAAGCAGCAGATGCGCTGGGAGGATGTCGAGCGCCAACCCGGCCAGCTAGAGTGGGGCATGTACGACTTGATCGTCGAATCGGCCAACCAGCGTGGCATCAAAGTCATGCTGAGCGTGGTGGACGCGCCCGACTGGACCCACACCAGCTATGTGGACGAAAACCCCGAGGGCGCCCCCCCGGACAACCTGGCCGACTATGCCAATTTTTTGGGTCTCGTGGTGGATCGCTACCGCGGCCGCATCCACGCCATCGAGGTCTGGAACGAACAGAACCTGGACCGGGAGTGGGATACCGCCGAGGGGATCAATGCGGGGCGGTACGTCGAGATGCTGAAACTTGCTTACCAGGCCATCAAGAGCCGCGACCCCAACATCATCGTCATCAGCGGCGCGCTTTCGCCTGTGGGCTTCAATTGCCAAGTCTCATTCCCGAATTGTCAACCTACCGGCCGCCCAGTAATAGTGGATGATTTTGTGTACTTTGATCAGTTGATAGCGGCTGGCCTGCTCGCCCACTGTGATTGCGTGGGGGCGCACCACAATGGGATCAATGTGCCTCCTAACGTGGCGTGGGACGAAGGATACAACGACGAGACCGCGACGTTCCGCGGTCCATTTGATGATCCCAGTCACGATCACTCTTTCAAATCCACCCTCTGGGGTTACCACGATCGTATAGTGGCCGCTGGCGGAGACAAGCCGCTCTGCATCACCGAGTTCGGCTGGGCCACGGCTGAGGGATTCGGCGGCTACCCGCCGAAGATGGAGTTTGCGCTGGACAACACGCTGGCCGAACAGGCCCAGTGGGACGTGGAGGCATTTCAGTTGATGCGCGAGTGGGGTTTCGTCCGCCTGGCGTTCCTGTGGAATCTGAACTTTTCCCAGTTGGGATATGGGCCAGAAGACCCTAACGCTCCTTGGGCGCTCATTGACTTTCAGGGAATTGCCCGCCCCTCCTTCGGCGCCATCGGCGCGATGGACAAGCCCTGAGTCAATTGAGTCAATGAATCAATGAACAGTGAACAATCCCGCAGGCGACGACGGGTTGTCCGATTTGCGTTCTTGGGCTTTGTGCTTCTGGCTTTCGGCCTTTCGTTTCTATCTTGGAGATCGGGAATTGGGGGTTGGGGATTGGGGATTCCCGCCCGCCCATCTCCCACGCCTACCTCTTTGCCCACACCTACTTCCTGGCCGCGCGCGCGCCTGTCTTCCCCAGAATATGGCTTGCAGGCTTCCTTGTGGTGGGACGAGAAAATTGCGCTACGCGACCTGGAACTGATCAGCGACGCCGGCTTTGGGTGGGTCAAGCAGCAGGTGGGGTGGAGAGACGTCGAGGGGATCGTCAAAGGCAGTTACGATTGGTACTTTACCGACCGCATCGTCGCTGACGCGGAGCGGCTGGGCCTGAACCTGCTATTCCGCCTCGACCGCCAGCCGGTGTGGGCCATGCCGCCCCAGGGGGCCGGCAGCGGGCCGGTCGAGGACCCGCAGGATTTTGGTGACTTTTGCAATCGGTTGGCCGAGCGGTATCGAGGGCGCGTGCGAGCCTACCAGGTGTGGAACGAGCCTAACCTGGCCCGCGAGTGGCAGAATCGCCCGCCCTACCCGGCAGGATACGTCGAGCTGCTGCGCGCCTGTTACATCGGCATCAAGACCGCCGACCCGGACGTATTGGTCATCTCGGCCGGGCTTTCGCCCACCGGGAACGGCCCGCCAGAAGCGATACCGGATATCGAATACCTGTCCGCTATGTACGAGGCTGGCGCCGCCCCTTACTTTGATCTCTTGGGCGTGCATGCCCCCGGGTTTCTTTATCCGCCCGAGGCCTCGCCCGACGAAGTGGCCGAAAAACACAGTGGGCACCGTTTCTTTTGCTTCCGCCACGTCGAGGACGCGCGCGAGGTCATGCTGCGTTACGGCGACGCCGATAAACAGATCGCCGTGCTAGAGATGGGGTGGACCACCGACCCGGTGCATCCCGAGTACGCCTGGTTCGCCGTCACCGAGGAACAGAAGGCGGACTATCTGGTGCGGGCGTTTCGCTACGCCAAGGAAAACTGGTCTCCCTGGATTGGGTTGATGACGGTGATCTCTATCGCCGACTCTCGCTGGACCGAGGAGGACGAGCAATACTGGTGGGCTATCACCGATCCGGGTTGGCCCGAGACCAGCGTGCGCCCGGCCTACGAGGCACTGCGCGAGATGGAGAAATGAGCGAATAGCGAATGGCGAATAGCGAATGGCGGGATGTGGTGATCGATGGTTCTCGCGGCGAGGGTGGGGGGCAAGTGCTGCGCTCCGCCCTGACGCTGGCGATCATCACCGGGCGACCGCTGCGTATCGAGCACATCCGCGCCGGACGCCGGAAGCCGGGTCTCCGGCCCCAGCACCTCACCGGAGTGCGCGCCGCCGCGGCCGTGTGCAATGCCCGATTGGAAGGGGACGAGCTGGATTCCCAGACGCTCACCTTTGTTCCCGGCGGGCCGGCCTGTCCCGGCGAGTACACCTTCGACGTGGCCGAGGTTGCCCAGCGCGGCAGCGCGGGGTCGGTGGGCCTGGTGTTGCAGACGGTGCTTTTGCCACTGGCGCTGGTAGCGCCCGACCGCGCCCGGTCGGCAGAGTCGCTTCTGACGCTGCGGGGCGGGACGCACGTGGCCTGGGCGCCGTCGGTGTTTTACCTGGAACAGGTCTTTTTGCCCACGTTGGGCCGGATGGGAGTGCGGGCAGAGGTGGAACTGGCGCGCTGGGGCTTTTACCCGGCTGGCGGCGGCGAGGTGCGGGTGCGGATCGCGGGGCGAGCCGGCCCATTATCTCCCCTTCAACTGAGCGAGCGCGGCGCACTGCGACGGGTCTGGGGCGCGGCGGCGGTTATGAACCTGCCGGCCCACATCTCGCAGCGCATGGCCGACCGCGCCCGCAAAGTGCTGGCGGAGGCCGGGATCAAAGCGCAGGTGGAGCCGCGCCGGTTGCGCGGGGCCGGGCCGGGAGCCGGCATCTTTCTCTTTGCCGAGTACGCATCCTCGACGGACGGTGAGACCATCGTCGCCGGGTTCACCGCCTACGGGCGCAAGGGGTTGCCGGCCGAGCGGGTGGCCGAGACGGCTTGTGAAGAGCTTTTGGCCCACCATCGCACTGGCGCTCCTGCCGATCCCCATCTGGCCGACCAGTTGGTGTTGCCGACAGTTCTGGCGGAGGGAGATTCGCGGGTGGTCACTTCGCAGGTATCACACCATTTGTTAACCAACGCCTGGGTCGTGCGGCAGTTTCTGGCGCGCGAGTTGGCCGTCGAGGGGGAGGCGGGGGCCCCGGGGGCGTTGGTTGTGGGGGGGGAGAGCGCATGATTGAGATCGTCTTTCTGGGCACTTCGGCATCTGCTCCGGCCATCCATCGTGGACTTTCGGCGCAGGTCGTTCTTTACAGGGACTATCGCTTTCTGGTGGATTGCGGCGAGGGCACACAACGCCAAATCCTGCGCAGTGGATTGGGCTTCAAGCGCCTCAACAGGATCCTCCTCACCCACGGCCACCTCGACCACATCCTCGGTCTGGGGGGGCTGGTCTCTACCTTTGCGCGCTGGGAGACGGTTGACCAGGTCGAGATTTACGGCAGCGGGTGGGCGCTCGAGCGGGTGTACGACCTGATCTATGGTGTGGTGCTGCGCGGGGCCGAGCCGGCGATCAAGATCGAACTCGTGGAGATACGCCCCGGAGTCGTCCTGGAGGATGACACCTTCGAGGTGGTGGCTTTCCCGGTCTTTCACCGTGGGCCCAGCCTGGGCTACCTGTTTCGCGAGAAATCCCGCCGCCCCTTTCTCGACGAGCAAGCGGAAGCGTTGGGAGTGCCGCGCGGGCCTGAGCGGCGGGAGTTGGTCGCCGGCAGGTCGGTGACTTTGGCCGATGGTCGCCTGATCCACCCCGACGACGTGCTAGGCCCGGCCCGGCAAGGTGCGCACCTGGTTCACGTGGGGGACGCCGGACGAACCAGAGATCTGGAGGAGATCGTGCGCGGGGCCGACATGTTGGTCATCGAAGCCACGTATTTGCGGCGCGAGGCGGATATGGCGCGCCGGTTTGCCCATCTCACGGCGGCGCAGGCGGCCAAACTGGCCCTGGACGCGGGCGTCCACCGCCTGGTGCTCACCCACATCTCGCGCCGCTATCGCGAGGCCGAAGTACTCGACGAGGCGCGGGCCATTTTCCCCGAGACAGTCGTCGCCCGTGATCTCGATCATTTCCGTGTGCTGCGCAGGGAAGTGAAGCGTGAGGAGTGAAACGTAAAACGTAACTTTGAGGGAGCAATCAGGGTTACGCATTACGTCTGGGAGGAGCTATGACATCGTATCGCAGAGCTAGCGTCCGGGAATTGACTTCGGCGGCCTACGAGTTGGGTTCGGGCGTCGTAGAGGGACGTCTGCGCCGCAGTCCAGAGGATGGCCGCTGGATGATAGGCGAGGTAAGGTTGAACGAGTGGCTGGCCCAGTACGATGGTCTGGAGGTAGCCCTCACCATCTCCTCGTTGGAAGATGACCGTCCTATGCCACCCAAAGTCTGCCGCACCTGTGGAGCCGAGTACAGGGGGGTGGAATGTCCCCGCTGCCGTGAGGCCCGCATCCGCCTGCGAGGCCGTTGAGAGATATGGAAAACGTGTTCAAAAAGATGCGGGAGCCAGTCAGTGGCCTGACGCATTACTTTGCCGCTGTCGCAGCGATTTTCGGCCTGATCGTTTTGCTCGTTCTTGGCAGGGATGACGTTCACAAACAGCGTTCCCTGCTCGTATATGGCGCCAGTCTGGTGTTGACGTTGATGGCCAGTGCGTCGTACCACCTCATCAAAGGGAAGCGTGAGCGTATCCAATTCTTGCGCAAGATAGACCACTCGGCCATTTACGTTCTCATCGCGGGAACATATACTCCTCTTTGTTTCAACCAATTCACTGGGTTCTGGCGCTGGGGAATTCTGACCATCGTTTGGTCTGTGGCTGTGGCGGGCAGTGTCGCCAAGATATTCGTAAACGTCCCCCGTTGGTTCGCCGCCGGGATGTACCTGGCCATGGGCTGGCTCTCCTTGCTGGCGGTGAAAGAGATCGCGCGTGTTTTGCCGCCGGGCGCCATCGTCTGGCTATTTTCGGGCGGTATCCTCTTTACCCTGGGAGCCGTGGTGTACATAACCAAGATCATGGATTTTGTCCCCGGCGTCTTTGGTTTCCACGAGGTATGGCACATTTTTGTGATCCTGGGTTGTTTGTGTCATTACATCATGATCGCGGTCTACGTGGCGCCCGCGCCGCGTTTGCTGTGATCGAATAGAGTAGTACCTTATCGGCAAGGTCTCTGCTCAAAAAGTTGGGGGAAAAGTAGGGCGGAATGCCATTCCGCCTACATTACCCCGGTTTATTGAGATGATACTCGGCAAGATTCTTGCACATAGTGAGGATCTTGGAACACGGAGCTTCACAGAGAAGACACAGAGGAAGAACTCGGTGAATCTCTGTGTCGGCGAAGCCTCTGTGGTCTCTGTGTCCCTTTTGGGCTCTGGCTTGTCCAGGTTAGGAGTGGGCGCGGTTATGAAACGTTTGCTTTCGGGTAACGAGGCCATCGCGCTGGGCGCGTGGGAGGCCGGCGTCAGATACGCCGCGGCCTACCCGGGCACGCCCAGCACAGAGATCATGCCTGCGCTGGCCCAGTACGCCGGCGTAAAGGCCGAGTGGTCGTCCAACGAAAAAGTGGCTCTGGATGCGGCGATTGGGGCATCCTTTGCCGGGGGGCGCGCGCTGGCGGCAATGAAGCACGTCGGCGTCAACGTCGCCTCCGACAGCCTGATGACGCTCTCTTACACGGGCGTGGGGGCGGGGCTGGTGCTGGTCAGCGCCGACGACCCTGGCGCGTTCAGTTCCCAGAACGAGCAGGATAACCGCCATTTCGCCCGCTTTGGCAAGTTCCCATGCCTGGAGCCGGCCGACAGCCAGGAGGCGAAGGATTTCACCCGTTTCGCCTTCGAGTTGAGCGAGCGGTTCGACACGGTGGTGATGCTGCGCTCCACCACGCGCCTCTCCCACTCCAAGGGCGCGGTCGAGGTGGAGATGCCCGCCGGTCCGCGGGAACCCGGCCCTTTGCCTCCCTTTGAACGGAACCCGCGCAAGTACGTGATGATCCCCGCTCACGCCCGCATCCGTCACCCGGAGGTCGAGGCTCGCCTGCGCGCTTTGGCCGAGTACGCCGAGACTTGCCCGCTCAACCGGGTCGAGTGGGGCGACAGGCGCGTTGGGGTCGTCGCGGGCGGTGTGGCCTATCAGTACGCGCGCGAGATCTTGGTCGGTTTCTCGTTCCTCAAGCTGGGGATGACCTATCCACTGCCCGCGCAGATGGTGCGTGACTTTGCCGCCGAGGTCGAGACACTGGTCGTCGTCGAGGAATTGGACCCCTTTATCGAGGAGCAGATGCGCGCGCTGGGACTGGATGTCGTTGGCAAAGAGTTCTTTCCCGCCACCGGCGAGTTGACCCTGGCCCGCGTCCGCAAAGGCGCTATAGAGGCCGGCCTGCCGGTTGATGACGTAGGACTTGAGACGTCGGACGTAGGGCTTGACATTCCCACCCGCCCTCCCGCCTTCTGCCCCAGTTGCCCCCACCGCTCCGTTTACTTTAACCTGCGCAAGCTCAAAATGTTGGTATCGGGCGACATTGGCTGCTATGCCATCGGCGTCCTGCCCCCATTCGAGGAGATGGATATGCTGATCTCGATGGGGGCCAGCATCGGCATGGCGCACGGGGCCAAGCAGGCCGACTGCCCAGACAAGATCGTCGCTACCATCGGCGATTCCACCTTTTTCCACACCGGCTTGCCGGAACTGGCTAACACTATCTACAACCGGGGCGTGGCCTGCACGTTGATCCTGGATAACGGCACGACGGCGATGACGGGCGGGCAGGATAATCCTGCCACCGGCGTCACGCTACAAGGGGAGAGCACCCAACCGATTGACATCGAGTCGCTGGTGCGGGCGATGGGGGTGGCGGACGATGACCTGTGGGTGGTGGACGCGCTGGACGTCAAAGGGGTGGAGCAGGCCATCCGCGAGGCGACCGCCATTGACGACCGGCCCACCGTCGTCATCGTCAACGGGGATTGTGTCTTTGCGCCCCGCTTCGAGCGCCGCCCGGTCGTGGCCGTAGACCTGGACGTGTGCAACGGCTGCGGATTTTGCTTCCGCGTCGGCTGCCCGGCCATTCTCAAGTCGGACGAGGTGGACGAAAAGAGAAAGCGACCCAAGGCGCAGATTGACCCGCTCCTGTGCACCGGCTGTACCGTCTGTTTGCAGGTCTGCCCGCGCGAGGCGATCCACGAGACACGGGAGGAGGAGGCGTGAGATGAAGCGAGCCATCAATTTCCTGTTCGTTGGGGTGGGGGGGCAGGGCATCCTGACCGCCTCCGACATCGCCGCCGAGGTGGGGTTGGAAGCCGGCTACGACGCCAAGAAATCCGAGGTGCACGGCTTTTCTCAGCGCGGCGGCGTGGTCGAAAGTCACGTCCGCTGGGGAGAGAGCGTCGGCGCGCCCACGGCGGAAAAAGGGACGGTGGACTATTTGATCGCCACCGAGATGCTGGAGGCGGTTCGCTGGATCGAGTGGCTGCGACCGGGTGGGGCGGTGCTCATCAACCGGCAGCGCATCCCGCCCATGTCGGTGACGGTGGGGGACGCGGTTTATCCGGCCGCGGAGGACGTTCTGGCCGCCGTGCGCGCCCGCACCGCCGACGTGACGGAGGTCGAGGGCCTGAACACCGCCGAGAGGCTGGGCAATCCCCGGCTGGCGAACACGGTGCTCCTGGGCGCGCTCTCCACGCGATTGGACGTGGAGCCGGAGACGTGGCTCTCGGTCGTCGAGCGGCGCGTCCCGCCCAAGTACGCCGAGTTGAACCGCGAGGCGTTCTGGGAGGGGCGGCGTGCGGTCGGTCGGTAGTTGGTATAGTACAGTGGCTGCTCAACTTTTTGAGTTACTACTCAGGTCAAGACCTCCGAGGTCTGCGACAGGCATTCTGCCCACTGC
>CAYMWP010000067.1:0-23536 GCA_964393895.1 uncultured Anaerolineales bacterium | reverse complement strand
TATTCTACTCTGGAGGGCATACCGGACAAGTGTCCTAATTTTCATTTCAGTAGAGGCCCTAGACCTCGGAGGTCTTGCCCAACTCAGCAAAGCACTCGTGGACC
The DNA here is from genome assembly GCA_964393895.1 of uncultured Anaerolineales bacterium. Taxonomy (GTDB): domain Bacteria; phylum Chloroflexota; class Anaerolineae; order B4-G1; family B4-G1; genus B4-G1. Next base: position 23,432 of record CAYMWP010000067.1, on the reverse strand, counting down.
GCAATGCTGCGGAATCCCACGATGTCAGGCCACTCCACCTCAGAATGATGCTCCCTAAAGTCCACCGGCAGCCGGGCGGCAGCTTTGCCAATCACGATGAGTTCCTGAAGCACAGCGCTTTGGCGCAACTCGTCGCCGCCAAAGTCTTCGCGCCGGATTCCCTCGATGAAGCGCTCAATGGCGTCGGCCGCTTCCACTATGTCGGCCAGGTAGAGTTCCTCACGCCGCATAGACAACCTCTGCACTGGACAGCACAGCTATGACGTTTTTACCAGGTTCTGTGGCTATTTGTGGCTTCACCTTTGTATTCTTGGTGTCCTTTGTGGTAAATAAACATCCCCCTGAATGCTTGCGGACATTTTTGTGTTTTCTCTGTGCTCTCTGTGTCTCTGTGGTGAGATGTAGAGCTCAGGGGATTGCGTGCAACCTCCGGTTGCCATACCCGCTCTGGGTCTGGCGATCCAGACCGGGCTAAATTGGATCTACTGAATCCTCAAATCCTCGATCATCCTCACCCCGCCAGCGGAACGGCAGACGTAGATTTCTGGTTGGCGGCCAAAAGTCGCCTCGTAAATGGCCGGGACGTGGGACTCAAAGTCCGGCACTTTCTCCTCGGCGACGAGCGCGACGATGCACCCGCCGAACCCTGCGCCAGTGAGCCGCGCGCCGTAGCAGCCCTCTACCTCCCAGGCCGCCTCGGTCAGTGTGTCCAGCTCGGGCGAACTCACCTCGTAATCGTACCGCAGGCTGGCGTGGCAGGCGTTCATCAGCGCGCCCACTGTAGCCACATCCCCCGCGCGCAGCGCCTCGGCTGCCTGTAGCACCCGCGCGTTATCGCTGACGACGTGGCGAGCGCGCCGGTAGACGACCCCTGGCAGATGGCCCTTCAGTTGCTCCAGACCGTCCACACTCACGTCGCGCAGAGCGCGGATGGAGGGCAGATGCTCGCTCAGTATCTTTACCGCCTGCTCGCATTGAGCGCGCCGCACGTTGTATTCCGAGGAGGCCAATCGCCGCCGCACCCCTGTATCCGCCGCCACGATAGCGACGCCCGCCGGCAAGGGAACAGGGTCAATCTCTAGCGTCCGACAATCCAATAGCAGCGCGCGCCCCTCCACGCCGCAACTGCTCGCCATCTGGTCCAGGATGCCACAGTTGACGCCCACGTAATTGTTCTCTGCCCACTGGCAGGCCAATGCCAGGTCGCGTCGAGTGAGCTCGAAATCGGCGAGTACTTGCCAGGTGTGGGTAAAGGCCACCTCTAGCGCCGCAGAAGAGGACAGGCCCGACCCCACGGGAACGCTGGAGGTCAGCGTCGCCTCCATTCCCACTGTCTCCAGCCCGCGCTCCTGCAAGGCCCAGGCCACGCCGCGAGAATAGTCGGCCCAATCGCCCTGGGGAGGGGGGACGGGGTCGAGTGGGAAAGCGACATGGCTGCCCAGGTCGAGCGCGTGCACGTGGGCCTCACGCACATCGGTGGGGACGGCGGCGACCCAGGCGGCGCGGTCCACCGCCACCGGCAGTACGTAGCCCTCGTTATAGTCGGTGTGCCCGCCCAACAGATTGACGCGACCGGGCGCGCGAACTATGACCTCCGGCGGGCGGCGGAAGTGGGTCTGAAAAGCGGATACTACTTTATCCCGCATCGTTCTCTCCCCAGGCGACGACATCCGGCAACAGCCCCATCTCGCCCAGGGCGACGACGAGGCGAGGCCAATCCCGCTCGCGCACCAGGGCGGCGGTGGGGCCGATCCGCTCGTGGATGAGGTCGCGGGTGGGCGGGGACGACACGAGCCGGGTCATCAGTTCCTCGTCAGCGATTCGCAGCAGTATCACCCGTTCCAGGCAGGCCTCGGTCCCGCGAGCATCGCAGCGCGTCAGCGCCGCCTCGACAAAGCGAGGGATGGGCGCGGCGGTGACTTGGCCCAGGAACTGGAGCACGCGGGCCACAGGAATGCCCTGCCGCCGGGCCCGTTCCAGCGACGCAGGGGTGAGCCGGTAGAGAAAGTGGTCGCCGGTGCGCGCCCAGTCGGCGACGCGGGATAGTTGGAAGCGTTCGTAGCGCCGGGCCGCAGGTACGAGCACGGTAAAATCGGGGTGCAGGGTCAGCGGCGCAGGCTCCGGCTCGGGCGGGGAGCCGCCCAGTCCAAGGAAGGCGGCTCCCGCCGGCGCCAGTCGAAAGGTAGCAGGAGGGGAGGGTGTTCCCAGGTCGGTCAGGCCCAGCCAGTGCAGCGGGCCGGAGATGATGTAACGGATGAGCGCACCCTCGATGGATTCCCAGCTTTCAAAGCCGGAGAGATAAACGCGGCTGTCTGCGTCGCGGATGTACCAGGTGGTATAGTCGCCATCGGGTCGTTGGAAATCGGGGTCAGCTTGCTTGACGGCGGCGACAAAGCCGTCCAGGGTATACCAGGCGTCTGGAACGCACCTCTCCAGGTGACGCAGGATGGTCGTTCGCGCCAGTAGCGGATCGTTGCGCCAGGCTCCGGTGTCCTCGGGGCGCAGAGTGGGGACGTCAAACAGGTCGTTCCAGGTCGGGTCGGTCTGCCAGGTTTGGGCGAGCGCAGTTCGCTGTTGGCCGATCGGCGATTGGAGCCAGGCCGTCACCGGCTCTGGAGCAGGGCGCAGGCGGCCGGAAGCGGTCGTCTTCAGCCACCCGATGCGCTGGGTCAGGCGGCGCAGAAAGAGTAGTCGCTCCGGGTTGGGGTCGCGCAGGCGGTGGGCCAGGCGGGCCTCGTGACGAGCGGGCCAGTCTCCGGCGGGGTCGGGACGCACCTGCTCGTTCTGGAGGTAGGCCAGCAGCGTGCAGGCGTCGTCGAGAAGGGCATCGCTGGCCGAACGCACCCTGGCAGGCTCTGGGGCCGGCTCGAGAGTGATGGTAGAGGATGGAACGGCCGTGGCTGGCAGGTGGGCGCGTAATTCCGGGGGAGTAAAGATGATCTCGCGAGTCCCTGCGGCCCCTTGCTCGAAAGCGCGGGAGATAAAGCCTCTGTACCAGAGCCCTTCGGCGGGGGAGATAGGCTCTCGCCAGGGCTGTTCTCGCTCCAGGCGGCCCGGCCCCATGGCGCGTATCTCGCCCCACTCGCGGACAAAGACACGCGCCGGCGCCCGGCCGCCGGCGGCGAGCAGTGTCTCCAACGCCCGGCGCTGGTCGTCGGGGAGTGTGTCCCAGGCGTAGGCGACGGCCTCCGGGGCGACCATCGCCTCGGCCAGTTGAGCGGCTGCATCCCGCTGCCGGCCGGCCGGCAGGTCTATGTCCCAAAAACGGGCAATGACCCGCAGCCGGGCCAGGTCGGCGTCCAGCAGACATTGGTGGAGCGAGCGCATGGTGGGTTTATTATACAATGAACAATGGACAATGAACAACGAGCAATGGTGACGCTCTCCGCTCTCCTGGACGCAACCCGGCTCGCGCAGGTTGCGTATTTGAATGAAGGGGCTATAATAGTTCAGCATATCGGTTACTGCTGCCCGGCCGCCGTCATCCCGCTCGGCCTGTCCTGGGCCTGGGTACCGGTGAGGAAGCGTCCCCAGAGGCCTTTATCCCTGGGTTGGTGGGACTTGTGTTCACGCTGATAGCAGGCGGTACAATTCTTCTCGGTTGAGTGTTTGCCGTATGCCAGGCCCTGACCGGGTGGTTCCTCGGCAAGAAGAGACGATATATGTTCTGTTTGGTGATGGGGGGAGTGGAATGCATCTTGGTGCCGTTCGGCACAGTGCTGGATGTATTCACCATAGTCACCCTGACGAGACGCGCGGTGAAAAAACTGTTCGGGATTGAAGAGCGACAGAATGAGGAGTGAAGAGATGAACAATGACCGACGTCCGATGCCGATCAAATCGAGCGACACCAACGTCATGGTGGCGTGGTTACAGGACGCAGTACGTCAGGTCCGCCTGGCCTGGCGGCTCTTCTGGGACAAGCGCGTGCCGACGTGGAGCAAGTTGATCCCCCCGGTCGCGCTGGGGTACGTGCTTTTCCCCATGGACATCATCCCCGACGTGGCGCTGGGACTGGGCCAACTGGACGACGTGGCTATCCTGCTGCTGGGGATCAAGCTGTTCATCGAGGTGGCCCCGCCGGACATAGTGCGCGAGCACCTGCGGGCCCTGGGCGCGCGTGTCGAGCAGTGGCGCGTGGTGGAGGAGGAAGAGGAGCCGCCCGTGGTGGTCGAGGGAGAGTACCGCTTGCAGGAGCCTGAGAAATCTGAGGAAGGGCCATAGATTATCTCCGGCCTCTGATTTGACCATGGCACATCTCACTCCCTGTGAGGAGTGGAGCATCCCCAGATGCAGAACGGCTCGTGCGAGGCCCGCTCGCACGAAGCGTGCTCGCTCCTCTGTGACGAACTTGATCGCCTGGTGGACGCCTGAGACAGTTTATCCTGGACTGGTAGGAGGGATGCGCCTATGACACGAGATGAACGTTTGGAGCAACTGAAAATCGTCAAGGCCACTCACGAGGCCGATCTGATGCGCAAGGCGAACGTCGTCGGTGTGGGAATTGGGCTGAAACAGCGCGGCGGGGAGATGACCGGCGAGCCAGTCATCGTGGTCTCGGTAGCTCAAAAAGTGCCTCTTTCCCAACTGGCTCCAGGGGACGTGATACCGCGCGAGTTGGACGGGATGCCCGTGGACGTCCAGGCTGTCGGCGAGTTGCGGGCGTTGTAAGCGCCCCAAACCCCTTCGGCGTCCTTCATTCTCGAGAAACAGCGCGGGCGGGGTTCGTAGTCAGCCACGGACGGATACCGTGTATCCGCGCGTAGCGGAGTGGCGTTCGATGGCACTCTACTTCGTTCCGGACGGATGTCTGCATCCGCGCTTACTACGAACACTTGCTATCATAAAGTGCGGAAAACAGGCTTAGTGGCAACCACCAGTGACGAAAGGAGATAAAAATGACCAAAGAACTGATGGCTCAAGTCAGGCAAGTGAAAGGATCTCACGTTTTCGAGCTGCTGAACAAGATCAACGTCGTGGGGGTCGGCCTGGGCTACAAGATCAGCCAGGGAGTCAACACCGGCGAGTTGAGCCTCGTCGTCTCGGTCGCGCGCAAGGTGGCCCCCTCCGCCCTGGCGGCAAAAGATATGGTGCCGCGCGCGCTAGACGGCGTCAAGACGGACGTGGTACAGACGGGCGTGCTGCGCGCCTTCCAATCGCCGCGCGACCGCTGGCGGCCTGTCGTTCCGCCCGGCGTCTCGGTGGGGCATTATCGCATCACGGCCGGCACCTTTGGCTGCCTGGTGCGCCGGGGGGAGCAAGTGTTCATCCTCTCGAACAACCACGTACTGGCCAACAGCAACGACTGCGAACAGGGGGACGCCATCCTCCAACCGGGGGCCGCCGATGGCGGCACGGCCGACGACAAAATCGCCACGTTGGCCGATTACGTGCCCATAGATTTTGGCACCACCGAGCCGGATTGTCCCATCGCCGGAGGCTCTGCCAAGCTGCTGAACTATGTCGCCAGAGCGTTTGGCTCGAGCCATCAACTCCAAGCGGTGAAGCAGACCACGGGGGAAAATAGGGTGGACGCTGCTCTGGCCCGCCCCCTCTCGCCAGACCTGGTGCGGAACGAGATTCTCGACATCGGCGCTCCGACCGGGAGCGGCACGGCCACGCTGGGAACGGAGGTGCAGAAATCGGGGCGCACCACCGGCCATACCCAGGGCGCCATCACCCAGATTGACGCCACAGTACGCGTTGACTATGGCGGCAGGTCCGCCCTCTTCACCGGTCAATTGATGGCCGGCTCAATGAGCCAACCGGGCGATTCTGGGTCGGCGGTGCTGGATATGGATAAACGGGTAGTGGGATTGCTCTTTGCCGGCTCTGACGCCGTTACAATAATCAACCCCATTGCCGAGGTGCTCTCGGCGTTGGACGTGGAAGTAGCGCTCTAGCCCCCAAAGACGACTGCGCAGACCAAGCCGCGCCGGGTCGCCCATTGATCCGGCAGCAGCAGTCAGCAACGTAAACGTCATGCCACTCCTGATTGACGGACACAACCTCATCGGTAAGCTGAACGACCTGCGGCTGGACGACCCGGACGACGAGGCCAGATTGACCGCGCGCTTGCGCTCCTACGGCGCCCGCGCAGGCAAGCGCGTCACGGTGGTGTTCGATCACGGCTTGCCGGGCGGACGCTCCGAGCTTTCCGGCAGGGGCGTGGAGGTCGTCTTTGCTTCCACTGGCCGCACCGCCGACGGTATCTTGCGCGAGCGCCTCCGCCAGGCGCGCGACCCGCGCGGCCTGACGGTGGTGTCGTCCGACCGAGAAGTTATCGCGGCGGCGCAGGAGAGAGGGGCGCGCGTGATGCGGTCGGAAGAGTTCGCCGCCCAGTTGAGCACGCCGCCTCCAGCGGACTATGGCGAGCAGGAAGTGCACCTCTCGGCAGAGCAGGTCGAAGAGTGGCTAAAGGTGTTCGAGAGCAAAACCGACCCCCGACCACTGACTTCTGACTACTGACTACTGACTACTGACTTTTACGTTTCCAGGCGACGCAGTTCCTCCAGCAGTGATCGCGGGGTGAGAGTAGCCTTGCTCATCAATCCCTGGATGTGATCGTCGAGAAGCGCGCGTTCCTCCTCGGTCAGGCCCTTTGAGGTTAGAATGATGACGGGGATGTCGGTCGTTTTCTCGTCCGCTCGGAGGCTTTCGAGCGCCTCAAAACCACTCATACCCGGCATCATCAGGTCGAGCAGGATCACGTCGGGGTTCTCACTACGCGCCAGGGCCAGTCCTTCCTCGCCATCAAACGCGGCGAGCAACGTATAGACCGCCGGTGGCAACATCTCTTGCAACAATGGGACCAACTCGGGATCGTCATCCACGGCCAAGACCTTCACTGCCCGCGCCGCAGGCTCAGGGGGCGACAGCTTTTCCAGCAAAGCTTGCAGGTTGTCGCGCCGTATCGGCTTGACCAGGTAATCAACCGCCCCCAGGCTGAAGGCCGATTCCCCATTATCCACCCCAGAGACGAACAGCACCGGGATGTCTTCGGTGCGAGGGTCCGACTTGAGCGCCCGCAGCACGTCCCAACCATCCTGATCGGGGAGCAGTATGTCCAGGGTGATCAACGCGGGATGCAGTTCGCGAGCTCGCTCCAGCACGCCCGCGCCGATATAGTGTTGCACGGGTGTGTATCCTTCCTGGCGCAGGTAAAAGGCCAACAGGTTGTTGAACTGATGGTCGTCCTCGACTATCAGCACCGTCTTGTTTCGTGGAAGCAGCGCGGTTTTGGGCGAGGTCTCCGGTTTCACCTCCGGGGGGCCGTGGAGCGGGAGCAGGAAAGAAAAAGTGGCGCCGTGCCCGTACTCGCTTTCGACCCAGATGTGGCCGCCGTGCATTTCGATCAGCCGTTTGCTGATAGCTAATCCCAGGCCGGTACCCGACATCTCCCGCGAGGCCGAACCATCCACTTGGCGAAATTCCTCGAAAATGATTTCCTGATCCTCTGACCTGATGCCAATTCCGGCATCTTGGACGGAGAAGAGCACCGTTGCCGGGTCAGCCAGACGGCAAGAGAGAGTGATCTTACCATTGAAGGGAGTGAACTTGCTGGCGTTGCTGAGCAAGTTCAGTAATACTTGCTTGATGCGGAGCAGATCGGCGACGAGGATAGGCAAATCATCGCTACATTCTATTTCCAGCGCCTGCGATTTTTTATCAGTCAGTGGTGCAATGGTGACCCGCACTTCCTCCAGTAACACCGGCACATCAACGGCGGCCGGGGCCAGCGCCATGCGCCCGGCCTCGATCTTGGATAGGTCGAGGATATCGTTGATCAAGGTCAGGAGGTGCTCTCCGCTAAAGTGAATGTCCCGCACGCAATCCCGCTGATCGGGGGTCAGCTCGCCCACCAAACCGTCAATCAGCACCTCGGAGAAGCCGATGATAGAGTTGAGCGGAGTGCGGAGTTCGTGGCTCATATTGGCGAGGAACTGATCCTTGAGCCGATCCAGTTCCTTCAGGCGGAGGTTAGCCTCCTCCAGCGCCTCTGCTCGCTGCTGCAACTCGACTCTGCCAGCCTCCACTTCCTCGAACAAGCGCGCCCGCTCCACGAGCATGGTCAGGTTGCTGGCCAGTGTGCTCAGCAGCCGCTGGTCATCTTTGGTAAAGGCGTTGACGTGAGGGCTTTCGACGTTGAGGACGCCGATGATCAGCGGGCCGGCCGCCAAGGGGACGCACAGCTCGGAGCGGATGTCGGACGCCACTTCGATGTAGCGATGATCGGACTGCACGTCGGGCACCAGGGCCGGCCTGCCATACTGCGCCACCCAGCCGGTGATGCCCTCGCCAACTCGCAGGCGCAAGCTGCCGACTGTATCGGGGTGGTAGCCGGTGCTGGCCTCTATGCGCAACTGGTTTCTTTCCGGCTCCAACAGCATGAGGGCCACCCGGACATCCGGCAACTCGGCTGCCAAGGCCTCTGCGGCTGCTTGCAGAGTCTCTTCCAGGCGCACTCCAGAGGCAGCGGCCAGCCCCACGTCGTGGAGCAGCCGCAGTTCGCGCAGGCGGCGCTGGGTCTCCTCGAACAGCCGGGCGTTGTCCATCGCGACGGCCGCCTGGTGGACGAGCGTGTAACCGGTCGCGATCTCGCCCGCAGTGAAGCGGCGGTTGGTCTGGCTATCCCAAACCTGGGCCAGGCCCAGTACGCGGTCTCCAGCCACTGCTGGCAAGAGCAGCGTGGCCCGCGCATCGCGAGCTTCCAGCCGGTGCATCTCGCGCCGGTCTGCTTCGGAACTGTCCACCCGTATCTGCAAGGGGCGGCGTTGGGCCAGAGTCTCGGCCACGAAAGGCAGATCGGCGAGTGCGTAGGTCCGGCCCAGGTTCGAGGATTGCTCCTTATCGCTGGCCACGGATGCGGCGTAATCGGCGACGACGGTGACGGTGTTGGCTTCCTCGTCCCAGCCATAGATCTCGACGCTGGTGCCATTCAGAATCTCGCACAGGCTGCGGGCCACGTAGGGCAACATCTGCCCCATATCGAGGGTGGACGAGAGGGCCGCCGTCACGCTATGGAGCACGGTGGCCTCGTGCAACTGCGCCCGTGTCTGCTCGTACAGGCGCGAGTTCTCGATAGCCAGCGCCACTTGATGAGCGAACGTGAGAGCCGGGGGAGCGGCCTTTTCATCGTATGTGTTGGGCTGATGAGAGTCTATCATCAGCACACCGATGACCTGGTCCTTAAAGATCAAGGGCACACCCAGCCAGGAGCGCACCTGTTCCAGCCCTTCGATAGGGATCCAATCAGGTTCACCCCGCACGTCTGGGACGATGACCGGGCGTCGCTCACGCACGGTTCGCTGCACCAGGGGGCGCTCCTGCAAAGCGAAGCTTCCCCCAGAGACGCGCTCCCGACCCCGGGAGGCAATCGTCCAGCAGCGTTCGTCGCGCAGCATGCTGATCGAGGCCACATCGTAGGATAGCATACCCTGTAGTTTATCCAAAGCGCGCTCCAGCAACTCGTCTATGCGCAGTGTCGTGCTCAAGGTCTCGGCCGTGTTGAGCAGGGTGCGAGCAATTTCGCGCTCGCGCACAGCTTGGCCAAAGAGATGGACGTTCTCTACCGCCACGCCGATCTGCTGACCGATAGCGATCAGCAGTGCATCGTCTCTCGCGGAGAGAGGGTGAGGGGCGGTGCTAAAGAGGCAAAAAGTACCCAAAGCGCGATCTTGGTAAACTATCGGCGCGCCAGCGTAAGAGCGTATTCCCAATGCCAGCAATTCGCCCACGTCCAGCGGCGCACCCTCGCGCAAATCTTGTATGCTCAAGTGTTTTCTTTCCCGATAAACGAATTCGCACAGCGTGCCGCCCATACCCTGGGACTCTAGACGCTCGGCGAGGATAGGGGGCAGGTCTATATGGCTAGAGATCGCCAGATCGCCCGCGCGCCCCGCCAGAGCGACCAAGCCCCCGCTGAATCCCATCGCGTGGACTGTACGTGAGAGCGCCTCGTCCAGTATATCTTGTAGCTCCAGCGACGAGGACAAGGCCTGGGTCACTCCGTTCAGGGCGGATAGTTCCAGGTACAGCGTTCGATAGCGTTCTTCACTTTGGCGCAATGCCCTGCGCTGCTGCATGCTGCGGGCGTAAAAACGAAAGATGATAAAGAAGGAAATCTGCACTAGCGCGAGATTGCCCACGGTCAGCACGACCGTATCCAACAACACCTCGTGCCATTGAATCCCCAGCCCCAGCAGTTTATAGGCCGCATAAGGCACCAGCAGCAGCAGGGGGGCGAACACCATGGCCCATTTAAGGCGTTGCAGTTGCCGGCGGGTATGATCTTGGATCGGTTCCGCCCCAGGCGCCAGGTTTTCCATTTCGTTCATTCTCGCCAATCCAAGTACTTTCTCACCTGTTCAGGAAAAGCGCGGGTGTCAATTGGTTTGGTGATATAGTCGTCACAGCCGGCCGCCTCGGCTCGCTCGCGCTCGCCCTCCATGGCGTGAGCGGTGAGGGCCAGGATGGGAATATGGGCCGTCTCGGGCTGCGCTTTCAGGATCTTGGTGGCCTCGTACCCGCTCATCTTGGGTAACTGTATGTCCATGAGGATGAGGTCCGGCCTCTCACGGGTGGCGACCTCGACCGCTCTCTCACCGTTCACGGCGACCAGCAAACGGTAATCGTAGAGCTGTAGGATGGTCTCCACCAATTTGCGGCTCAGCGCGTTATCTTCGACGATGAGTATCGTTTCACCAGCCATAGCAGGGATCCTTTCGCATGCAGCTCACCCTCCAAGATTATAAGATTGTTTGGGATTATAGTCAAAAAGGGAAACGGGCCAGTGAGGGGAAGCGATTGCAGTGCGGAACCCGCTCTCGGAATCCGCCCCCCATCTACACCGCCGCCAATCGTTTTCGCAGCGCCAGCAAGTTGGGCCAAATTGTCTCCAGACCCACCCTTTGAGCATCACGGCCCGCACGATCTCTAGCCAGTGTTTGATCGGCACCAGGTTGGAGGCCAGTTCCAACGCGCGCGGCATGTTCTCCACCGGGACGGCATAGCCAGAAAAGATCATCTCTGGCATCATTATCAAAAAGGCCAGGAGGATGGCCTGTTGCTGGGTGGCGCTAAAGGCGGAGACGACCAATCACCAACCCAGCTCGACGAACAGGTAGAACAGCGCCAGCTCCTTGCGCACGCCGGCGACTGCTCGCCCGGCGCTCCCTCCAATTCGCAGGACGGCGGCCTCCAGGCGTGAGGCCGTTCGTAGCAACGAGATTCGGTTCATCATCTCTGTTCATTTACCGTTTGGCCGCGCTCTGCATTGTCCACGAATGTGCGGCGACTAGTGTTGCAATTTTACCGGCAACCGGTTCGTGGGGCAAGTTACAAAAAGCACAAGAGCAGAGCCGGGTGATAATCGAGGAAACGACACCCTCTGATACGCTTCTTGTCTTTCCGAAACAATCGAGTACAATCGTCCGTAAATTCATAGATTAGTGATAGGAGTTCGCGTATGAAAAGAGCAGTCAGTGTAAGTCTGGGAAGTTCCACCCGCGATAAGCGGGTCATCGTCAATCTCAAAGGGGAAGAGATTAGCGTCGAGCGCATCGGCACCGATGGCGACGTGCCCAGGGCGCGGCAGTTGTACGCCGAATTGGACGGGCAGGTGGATGCGTTCGGCATGGGCGGAGCCGACATGTACCTGCGCCTGGGTGAGCGCGAATATCCCTTGCACGCCGCGCTAAAGCTGATCAAGGACGTCCGTCAAACCCCCGTCGTTGATGGCCGCGGGCTGAAGCATACGCTGGAGCGCCGCGTCTGGGAACTGGCGGAGCCGGCACTGGGCGGCATTCCTCACTTCCACTGCGCGTTCGTGCCGGTGGCGGTGGATCGGCTGGGGTTGGCCCAGGCCGTGAGTGACGTGAGCGACGAGGTGATCTTTGGCGACCTGATGATCGCTCTCGGCATCCCCATACCCGTCCGGGGCATTGATAACTTTTGCCGGGTAGCCCGCGTGATGTTGCCGTTCGTCAGTTACTTTCCGATGAGCATGATTTTCTACGGCAGTGGAGGGACAGAGCACAAACCCAAGTATCAACGCTACTGGGAGCAATCAGACCTGATCGCTGGCGACTTTATGTTCATGCGCAAGTACATGCCCCACGACATCACGGGCAAGACGATCATCACCAACACCACCACCGTCGAGAACGTCGAATTGGTGCGGGAGCGGGGGGCGCGTATGATAATCACCACCACACCCCGCTTCGAGGGGCGTTCCTTTGGCACCAATATGATGGAGGCGATGCTGACCGCTTACGCCGGCCAGGGCCGCCCTCTCAGCGACGCCGAGTTGAACGAGTTGATTGACGAACTCGACCTCCGGCCCAGCGTGCAGCGGTTGAACGAGTAGCCGAGGAATCTACTCGATTTTCCCAATCAGCGACCACGGCCCGGCCCAGGTGATGCGCACGTTCGCCAGCCGCCCGCGCCAGTCCTCCTCGCTCTCGAAGAAAACGAGTTTACAGGTGCGGGTACGACCGTACCAGCGGCCTTTGCGCTCGTCCCTGCCTTCGACCAGCGCCTCGACCGTCTGCCCCAGCAATCGCGAGTTGATCTGGCCCACTACACGAGCCTGCAAGTCATCGAGGGCCTTGCGACGGCGCTCTTTTTCTTCGGGCGGCACGTCGTCGGGCAAGCGACGGGCGGCCAACGTCTGCGGGCGGGGGGAATAGCGGGCGATGTGTGCCTTGTCCAAGCGCAACTCGGCCAGCAGATCGTACGTGTGCTGGAACTGGGATTCCGTCTCGCCGGGAAAGCCAACGATGACGTCGGTGGCGATAGAGGGCCGAGGGATGCGCTCACGGATGCGAGCTATCAGCGCCCGATAGTCGCCGGCGGTGTAACCGCGTCGCATGCGGGCCAGCACCTCGTCGTCGCCGGCCTGAACCGGAACTTCGACGTGCTCGCATACCTTGGGTAGCTCGGCCACCGCATCTAGCAACTCGTCCGTCATCCAACCGGGGTGGCTGGTGAGGAAACGGATGCGCTCCAGACCCTCGATCTCGTGAATGTGGCGGAGCAAGTCCGCGAGTGTGCGCGGAGCGTTACAATCCGACGCCCGCAAGTCCAGACCGTACCGGTCCACGATTTGACCCAGGAGGGTGATCTCTTTTACCCCCTGCGCGGCCAGAGATTTGGCCTCGGCGACGATCTCATCCGGCGGACGGCTGCGTTCGGCGCCGCGCCGGTAGGGAATGATGCAGTAGGAGCAGGCGTGGGAGCAGCCCAGCACGACCGGGACGTAGGCCGAGACGAGTGCGCCACGCTCACGGGCCGGGAGGAGCAGGTCGCCATCTTGCAGCCGGTAGCGGCGGGCGGCCTCGGCCGCCTCCAGCGCCCGCCCCCCATCCGCCATCCCGCGCTCGGCCAGGAGCTCCAGCAGTGGTTGCGGCTCCGAGGGGGACATGAGCACGTCCACCCAGGGGAAGCGGCGACACAGTGAGGCCGCGGGGCGCGCGCCCACCAGGCAGCCCATCAGCCCGACGACCATCCCTGGATTCCGCGCCTTCAGTGGTTTGAGCGACCCCAGCCGCCCATAGACCCTGTCCTCGGCCGATTGGCGCACAACGCAGGTATTCAACACGACCACGTCGGCTCCTTCAGGCCGGTCGGCGGGCGCATAGCCCAGCCGCTCCAGCGCCGAGGCCAAGCGACGCGAGTCGGCGACATTCATAGCGCAGCCAATCGTCCAAATGTAATAAGTGACGTTCATACGACAGATATACCCTCAAAATAGACGCGGGGCAAGTCGTTAACTTGCCACGGATGTTTGCCATCCGCTTGCGCCACACCTTCGACGAGTGATATTCTAACCCATCCTGACCCGGCGTCAAGGCTCACAACTTGAAAACGTTTCAGCGATGTAGTAAAATAGCGCTTGGAGGTTCAAAAATGACGCTATCCGTACATTCCTACCGCGACACCGGCGGTTTCGAGGCCCTGGCCGGGGAGTGGAACGATCTGCTGCACCGTTCCCCCGCCGACACCATCTTTCTCACGCTAGAATACCAGCGCACCTGGTGGCGTTACCTGGGCGAAGGAGAACTGCTCATCCTGGCCGCACGCGACGACGGGAATCTGGTTGGCATCGCGCCGCTCTTTGTCACCGAAAACGCGCGCGGGCAGCGGGTGATGGCGACCGTCGGCTGCGTGGAGGTCGCCGACTATCTCGACCTCATCGTGGCGCAGGGGTGGGAGAATGAGGTCTACGGTACACTGGTGGACTATCTGGCCCGGGGCGGGGTGGAGTGGGACATACTCGACCTGTGCAACATCCACCAGGATTCGCCCACGTTAGAACTGCTGCCCTCCCTGGCCGAGGCGCGGGGCTGGACCTTCTCGACAGCCCTAGACGACGTCTGCCCGATCGTGCAGTTGCCGGCTACCTGGAACGAGTACCTGCAAATGCTGAGCAAAAAACAGCGGCACGAGATACGGCGCAAAATGCGCCGCCTAGAAGCTCAGGCCGGAGTAAACTGGTACATCGTCGGCCCGGAGCACGATTTGGCGACCGAAATCGAGCACTTTGTGGATCTGATGGCCGCCAGCACGCCCGACAAGGCCGAGTTCCTCACCCCCCGTATGCGCAGCTTTTTCCGGCAACTGGCGAGCGTGGCATACGACGCCGGTTGGCTGCAACTGACGTTCCTCAAGGTCGAAGAACAAAAGGCAGCCGCTTACCTCAACTTTATCTACGATAACCACGTGCTGGTCTACAACTCGGGGCTGGATTGGCAATCGTTTCCCAAACTCGGCGCGGGCATTGTCCTCATTGCCTATTGCATCCGCCACGCCATCGAGCATGGGCGCGCGACGTTCGACTTTTTGCAGGGCGACGAGCGCTACAAGTACCAGTTTGGCGGCCAAGACGTCAAAGTGCGGCGGCTCGTCGTCCACCGGACGTAGGCCGGGTTTGCCGCCCGGCCACCCGTTCGAGCTCGAACGAGAGGCCAAACTGTAAAGCCTGCTCAAACTTGGCCCTTACGAATGGAAATTAACCGCGTTGACAAGCACCCTCAAAGATGCTATCATAATGCAATCCGCACCAACAACGGAGTTACTCAATGTACAACACTAGCGAGTGGCGCCCTATTCACTGGGTGCTGGTCAGCATCATCCTCCTGACCCTGCCGTGCTATTGCATCGGCGTCTCAATGCTTGCTTTGAAGCCCGAGGCCAGGCAGCCCACCCCAACCCCGACGCACACCGCGTCCCCCACTGTCACCCCTATCCCAGAGACAGCAGAGCCGACGGAGACGCTTCCCCCAACCTCCACTCAGTGGTTCCCGCCCACACTCACGCCCACGCTCGCACCGACGGCGACTGACACCTCCACGCCAACTCCCACCGCCACCCCAACGGCGACGGCAACCAACACACCCGTGCCGCCCACCGATACTCCCATTCCACCGACCGACACGCCCGCGCCGCCCACCGACACGCCCATTCCACCAACCGACACGCTCGCGCCGCCCACCGACACGCCCATTCCACCAACCGACACACCCGCGCCGCCCACCGATACACCTGTCCCACCTACCGCTACCCCCACCTTCACGGCGACCCCTACTCTCACTTCCACGGCGACCGTCACGCCAACAGTGGAGGGGCCAGAGCGGTAGCCTACGATATATGAGGAGACTGGCGTGGAAACCATCTCTCTGCTAAAACAACTTTCAGAGGTCGGCGGCATATCCGGCTTTGAGGAGCCAGCGCGCGAGTTCCTGCGCCAGACCTGGCACCCTTTCGTGGACGAGATGCACGAGGGCAAGCTGGGCAGCCTGATCGCCCTCAAACGCGGCTCGGGAGAGGAACCACGCCCCAAACTGATGCTGGCGGCCCACATGGACGAAATCGGGCTGATGGTGGCCGGCATCGAAAAAGGCTTCTTGCGCATCACACAGGTCGGCGGGACAGACCGGCGGGTAATGCTGGGCCTCGAAGTGACCGTCCACTGCGTGGGCGTCCACTGCGTGGGCGTCCACTGTATGAGCGTCCATGGGCGACTAGAGCTACCCGGCATCGTGGCCGCCCGCCCGCCCCACGTCTTGCCGGCGGCGGAACGCAACAAAACCGTCCCCTGGGACAAACTGTTCGTGGACGTGGGACTGCCGCCGGAAGAGGTCGAAAAGTTGGTCTCGGTCGGCGACCTGATCTCTGTCCGACGCGAGATGGTCGAGTTGAAAAATCGCCGCGTGGCCGGCAAGGCGATGGACAACCGGGCCTGCGTGGTTATCGTGACCCTGGCGTTAGAGCAACTCGCCGGTATGCGTCACGCCTGGGACATCCTGGCCGTGGCGACTGCACAGGAGGAGATGGGACTGAAAGGAGCCACCACCGCCACCTATGGCGTCGCGCCGGATTTGGCCGTGGCCCTGGACACGACCTTTGGCAAGCAGCCGGGCGTCTCGGAGGCGGGCGTCTTTCCCCTGGGCGAGGGGCCGACCATCGGAGTTGGGCCAAATTTCCATCCCGGCCTCGTGACGCGATTGAAGGAGACTGCCGAGACCCACGAAATCCCATATCACATCGAACCTATCCCGGGCGACAGCGGCAGCGACGCTTGGGCCATCCAGTCCAGCCGGGAAGGAGTGCCCACGGCCCTCATCTCTCTCCCGCTCCGCTACATGCACCAACCGGTAGAGACGCTTGACACGCAGGACATCGAGCGGGCCGGGCGGCTGTTGGCCCGGTTCATCGCCGGGCTGGAGGAGGATTTCTTGGAAAAGCTGGCCCGTGATACCTCGGCGAAAAACGAGTAGGCGAGATATGATACTGCAAGCACTCTCGGATGCAATTGGCCTCTCAGGGGACGAAGGGAAGGTACGCGCCATCGTGCTAGACGCGGTGCGAGAGCACGTGGACGAGTTCCAAGTGGACACGATGGGCAACCTCCTGACCCTCAAGCGCGGGACGGGGCGCAACCGGTTGCGCGTTATGCTGGCCGCCCACATGGACGAGGTCGGCCTGATGGTCGTGGGGCACGATAACGACGGCTTCCTGCAAGTGGAAACCGTCGGCGGCATTGACCCCCGCCTGTTGCCCGGCGTCCTGCTCTACGTTGGCCCGGAACGCATCCCCGGCGTCGTCGGCGTCAGGCCGATTCACCTGCTCGAAGCGAGCGATAAAGTCGCCAAAATCAAGAGCCTGGCCGTGGACATCGGAGCCAAGGGCAAGGACGAGGCCCAGAAACTGGCCCCGTTGGGCACCTACGCCGCCTTTGCCACCCAGTTCCGCACCCTGGGCAAAAGCCCACGTTGGGGCTCCACCGTCAGCGGCAAGGCGTTCGACGACCGGGCCGGATGCGCGGTACTGATTGAACTCTTGCGCGGCC
Organism: uncultured Anaerolineales bacterium; assembly: GCA_964393895.1. Taxonomy (GTDB): domain Bacteria; phylum Chloroflexota; class Anaerolineae; order B4-G1; family B4-G1; genus B4-G1. Next base: position 6,082 of record CAYMWP010000067.1, on the reverse strand, counting down.
AGCGCTTCCGCTTCGATCTGCACGCCGCCTTCACCGTTCAAGAGGAAGTTGGGTTGCGCGGGGCGCGAGTGGCGGCCTATGCCATCGAGCCGGATTGCGCGTTTGCGCTGGAAGGCACGGTCGCCGACGACACGCCCAAAGAGAAAGATGGCAGCCCCACCACCGAGCTGGGCCGGGGGCCGGCGATCACGGTGATGGATCACTCCTTCATCGCCGACCGGCGGCTGGTGCGGCTCCTGACCGGCACCGCCGACGAGCTGGATATTCCATACCAGTTCAAGCAGCCGGGCATCGGCAGCACCGACGCAGGAGCCATTCACCTGACCCGCGCGGGCGTGCCCTCGGTGACGGTGGCCGTGCCATGTCGCTACATTCACAGTCCGGTATCCCTGTTGAGCCTGAAAGACTTTGATAACACGGTGCGGCTGATGCGCGAATCTCTCTTGCGCCTCACGCGGCGCACCTTGAAATAGGGAGACGCTGATGAGAGATTTGATTCGCAAGCTGACGGGCGCTTTTGGCCCCTCTGGTACGGAGGGACAAATCCGAGACATCATCCGCGCCGAGATAGAGCCTTTGGCCGACGAGATGCGGGTGGATCCATTGGGGAGCTTGATCGCCCGTAAGCATGGCGGCGAAGGCAACCGTATCCTCCTGGACGCCCACATGGACGAGATTGGCGTGATGGTGACTTTTGTGGACGAGCGGGGCTTTGCTCGCTTCACGCGCATCGGCGGTGTGCACACGCTCAACCACGTGGGTGGGCGGGTGGCCTTCGCCGATGGAACGGTGGGCGTCATCGGCATCGAGGGCAAGCGCAATGATCTCAGCCGGGTCCCCAAATTTGACCAACTATACCTCGACGTGGGAGCCACGAGCCGCGACGATTGCCCCGTCGCCGTGGGCGACCCGGCCGTGTTCGTGCGCTCATTCGAGGCGCAGGGCAAGCGCCTGATCTCCAAAGCAATGGACGACCGCCTCGGTTGCGCGGTATTGATCGAGACGTTGCGCAGGCTGGAGCAAACGGAACACGACGTCTACTTTGTGTTCAGCGTGCAGGAGGAAACGACGCTCTCGGGAGCACGCACGTCCGCCTACGGCATAGACCCCGACTTGGCGATTGCGGTGGACGTGACTACCACCGGCGACACGCCGGAGGCCCGCCCAATGGCGGTAGAATTGGGCAAAGGGCCGGCAATCCTGATCAAGGACGGGGGGATGATCGCCCACCCGGCGGTGAGAGATTTGATGATACAGCGGGCGAAAAAGGGCCACATCCCCTATCAGTTGGAGGTATTCGACAGAGGCACGACCAACGCGGCGGCGGTACAGTTGGTGCGCTCTGGCGTACCATCCGGCTGTCTCTCCATCCCCTGCCGCTACGTCCACACTCCTTCTGAGATGGTGGACGAGAGGGACGTGGAGAACAGTGTGCGCTTGCTGCTGGAGGTATTGCGAGCAGCGTGATTTACAGGTGCGATGCACTCCAAGTGCACTGCGCGTCTAGAACGGAGGAGGGCGGGCGATGAATCAAGAGGGAATTGCACGGTATCGGGGCTACATCGTCGTTTGCTCGGTGATCAGTCTCATCGTGGGTGGCGTGGTCGGCTACTTTACCCCACGTCCTCAATCGAATACGCCCATCGTCGTCTCCACCGCCCTCCCCGCTGCGACTTTGTTTCCACCCCCCGCACCGTCGCCCATCCGCGTGCACGTCACCGGCGCGGTGCTCGCCCCCGGCGTCTACAAACTACCCGAGGGTAGCATCGTTCAGGGCGCGGTCGAGGCCGCCGGCGGCCCGGCCGCAGACGCCGACTTGGAACGCATCAACCTGGCCGTAGAGTTGCGAGATCAACAACAAGTCTACGTGCCGCGCCAGGGGGAAGAGAACCCCCCGTCGCTGGTCTCTGGCGGGGGAGACTCGGCGACGACGCCGGTCAACATCAACACGGCCATGTCGGCGGAACTGGAGACGTTGCCGCGCATCGGGCCGACCACAGCGCAGCGCATCATGGAATACCGCGAGGCCAGCGGCCCCTTTGGGACCATTGAGGACATTCAGAACGTGCCGGGCATCGGGCCGGCAACCTTTGAGGGGCTCAAGGACCTGATCACGGTGGATTCGTAGGAACGGACATGACCGTCATTTTATTTGCGCTCTTGGGCCTGTTGGTCGGAGGCCTGGTCAACCAGCTAGGCTCTGACCTCCCGGCCCGACGCGGTCTCACCCGTCCTCACTGCCCGTATTGCGGACGTGACCGCCCCTGGCAGCAGTGGCTCTCCATCCCCGCCTACCTGATAGCGCGCGCCCGTTGCCCTCATTGCGATGCCCCGATCGGCCTGCGCCATCCCCTGGTCGAGGCTGGGTTGGCGGCGGCTTATGGCTACCTCTGGCTCAGGTTCGGCCCCTCCGTCGAGTTGGTCTTGTACCTCGTATATGGCGCCATCCTGACTATCGTGCTCGTCACCGATATCGAACGGCGGTTGATCCTCAACGTGGTGATGTTCCCATCCATAGTTTTTGCCGTCGTCGCCAGTTTTTTCACGCCGGGGATGAGATGGGATTTCGCGCTGCTCGGAGGCGCGATCGGCTTTGCCTTTTTCTTCGCCGCTGCGCTGGTGGGGAACGCCGTCTTTGGCAGCGGGGCGCTGGGCGGTGGTGACGTCACCCTGGCGACGTTCGTGGGGCTGATCGTCGGGTTCCCGCTGATCATCGAGGCGCTGGTGTTGACCATCCTCATTGGAGCGGCGGTCAGCCTGGTTCTGCTCGTCACCCGCGTGCGCACCCTGCGCGATCACATCCCCTACGGCCCGTTCATCGTCGCCGGCGCCGTCGTCACTCTGCTGTGGGGCTATCCCATCGCCTGGGCCTTGTTCTAGTGGGCCAGATCGGCAGCGGGTATCATCTCAATAATTCGGGGAAAGAAACCAGGTTTTTCTGTAAGCGGAGCGGCAAAAACCTGGTTTCTCGCCTTGCAAACCCCAGGTTATTGAGAGGACACGGCAGCGGATCGTTCCGGCAGGGTTCGTCACACTGCTCCTGTCATTGCATCTCGGTACGCGGCCAGGGTTTCCCGCGCGGTGCGCTCCCAGGAGAAGCGGGCCGCTTGGGCCAGTGCGCGGCGACTCAACTCGGCGCGAAAGCTCTCGTCGGTCGCCAGTTGGATCAGCGCCCCGGCCATCCCCTCGGCGTCGTCCGGCGGCAACAGCACCCCGGCATCCCCCACGACCTCGGGCAGCGAGGAGACGTTGCTGCCTACGACCGGCGTGCCGCAGGCCAGGGCCTCCAGCGCCGGCAGACCAAACCCCTCGTAGCGGCTGGGAAAGATAAAGGCTGCCGCACCCCGGTAGAGGGCGGGTTTGTGCGCTTCGTCCACAAAGCCGATAAAGCGTGTGTTTCCCTCATCCAGCCCCTGCTCCCGGGCCAGGCAGCGCGGGTCGGGCGCGAATTCCGTATCCCGCTCCGGCAGCCGCCCGGCGATGACCAGTGGACATTCATCTCCAATGACCGGCCCGGCCCAACGGTAGGTTCTGAGAACCGTGACGACGTTCTTGCGGGCGTCAAAGCCGCCCAGGTAAAGTATGTACCGCTCCGGCAGACCGTAGTGAGCGCGTATCTCTCCGTCGGCGGGGGCGGGGGCCGGGGCATACGACTCGCCAGCGGCCAGGTGGACGACGCGCACGCGCTCGACCGGCAGCCCCAGGTGAGTGACGATGTCTCGCCGCGAGGACTCTGAATCGGTGAGAGCCAGGGCCGCACTATGTGCAGCTTGGCCGACCAGCACAGTGTAGAGGCGCACCAGCGGCCCACCCCGGTACTCGCGCAACAGTAGTGGGATGAGGTCGTGGATGGTGACGACGGTGGGAAGAGAGGAATACAGCGGTTCCGCCCAATAGGGCACGTGGGCGACGTCGGCCTCCAGGCGGCGGCACGTGCGGGGGAAAACTGCCTGCTCGAACCAAACCTTGCCGAGGGCAGCCGGTAGCTGACGATGACTGGTCGTTAGTTGGAAGCGCAGGTTGGGAATTGGGGCGACTCTTGGCAGGTCGCTTGGGGGATCGGGGATCCGGCTCTCGGGCGCGACGAGCACGATCTCCAGATCCGGCGCGATGGTAGCCAGGTGCTCCGCCAGCCGCCGGGTGTACTGCCCGCTGCCGGTGGTAGGCTCGTTCCAGAACCAGGAATTGAGAGCGATGCGCATCAATTTTCACACGCGAGCAAGGGTACCTTTTCAACTGGACACTGGCAGGCCGATTATTCAAAAGTCCCTACAAGCTCCTGCCGGATCGCCAAATCCGGCAACGTACCAGATAATTCGAAGCAATTTAACTCTGAGGCCTGGATCTGACAATCCAGGCCGAGCAAAATGGGCGGTCACGCTAATTTCGAATAATCGGGTAACTGCTCAGGCCATTCTGTTTGGATACAGAGAACGCGGATAAACTACATCCGGCGGATAAACTACATCCGACTGAGAAGGCACAGAGATTCAGAGAATACAACAAAAATACCTTTTTCTTCGCGTTTCTCTGTGAAACTCTGTCACAAGCCCAAGTTGAGCAGTTACATAATCGGTATAAGAGGTATTATACTTGAACGGGCGGCAGATACAAGAGGCCCTGGCAGGCCATCGAACGATTGACTTCCATCTCATTCCAGGGTAAGATTAAGGGCAAAGGAGGAGTGGTTTGGTCAAGCGAACGAGCGGTCACGCATCGGCTGCGTATCAAGATTCGCTAGGCTCTGCGCTCGTCGCCTTGCGCCTAGTCGTCGTCGTCTCTTGCATCGCCGCCATCGGCGCGACGTTCTATGGGTTGCAAGAGTCGGAGGAGCCCCAAGTTGGCGCGGTGGAGATAACCCCGCTCCTGTCTCCATCTGTCACTCCCCTTGCTGCTTCGCGCGCCCCGTCTGCAACTCCCTCATCCGACCTTCACACGGAGACTCCCGCCACGCCGACCGTCTCCGTGCCGCGCATCGGTATCGTCGCCGGTCACTGGGGGAGCGATACGGGCGCGATCTGCCCCGACGGTCTGACTGAGGTCGAGATCAATCTCGACGTCGCCCGGCGAGCCGTTTACCTGCTGCAATCTCTAGGCTACCAGGCCGATTTGTTGGAAGAGTACGATTCACGCCTGCGGGATTACCGGGCCGACGCGCTAGTCTCCATCCACGCCGATTCCTGTGAGGAGTTTCAGGGCGCCGATCCGCCGGCCAGCGGGTTCAAAGTCGCCAGTGTCGAAGACAGCATGGTGCCGGAAGCGGAAGGGCGACTGGTCGAATGTCTGGCGCGGCGCTATGCTGCCCGCACCAACATGTACTTTCACGCCAACAGCATCACCTACGATATGACTCGTTATCACACCTTTTACGAGATTGACAACCGGACGCCAGGCGCCATCATTGAGACCGGCTTTATGTTGAACGACCGTTACATACTCACCCAGCGAGCCGATTTGGTGGCACAGGGCATCGTTGATGGGATCGTCTGTTTCGTCGAGGGTGAGGGCCGGTAGAGTGTGATGAGAGACCACGTTTCCGCATTGCTGTGGGAAGGCCAGGCCGCGGCCCGCGCCGGTGAAAGCATCCAGGCGCGGCGCAAATTTCGCGCCGCGTTGGCGCTGGATCCCGCCAACGTGTCCGCTTTACTGTGGATGGCCTGGCTCAGTGACGACGCGCGCGCCAGCCTGGCTTACGTCGCCCGTGCGTTGGAATGTGACCCCGGCAATCCTCGCGCTCACGCCGCGCTGCGTTGGGCGCGCCGCCGCGCATCCCGGCACAGATCCCAGCAATTGCCACCCCCACCCATCGCGCCGGAGGCTCGCCGTTGGTGGAACTGGCCTGCCGCCGCCTTTGCACTGAGCATGCTGGTCATCATCGTCGCCGGGACTCTGGCCTGGTCCTTGCTGGCAGGCGTCCCCGTGTTGGCCGCGCTCGCCCCTACCTCCACCCACACTCCCACATCTCCATCCACTCCCACCTCCACTCCCACCCCCACACCCACTCCCACTCCCACACCCACTCACACCTCCACACCCACCCCCCCCCCCCCCCCCCCCCCCCCCCCCCCCCCCCCCCCCCCCC
>CAYMWP010000066.1:0-24186 GCA_964393895.1 uncultured Anaerolineales bacterium | reverse complement strand
AGGCGACGTAAACACCATCTCCCGAGAAAGCAAGAGCCGTGACTCTATCGCTGTGTCCACTGAGGGTTTGCAAGCGTTCCACCTGATCAGCTGTGTCGACGGAAATCAAGTCTCGGATAGGCGCGTTTGCTGCCGCTTCAGTCACCGGCGTCTCGGTGGGAGATACAGGGGTAGAGGTTGATGAAATAGCCACATCAGTCAATGGAGCCAGTGTCGTGGTAGAAGATGATCCACAACCAGCAGCCAAAACGAGAGTGGCTACCATTGTGACGATACCTTTGCAAGAGGTGGACATGTTTTTTCCTTTTCTCTCTGCTCGATAGTCGAATTGCCTGACCGGTCACGTCAAGACAGTTTGGCGCTCTCAAACACGAGCCTGCAAACTCGGTCTCGGTGTGTGACCACACACCGGAAGCCAATTCAGCCGTTGTAACCACTGGGCGCGACATCGTGCAGGCGAAAGGTTGAGCAAACCTATTGCCAGGGAGAATGACAACCGCCTCCGCGCAGCGCCTACATCGTCCCAGAGATAGGCCCGTCGGGTTCTCCTGCTCCTTGGAAGGCTGCCGGGCCCCAGGAAGGCCAGAGATCCCCCTTGGGGTTATCCGTTAACCGCTGTGAGCCTACACTCCCGCTTTCCTGAAGGGCATCCTCAACATTGATGGTGTAAATCTCGAAATTCCCATCACTGCTCGATTGAAAGGCGATCTGGCGGCCATCGGGGGACCAGGCCGGGTCTTCGCACTTTCCTTGATAGGTCACCTGCTGCTCGTTGCCTCCGTCGGCGTCCATCACGAAAATCTGCTTCTGCTCCATCGTCGCGAAAGCGATCCTTCGACCATCCGGCGACCAGGCCGGAAAAAAGTCCAGGCGGGTGTTTTCGGTCAGTCGTCGCTGGTTGCTTCCATTGGCGTCTGCCGCGTAGATCTCGACATTCCCATCCCGCTTGGAGGCAAAAACGATCTGCGCGCCATCCGGCGACCAATCCGCCCAGAAACCGTCTTCGATCAAAAGTTGCAAACCACTGCCGTCTGCATTGACCACGTAGATGTCGCCCTGGAGGTTGAATTCCGTATCAAAGCTCAACTTTGTGCCATCAGGGTGCCAGTCCGGGTGATGAACGGAAAATTCTGTTTCGACCAACTTGTGTTCGTCGCTGCCGTCGGCGTTGATGACGTAGAGTTGGTAAAAACATTCGTGGGCGCACTGGGTTGGATTCGCGTCATCCCGATCGGAGAGAAAAGCGATCCGCGCACCGTCTGGAGACCAGGCTGGAGAATAATCGTCGTATTCATTAACCGTGAGACGGCGCTGATTGCTTCCATCCGGCCTCATGGTGTAGATTTCGATATTCCCGTCGCGATGCGAGTAGAAGGCGATCTGGCCGACACTTAGCCCCCCTGAGTGTTCTGTAGTGACGGTGAGCGTGGGCGTTGACGTCACCACGACAGTAGCCTGCGCCGGCGTTACAGTAGACGGAGGCGCTGTGGCGGTCGGTGTAGTCATAGCTTGACTGCAACCGACAAGCAGTATGGTGAGCATGGCTAAAATGAACTTGTTACATGTATGCACCTGATTTCTCCCTGGGCCGCTCATTTTTCCAACCGTGCAGGAGTTACGCAGTCAATAGCGAGCCCGTCGGTTGAGTAGCGCCGGCGTATCGAAACCAGGGCGAGCGGTGCTTGTAAGACCCGTTCTTGGCTTCGACACGTCGCTTCCCCCCTACTCAGCCGGCGAACTGCATAACTCCTGCCGTGAAGTCCATTCATTGATTGCTATCCATCCAATAACTCGGCGATAGCCGCCAGCAACCTTCCTGGCGGGTCTGTCTTGCTGACAAAAGCGTCGGCCCCGGCATCGAGGGCGGCCACGCGCGCCTCTGGCCGACCGCTGAGGACGATCACGCAGGTCTTGGGGCAAACCCTTCGTAGGCTGGGCAGCAAATCCACCGCCGACAGACCCTGCAATTTCCAATCGAGCAGCACCAGGTCGGGACAGACCGTCTCGACCTGGGCCAACAAATCCTCGGCGTCAACGGCCTCGCCCACTATCTCCACCTCTGGTCGCTGCTCCAGCAATGCCCGCAGGGCGAATCGTACCTTCAATCGGTGGTCTGCCAGCAAGATGCGCATCGCCTGACTCTAGAACAAATTCCCACTTTCCTGGCAGTATACAACAAAAACTCTTCAGGCGCATCGGACACCTGAAGAGTTTTCGACCTAAGCCATGTGACCAATTTTTTGCTCAGGCGACGACCAGCTTGTGCCGGATCGCCAGGGCGATGGCCTCTCTGCGATTGGAAACGTCCAATTTGGACAGGATGTTGCTGACGTGCACCTTGACCGTCGATCGGCTGACGATCAATTGCTCGGCAATTGCTGCATTGGTCAACCCCTCGACCAACAAGGCCAGGACTTCGCACTCGCGAGGCGTCAAATCGTGGCCTGGAGTAGTCTTCGGCTTGGCGGGCTGGATCAACGCCTGGATCGCCTCTGTGGCCAGGGTAGGCCGCCCGGCGAAAGCCGCCTGGATCGCCTCAGCCAGTTCGCTGCCAGAGATATTCTTCAGCAGGTAGCTGATGGCTCCAGCCTGGAGCGCCTTTTGCACCAGCTCTTTTTCCTGAAAGCTGGTCAGGGCGATGACCTGTATCTGAGGCCACCGTTCTCGAATGATCCGGGTGGCCGCTGTCCCGTCCAATTCCGGCATGACCAGATCCATCAGGACGACGTCCGGCTGGAGTCGCTCGCACATGCGCAGGGCTTCCTGTCCGTTCCTGGCCTCACCGACCAATTCCAAATTCTCGTCATTCTTCAAATAGGTCGCCAGCCCTCTACGAACCATACCATGGTCGTCAACAATCATCACACGAATTGGATTCAAGCCTCTCATGTCACGTCGCCTCCTGCTTTGTTAAACTGCTCCACACCACCGCGATCTCTGTTCCTCGCCCGATCTCGCTCTCAATAGTCAACGCGGCCCCAATCGTCTGGGCACGCTCGCACATCCCCCTCAACCCCATGCGTTCCGGCGGCACATCATCCAGATCAAAGCCGCATCCATCGTCGCGGATAGAGAGCGTCACCGTCTTTCCTTCTTCAGCCCGCTCCAGGGATGAAGGAAGGACGCAGCGCAAACGTATCGTCGCCCGGCTGGCCCGCGCGTGCTTGGTCACATTGTTCAATGCCTCCTGGGCAATGCGGTAGAGAGTGATGTGAACGTCGGAGGGCAGCGAGCAATCGCCTTCGACCGTCACCGTGATGGGGATGCCCTCCCGCCCAATGGCGGCCTCGGCCAGTTGGCGCAATAGGTCGCCCAGGTTGGCCTCGAGCAACGCCGTCGGTCGCAACTCCAAGAGCAAGGTGCGCATCTCGGCCAGCGCGCCCTGAGTCAATTGTCGCAGTTCTTTCAGGAGTTGTCGTCCCTCCTCCGGATCCCGTTCCCACGAAGCGGGCAAAGCTTCGGCGATCAGACTGGCCGAAAAGAGCGTCTGGGTGACGACGTCGTGTAGATCGCGCGCCAGGCGACTCCGCTCGGCGGCTACCGCTTGTTCCATTTCGCTCTGCCGGAGCGCCTCTTCAACTTGCATGCGCTGCTCTATTTCTCGCCGTAATTCGGCGGTGCGCTGCTCGACCTGGGCTTCCAACTCGCGGCTTTGCGCCTCGATCCCCTTGACGCGCAGCCGGTAGCCGCCGATCACACTCCCCACCAGCGCCAGGGCAACGAGCCCCCTGAACCACCAGGTCCCCCAGAACGGCGGCACAACCTTGATCGTTATGACCGTCCCTTCTTCATTCCAAACGCTGTCGTTGTTCGAGCCTTTGATTCTCAGCGTGTACGTTCCACTCGGAAGATTGGTATATCGTCCAAACCGTCTCGCGCCAATATAGTTCCAATCCTCCTTCAGCCCTTCGAGCCGATAGGCGTATTGATTTTTTTCGGGTTGAGCGTAGCTGAGCGCGGCAAACTCGAACTCAAAAAAGTTGTTCGGCCAGTGAAACACGACCTCTTTCATACTTTCGAGCGCCCGATCGACCTGCACCTCCTCGCCACCCTGCGTCAGCGAAGTCAACACAACTGGGGGTACAAACGTATTGTCCTGTACGTTCTCTGGATAAAACGCGGTCAGACCGTTGAGGCCGCCGAAAAACATCTCCCCGTCCTCGCTTTTGTGATAAGCACCCCCGTTAAACTCGTTCCCCTGAAGTCCATCGTTCACGTCATAGTTGGTAAACGTCTCGGTTCGTGGATCGAACCGGGACAGCCCCTTATTCGTGCTCAGCCAGAGACACCCGCGACTGTCCTCCAATACTCCGTAAACCACATCGTTTGGCAACCCGTCTTCTTCTCTGTAGTGAGTAAAGGCCTCTGTTTCTGGATCAAATCTATTCAGCCCACCACCCGCCGTACCAACCCAGAGCACTCCCGATGAGTCTTTGTGAATGGACAATACCGTATCGTCGCTCAAGCCTTTGGGCCCAACAGGATAGTGAACGAATTCCTCCGTCTCCCGGTCAAACTTGTTTAGACCGCCGTTCCAGGTCCCAATCCAGAGCGTACCTGCCCGGCCCTCGCAGATCGCTCTGACTTCATTGCTGCTCAAACTGCCCGGAATATCGGGGTCGGCATAATAATGGGTAAAGCGTTCCGTGGAAGGGTCCAATCGATTCAGTCCGCCGCGTGCGGTGCCGATCCAGAGCGTACCTGCTCGATCCTGGATCATTGCCAGAATCGTATCATCGCTCAAACTGTAGGGATTCTGGGGATCGAATCGGTAATGAGTAAAGCGTTCTGTGAGGCGATCAAACTTGTTCAGTCCGCCTCCCTGGGTGCCGATCCAGAGCGCGCCCGAGCGGTCCTCACAGATCGTGCGGATCAGGTCATGACTCGAGCTGGAATCGCTGGCATGATAAAAGGTGAACTTGCCCCTTTTCCGATCAAACTTGTTCAGTCCGCCGCCCCCTGTGCCGATCCAGAGCACACCTTCCCGGTCTTTGTATATGGCGCGGATTATATTACTGTTCAGACTATGCGGATTTCCGGGATCCGCCTGGTAGTGGGTAAAACGGTCTGTAGAGCGATCTAATTTGCTGATTCCACCCCCATAGGTCCCAACCCAGAGCACGCCCGAGTCATCTTCATAGATGGACCGGACGGAATTATCACCCAGACTGTCGGGATCATCCATGTCGTGGTAGTAATTGATAAATTGTTCCCCATCCCGATCCCATCGATCCAGCCCATTGTCCGTTCCAACCCAGAGCACACCCGAACGATCTTGATAGATCGCCCAGACGAGATCGTTGCTCAAACTGTGAGGGTCATGAGGATCGTTTCTGTAGCTGACAAAGCGTTCCGTAAAACGGTCAAATCTCTTGAGACCGCCTCCAAAAGTCCCAATCCAGAGCACGCCCGATCGATCTTCATAGATGGCCCGGACAGAATTTTCACTCAGATTGGCTTCTTCGAGATCCGTCTTGTAATAGGCTAACTGCCCCGTCTGGCGGTCCAAGCGAGCCAACCCGTTATCCGTTCCAATCCAGAGCACACCCTCTCGATCTTGATAGATCGTCCAGATCACATCGCTGCTCGTGATATCGCGACTTTGCTTTGAGTCAACCGGATAGCGAATAAACCTTTCCTGCCCCTGAGCAAATCGGTAAAGCCCTCCGCCAAGTGTCCCAACCCAGAGCACGCCCTCCCGGTCCTGGTAGATAGCCTGGACTATGTTGCTACTCAAGCTGTGGGGATCGTAGGGATCGTGCCTGTAGTAAGTGAATTGCCCCGTCTGGCGATCCAATCGATCCAATCCGCCGTCCGTCCCAATCCAGAGCGCGCCGGATGAATCCTCGTGGATCGCTCTGATAAAGTTCCCGGACAGGCTATTCGTATCGCCGGGGATCGGCTTGTACACGGTAAAGTTGTATCCATCATATTTGTTCAGTCCGTCCTCTGTGCCGAACCACATAAATCCCTGGCTGTCTTGTAACATACAATAGATCGAACTCTGAGAAAGCCCCTGTTCGAGAGAGATGCGCTCAAATCGAACACGTCGCTCTGAGCTTGCCTCTATCGGCATCGAAGGGCTTACTTCTTCGGTGATGATGGACGTAGGCTCAGGCAAGACAGAGGGCGCCAGGTTGCTACAGGCCGTCGCGAATAAGACAGCCATTGTCAACAGCGCCAGAAACCTGCCCGGAACCTGTCGAGTTTTTTGAACACCATTCAAGACTTGGAGTTTCATCGTTTGGGTCTGGGCAGATTCCCGGTTAACGCAGCGCGGGCAAAATATAGCGACTGATGATCTCATCCATGTGTTGATTCCTCAATCCATTCCTTGGGCACGATTGGGCACGATTTGTTCACCCTGCCAAACGCCGTCGTTCAAGAACAAATAGCCCAGCTTGGCCATGTCTCGGGGCCGCAATTTGAGATTGCCAAAGGCGTGAATCATATGGGTGTGTTTCAAATGAGTTAGGCGATGTTCGTAGTATGCGCTTTAGCGCGCGTTTATGGCGATAAATCGCCGACTACAAACCCTTTCTCAACTTAAATGAAACACACCCGAATCATATCTGGATTGATGCGATCCCGTGCATGGGCCGCTACACATCGTCGGGCAGGCGAATGGCAAACTGGCAGACGTCGTCGCCCTTGAGGATCAATTTCACGACCTCGATGGTGACCGGCTGACCGATGGCGACCTCCCACTGGCGGCGATACCAGCCCGCTCCACAGTAGCAGAACGAGATCGGCATGCCTTGATCCAGGCGGTCCCGTATGATGGGACAAAAGCAATAGGCGCTTTTCCTTTCCGCATCGGTCTGTGCCTTTTCATACGCCTGTGGATCGCGGGGACTTTTGGCGGCGTAGATGATGCGCCCCTCGCGCCGCGAGCCTTCTGGCCACCCCGGGTCGGCGTCCATAAACGCGAGCACGGCGTCTACGGCTTGCAGCCCATCCCCGGTGCGCTCGCGCGCCTCCTCGTAGACGGCCGTGAGCTTGGCGACCTGTTCAGCCGGAAAGACGTGGGCGCAGCTGGAGAGCACGTCGTACGTTTGATGCTCGTCGGCCAGGCCATCCAGCCGCTCCAACGCCTGCTTGGTCCAGCGGAAGCGCTCGTCGAGATCGCTCTCGATGCCGATGGCGTCGCTGCTCTCCATCACCGCCGCTCGGCCGTCCGTCCCCACGACGCGCGTCAGGTGGCGCGCCAGCAGCGCGTTCCAGTCGTGCACGACGAACTGCACCTCGATTTCACAATCCGCCGGATCGCGCAGGTCCAGGTAGGCCTCGCGGCAAAACTCGTCCGAGATCACGCCGTGCGCCGATGCGCCCCCAAAGAGCTTTCTGTAACTCTCCCCCAGCGTATCCAGCGGCCCTGCGTGGCGCAGCGATAGCACTTGCAGCGCCGGGAGCAGCCGGGTCTTGACCTGCGCCGTCTCGACCGCCTGGCTCACCGGGAAGCCTACCTCGACGTCAGAGCCATCCGCAACACTGCTGATAAAGTGAAAGATGGCAAAGGCCGGTCCGGTGATGATCTCGTCCGGCACATCCTGGGCCAACCGCTCCAACACGGCCGGCACTTCCGCGCGCTTTTGTATCGTCAGGCGCGTCGTGGTGACGAGCGTCTCGCCAAACTGCTGGTGTTCGATTCCCAATTCCTTCAATGACACCGCTTTCTCCCCCTCATTTCTTTAATTTTTTATCCGCAGCAGCGTTGAACCAGATTTCCGGCCGGCTCGTCAAACTGCCCACAAAGACGTCCAGGTCGCCCAGAGAGGGCTTTGTGCTCGTGTCTCGGTCTGTGCCAAGCCGCAAACCGCTGAACGTTTGCCAAAACAATCCGTGTCCCCATCCGCGAAAAACAGTCCTTTTCTTGCTGCATTGTGCAGGGTAAACCCGATTTCATCGGGCGCTGCTCTGTAGCACGGGCACTTTATGCCCGTGCGGGCCGCTGCCAGGCCGTCAAACGACGCCTGCGCCAATGGGCAAAACACATAAAAGTCCAGGGCCGGACCATTGGGGGTAATCGTGTCAGCGAGCATTGGAGCGCGCTGGGGAGCACAGGGAAGGACCGGTGGCTTTGCCGCTGTTACGGCTGGGCGGGGGATGGTTGGAATTTTCGGCCAGGACACCTCCACCAACTATAGCCCAAGGCTGTGTCGCTCCCCCGACAACACATCATTCAGCGTTCCCATCCGAACTTTTCCCGCGCTTGTGTAACGCATCATCTATTGCTCGGGCCAGGCGTTCGAGGTCGGGCGGTTTGGACAACCAGGCACTCAAACCCTGTGCCCGCAGTTCGTCGAGTTCTTCAGCCATCGGGTGACCGGTGAGCAGGATCACCGGCGTTTGCCATTCTTCCTCCCGTATGGCCCAGAACAGGGCAATCCCTCCCATTCCCGGCATCACCACGTCGCTCAATATCAGGGCAATCTCTTCCTTGTACTGCTTGACCAGCGCCAGCGCTTGTTCACCATTGGCTGCTTCCAGCGTGCGGTAGTTCCATTGTTCCAGGCTTTCCACCAAGGCAGTCCGCACGACGTCCCCATCCTCCACCACCAACACCAACTCACCCCGCCCGTGGGGCATGGCTAAATCGTCTGGCGGAGGGGTCTCGACCGGACTGATCGCCAGTGCGGGCAGGTAGACGGTGAAGGTCGTCCCCTCACCCGGCTGCGTATCCACGCCAACGTGTCCGCCGTGCTGCCCCACGATACCGTGCACCTGCGCCAGCCCCAGTCCACTGCCCTCCCCTGGCTCCTTGGTCGTGAAGAACGGCTCAAAGATGTGCGGCAACACCTCCGGCGGGATACCGGCGCCTGTGTCCGAGACAGACAGACGGATCCACTCGCCGGCCGACAACTCTGTCAGGGGTTCCTCCCCGACCGTCACCGTCACCTGGGATAGCCCTATACGCAATACACCGCCCTCCGGCATCGCATCGCGGGCGTTGACCACCAGATTTATCAGAACCTGTTGTATCCGTGTCGGATCGGCGCTCACCACGTACTCACCAGGTTCCACTTCCAGCAGAAAGGACATGCTCTCCGGGATCGTCCGCCGCAGGACGTGAACGGTCTCCTCGACAAAAGGCTTGAGGTCCATCGGCCGCGTCTGGATAGACGAATGACGGCTAAAGTCCAGGATTTGCTGCACCAGCTTGGCTGCTTGGCGCGATTCGCCAAGGATGATTTCAAGAGATTGCGTCAGGCCCAAGGGCAAATCAGGCTTGCCCAGGGACATCTGGGCGTAGAGCATGATGGTGGTCAACAGATTGTTAAAGTCATGGGCAATGCCGCCAGCCAGTTGTCCGACCGCGGCCAGCCGTTCTTGCTGCTGGATGCATTTCTGGACCTTTCGCTCCTCGGTCACGTCCCGCATGGTCAGCACCCAGCCCTCGGGGCGACGTTCGTTCTGAGACACCGGCTGGGCCAACACCTCGAACACCCGTTGCGGTGGGCCAGGGATCTCGAGCTCGTGCCACGGGCCTCCGGGCGGTGGTATCAGCAGATCCTCCAGGGCGTGCTCGGCCAGACGAGCCAGCACGTCGTCCACGCGAGCATCGGTGAGCAGCGCGAGATGTTTCTCTGCCACCGGATTGGCGAGCAGGATGCGGCATTCAGCGTCGAGCAGGAGGATGCCCTCCGGCGCGTGCTTCACCGTAGTCTCCAGACGCCGTCGCTCGGTCTTGAGCGCGGCGCTCAGGCGCGATTGGTGCAAGGCCACTGCGATTTGCCCCGCAATCTCACAGACGATTTCCACGTGCTCGGTGCTAAAGGCAGCCGGTTGTTCGGCGTGCAATCGTAATGCGCCGAGCCACTCGCCACGGGCGATGAGCGGCGCGGCGATGTATGAGCGGACCCCGTCCGCTTGCATAGCCCGGACAAGCGGCGTCGCTGGCTGGTGGGCAGCCAAAATGTCATCCTCAACCATCACTTGATCCCTCTGCCCACCATCGCCGATCGTGAGGCCTTCCAGGGGAAAGCGCATACCTTCTTTCAGCGCGTGGCCGCGGTCGGCGTCTACGGCCAACACGGCGGCCAACCCCGCCTCCAGGTCAAAAGTAGCGATGCCAGCCGCCACACAAGGCACCAGTTGTCGGAGGTGACCCAAGGCGGCCTGGGCAATCTTCTGCGGCGACTGCGCCTCCAGGATGGCCTGGTCGATCTCGTGCAGGATTTCCAGTCGCTGGGTGTACTCCTGAAGCGCCCTTTCCGCCCGCTTGCGCTCGGTGATATCGTGAATTATGGAGTAGAGTAACTGCTGCCCACTGACTTGGATCGGCCCGCTGTACACTTCCACATCGCGCACTTTGCCGCTCGCCAAGCGATGGCGAAAGAAAAAATGATTCCGCTCTTCCTGTTTGGCACGCTGCATTTCTTCATACACTTGGTCGAACGAAAGGACGTTAACCTCAGCCATAGTCATCGCGGTCAGCACATCGTGCTCATAGCCGTAGTACGCACACGCAGCTGGATTGGCATCCTCAATAGCACCCGTTGTGGGGTCAATGAGCAGCATAGCAGCGTGATTGTTGGAAAATAGGCTGCGGTAATGAGCCTCGCTCTCCCGTAGCGCCTCCTCCGCCCGCTTGCGCTCGGTGATGTCGGTGAAGACGGAGAGCACGCCGCTGAAGCGCTCATCGTCGAAGAGCGGCCGGGCGCTGACGATGACGGGAATCTCATCCCCATCCTTCCTCAGCAAGGCCGTCTCGTAGCTGCTGGCGATACCTTGAGGACGCTTG
The DNA here is from genome assembly GCA_964393895.1 of uncultured Anaerolineales bacterium. Lineage (GTDB taxonomy): Bacteria > Chloroflexota > Anaerolineae > B4-G1 > B4-G1 > B4-G1. Next base: position 13,442 of record CAYMWP010000066.1, on the reverse strand, counting down.
GCGGACTCCTGGGCGGCTTTGGCGCGGTGCTCAGCGGGGACAATGGCCTTCCAGTGCTGGCCCAATAGCTCTTGGGGCGTGTATCCTAGCAGCTCTTCTGCCATTGGGTTGACGAAGGTGATGTGTTCTTCAACGTCCTCCATGACGATCCCTTCGGCCATACTCTGGACGATATTCTCGTTGAACTGCTTGAGCCGTTGGGTCTCTTCGAACAGCCGCGCGTTTTCCAGGGCCACCGCCAGTTGATCGGCCAGCACCCCCAGCGCTTCCAGGTCGGCTACGTTGAAGGCGTTGCGCTCCCTGGCCTGCATGTCCATCACGCCCAGCACGCGGTCCCCGCGCTTTATGGGCACCGTCAGTTCCGAGCGGGTATGGGGTAATCCCTCCCAGGCTTTGTAGCGGGAATCCTGACGAACGTCAGGGACCAACACGGGTTGGCCGCTCCGAGCCGCGTAGCCGATGATCCCCTGGCCCAGAGGCAGCCGATAACCTAAGGGCGGATCGTCGTCCTTATACCCGCCTCGACCGGCGGCAAATACCAAGTCGTCGCCCTCTCGCAGAAAGAGGTTGGCGTTGTAGCAGTCGGTGATCTCTTGCAGGGATTGCACCACCTGCGATGCGAGCTCATCTCGATCCATCAGCGCCGACATCTGGCGGGCCGGACGAGCGATGGCTTTGAGCTTCCTCGTCAGGTCCTGGGCCTGCTCGAACAGTTGGGCTTTGTGCCAGACGGCGGCCATCTGGTGGGCAAAGGCGGTGATGGCCGGCGCGTCTGCTGCGGTCAGATCATCCGATTGCACGGCCAGTATGCCGATGACCTCGCCATCCACGACCAGGGGGGCGTCGATGGCTTTCTGGATGCCCACGATCCGCACGATTTGGGACGTAAAGCGCTTTATCGGCCTGGGGAGCAACTGCCGGACGAGGTCTTCCGCGTTCTCTACAAACACGGTCTTCTTCTCCCGGACGACTTCTCTGTAGGCATCGGCCCTCTCGATGGGTATCGAGAACCCCTCGTGTTTAATCCCCGCCAGTTTCTCGGCTGCCCTGATGGTTGCGCTTTCGTAGGTCAGGTACTTGGGGAACAGCTTGGTCTGTTCTTCATCGGTGAGATAAAGTGCACAGGAGAATCCCACCTTCTTGAATTCCTCCGCTACTGCGTTGAACACCTCCTCGGGGGTGAACGCCTGTTCTGTGGCCAGAGCCGCGCTGTTCAGTGCTCGCAGCAACCGCTCCGCCTGCCTGCGCTCGGTGACGTCCTGGAAAACAACCATCACTTGCCGCTCGCCAGAGATTGTGAGAGGGGTAGTATAGAGGAGCAGCGTCCTTCTTTCCTCTCTTTCCTGCCGCAGAAAGGTCATGTCGGCCACGACGCCGTGGTGACTCTCACCGGTCTCGATGGTGTCCAGCACCGTGTTGCGCACCACGCAGTTCTCGCATGCCGGCCCAAAGCCGCAGCCTTGGGGATCGTCGAGGGCGTGGATACAGCGCAGGGCTTCTCCCCCGCGAAGGCCGAGGATGTCCTCGACCAGGCGCCCGGCAAACTCGGAGCCGGTGTGATTGATCTTTTGGACACGCCTTTCCTGGTCCACGATCATGATGACAAAGGGGGAGTTTTCAATAATGGCGCTCAGTTCCGCCTCGCTCTCCCGCAGCGCCGCTCGCTCACGGGCCAACTGGGCGCGATGGAAGACATTTTCCAGCACGGAGGGCAACTGGAAGAGGTAACCGGGATTCTTGACCACGTAATCGGCCGCCCCCAGCTTGAGCACCTGGGTGGCCACCTCCTCGCTGCCCTGGCCGGTGACCAGTACAATCGGGATATCCAGCCCTCGTCGCTGACGGATCTCCTTCAAAACCCCTAGCACGTTCGTGCCGGGTAGATTATAGTCGAGCAGCAGGACGTCCCAGCCTTCGGGGGTATTGGACAGGCGCTGCAACACCTCTTCCCCGGTCTGTAGCACCTCAAGTTCGATGTGGCGTGCGTGGCGTGCCAGGTGGCGTTCCGTCAGATCGATGTCGGTAGCGCTGTGCTCGGCGTAGAGCACGCGCATAGATCGCGCGCGCCGGGATGCTCGGTCCTCAGAACGCTGAAGGACATCCTTCAGTGTGAGCGGCAGATTTGCCAGGTAATTCTGGCGCTTGACGACGTAATCATCGGCCCCAGCCTTGAGCGCTGCCACCGCCGTATCCTCGTCGCCGCGCCCGGTGATGATCACCACGGGCAGCGGCAGGCCGCGTTCCCGAATGATCCTCAGCAATTCCATGCCATCGCCGTTGGGCAGCTTGAGGTCAATCAGGGCCAGGTCGTAATGCTTGCCGTCATCTTTCAGACGCTCGCGCGCCTCGTGTACGCTGGTGACGACGTCCAGTTCAAACTGAGGCGCGGTCTTGGCCAGTTCACGCCGGGTCAGGTCGGCATCGAGTGGGTCGTCTTCAACGTACAGGATTTTCATTTCAACATCTCCCTCTCTTGTGACTTGGGGGCATAGAGGCGCAGTGAATCTCCCTTCACTACACTTGATTCTCCCCATCTGGATCTGTGCATCTCGGTGGATGGTTGAGCACGGCCCAATACAATTCGATATGCTCGGCGATCTCGAGGAATTTCTCAAAGCTGACCGGCTTGACGATGTAGGAATTTGCTCCCAGAGCGTAGGCGGTCTCAACGTCGTGATCTTCGCTGGAGGAGGTTAGGACGACGACGGGAACGCTGCGGAAGCGGGTATGGGCCTTGATACGGCGCAACACTTCCAGTCCATGTACCTTGGGCATTTTGAGATCAAGCAGGATCACCACCGGCAGCGGTTCTCCTGTCTCCCAGTGGGATATATAGTCCAGAGCTTCCTCGCCGTCGCGGGCGACCTCAATGGGGTTGAGCAATTTGCGTTTGGCGAAAGCCCGTTTGGTCAGGTCCAGATCCATGGGATTATCTTCCACTAACAGAATCGGACGGTTCAGCGTGTCGAGTTCACTCATCTTTACCTCGCTTTCCTGTGACATAGAGACCAAGGGGACACGGGGACGCGGTGATTCATCGTGCTCCGCGTCTCTCCCTCTTTGCACCCTTGCCGTTTCATTTTCGCCTGATCGTCCACTGCTCAGGATGGGTCAACATACGGACGATTTTGCCTTGAACATGATCGTACTTTGGATCAAGCTCCTTCATCAGATCAGGGGGCAGATACCCACAATTCCTGGCGAACTCCAGCCAAACTTGAGTCTCGGCAGCCTCGGCTTCCGCGTCGCTGAGCTTGCTGATGAAGGCCTTGGGGTAGCGCCGTTTGCGCCACGCCTCGGCCAAGTTTGCACAGACGGAGCGAGAGGAGCGTCGTATTTGGTCGGTTAGCGAATATCTTTCTTCGCGTGGGAAGCGTTTGGTTAGTTCAAATATCTCCATCGCTGACTCCATCGCCAGTTGGTATACGTCCAACTCACGAAAATGGCGGATATTAGCCACTGTTTTCCTCCTTGTTTTCCATGACGCGGTGACAAGAAGAATCTCCCCTTCCCCGTGTCACCGCGTCGCCGTGTCCCCGCGTCTCCGCGTCTCTCCCTCACCTCGGTATCTCCAGATAGAATGTCGCTCCCTCGCCCTGCTTGCTCTCCGCCCACGCGCGCCCCCCGATGCGCGCCATGGCCTTGTGCACGATGGCCAACCCGACACCGGTGCCGGGATAGTCCTCTTCCCGATGCAGGCGCTCGAATATCTTAAAGATATGATCGCGATATTTCATATCGAAACCGATGCCGTTATCGCGCACCCATAGTATACACGATTTATCCGTTTTTCGCCCGCCGATCTCGATCTGCGTTTCGGGCGTCTCGCGGGTGAACTTGAGTGCGTTTTCGAGCAGGTTGCGCAGCGCCTGGGTGAAACCCTCTGCGTCGGTCACGATGTGTGCACAGAGCACATCCACCGTCACGTGGATGCCGCGCTCCTCGATCTCCTCAGCCCGCTCGGCGATCAGCGATTCGATCAGTGCTTGGGGATCGATGCGCCCCAGAGTTAGCGAGCGGCGCTCCAGGCGTGAGTAGGTCAGCAGGTCCTCGATCAACTGGTGCATCCGGGCGGTGGCGCGTCGGATGGTGCGTAGGAACCTCCGGCCCTCTTCGTCCAGTTGGTCCGAGTGATCCTCCAACAGCAGGCGACTGTAGCCATCGATGCCGCGCAGGGGGGCCTTGAGATCGTGGGAGACGGAATAGGTAAAGGTCTCCAGTTCGCGGTTCTTGGCCGCTAACTCGGCGGTGCGCTCGGCCACGCGCTGCTCCATCTCTTCGGCGTGGCGTTGTATCTGTTTATGCAGGATCGCATTCTGTAGGCCCGAAGTGATCTGAGCGACCATAGCCTCCAGGAAGGTATCCTGCGCGCCAAAGTCACGCTCCTCGGCCGAGGCCAGGCCCAGCACGCCGATGATCTCGTCGCCGCTCTGCATGGGCAAAGCTGCAAAGGAGCGCAGGCCGGCCTCCTTGCACTCTTTCCAGGTACAACGAGGGTCCGCGTGAATGTCCGTGACGTACAGCGCGCTCCTTTCGCTGACGGCTAATCCACACAGACATGCTCCCACCCGGTGCACGGGCGTCTCCTGGTGCGCATGTGGCGTTCCCTTTGGACCGACGCCCTGCAAGATCAACTCGTCCCCCTCGCGCAGGAAGAGCAAGGCCAGGTCGGGATGAACAGGCTCGGCGATCTCCTCAAGCGCGGCCTTCACCACCTGCTCCAGCGAGAGCGTGGCGCCAACCCGGCGGCCCAAGGCGTTGAGGGCGGTCAGTTCCCTCACGCGCTGGTGGATCTCCTGTTCTGCTCGCTTGCGGTCGGTGATGTCCCGGCATAACCCCATAACGCAGGTCTCCCCCTGGAGCATAACCAGAGAGATTGTAGCCTCGACGGGAAAGATGCTCCCGTTCTTTCGTTTCTGTCGAGCTTCAAACCGAAACCAATCGTCGGGTTCAAACTGGTTCCAGAACTTTCCGCCGTCCTCGCGCTTTGCGTAGTCGGGATCAAGGTCGGCCAAGGTCATCGAGAGTAACTCTTCTCTTGTGTAGCCATATTGCTCTACGGAGGACCTGTTCACGTCTATAATTTTGCCGTCCATATCGTGGAGCAAGAGCATATCGACCGTTTGATTGATCAGTGTGCGGAACTTCTCCTCGCTCTCACGCAGCGCCTCCTCCGCCCGCTTTCGCTCGGTGATATCAGTGTGTGTGCCCACAAAGCGTAGAGGGACACCATCTCTATCCCGTTCCACGATCACTCCCCGCCCCATGATCCACAACCAGTCGCCGTCCTTTTTCCTGAACCGAAACTCTACCACAAAGCGATCAATCTCACCTTCCAGATGCTTCTGAGCCTGGCCCATAACATACTCGACGTCATCGGGATGAACGCGCTTTTGAAATTCATCCAGACGGGAGGGGAATTCGTCCGCCTCATAACCGGCCATCTCATAGTATCGTGGATCAAAGTAGGCCTCATCCGTCGTCAGATCCCAATCCCACATGCCATCGTTGGCAGCCAGCATGGTCTTTGATAATCGATCTTCGCTCTCCCGCAGCGCCTCCGCCGCCCGCTTGCGCTCGGTGACGTCCGCCGCGATGCTCAGCACCAGGCGCCGGCCATCGGGAAGCCTGCCCAACGGGGCGGAGTGAAAGTGCCACGTCCTCTCCTCTCCGCTGCTGGTCGTTATGACGTACTCCCCCTCGTCTACTCGTCGGTCCAGGCTGTACAATTGGTCGATGCCTGATTCCACGAGGGCCTTTCTTTCCCCATAGGCTTTCTCTGTCCAGTCAGCAATGGTGGAAATATCATCCTGGGTGTAACCGCTTATCTCGACCCACGCCTCGTTGATGGTTATTACCTCGCCATCCTCGGCGTGCAGCATCGTCGGGAAGGGCGATTCGAGGACAGCGCGTCGAAAGCGCTCCTCGCTCTCCTGCAACGCCTCCTCCGCCCGCTTTTGCTCAGTGATGTCCTTGACGTATTCAATCACGCGCGTCACGCGTCCCACTTCATCCTTGATGGGAAAGGCGGACAATTCGATCCATCCCGTGGGGTTGTCGGCCGAAGGATAAGGGACGGTTTCCGTGTGCGTTTCCCCTGTTTTAATCGTTCGAAGCGTGGGACACCAAGGGCACGGCGTCTGAAGCTGCTGGTATACCCGATAGCACTTGCGACCCGCTAAGGGCATTTGATGGGCATACTTTTGTTCCATCCAGCGATTGGTTATGACCACGTTGAGGTCAGTGTCCAGAACGCTGATACCATCCTGGATGGCGTCAAACACGTCTTGCAGAAACTGTTCTCTCTCCCGTAGCGCCTCCTCCGCCCGCTTGCGCTCGGTGATGTCCAGATGCGTGCCGGCAGCACGTAATGGCTTACCCTGTCTATCCCATTCCAGCACCTGACCTCGGTCCAAGATCCATTTCCAGTTGCCATCTTTGGTGCGCATCCGATGCTCAGTTTCATAGAAATCAGTTTTACCCTCCAGGTGAGCGTTGAGGATTTCAATAACATCATTTAACTCATCGGGATGAAGCAATTCCTCCCATGTTCTTACATGGGGCTCAAGTTCATCAAGCGTATAACCCAACATATCAGCCCAGCGGTCATTAAATACGACTTCTCCAGTTTGGACATTCCAGTCCCACAAACCCAGATTGGCATCCTTAAAGACGAGTTGCAGACGTTCCTCATTCTTACGCAGCGCTTCCTCTGCCTGCTTGCGCTCGGTGGTGTCTCTCAGAATGAACTGCAAGCCTATGACCTTGGAACCCTTTTTCATTAGCCCCAAATGAGCCTCACCCCAACGCTCTGTCCCATCTTTGTGAACCCATTTGAACTCAAAGGGCTTGGTAATTTTTCCCTGTATTGCCGAGAATATAATATCGGCGTATTTCGGGATATCCTGAATCCGTAATGTAGGAAACTTGGAGATATGTGTACCCACAATTTCATCTCGGGAGAAGCCCGTAAGCTCTAGAAAAGCTGAATTGCACGAAGTGGCTACCCCTTTTAGATCGCCTGTCAGGATTCCGTCAGGGGCCAATTCGACAATATCTCTGTACCGTTCCTCACTCTCTCGAAGCGCCTCTTCGACTCGCTCGTACTCAATTTCTGCTGCTTCCAGTTCAGCAATTCGCTGACGCAGTTCCCTCAACTCGTTGACGAGTTTCTCCTTGGTCTTGTCTTGGTCTTTCATTTTGCATGTCTCCCAGTAATTCCCGTTTTGAAGCCGCACCGCCGTAAAACAGACGGTGCTGGCTAGTTTTTTCCTAGCATCGGCTCTTTTAGGCCGATGCACCTAAGCTAGAATTGCCAAAACGGGAATTGCTGCATGTCTCCCAACTCTCAGCATTCGCTGGCACTTTTACACTGTGGCTCTCTGGGATCTGGTAGGTGAATGCCCGCCCTATGCCACATCTGGACATCAGGCACTGAATCATCTTTCTTTGAAGATCGCTCTCAATAATGGTCACGAGCATCTGGAATTAGTATAGCCCTAACTTGTACAGAAGTCAAAAGTTCCCTTGACTTTTAACCATGTTTCTGACAGAACGCCTCCAAACTTTTGCGCGGAAAGGGGTCAGATAAGAAGGCAGTAAGTGGAGAAAGTGAACCGGGGGCACATCGCTCGTTGTTGAGCGGGGGGAGGGGGGCGAATAGCCCCCTCCCCCCAGAGACCAGATTACCCAGAGTCTCCAGATTCCAGAGGGTCGGGCGCATATAATTGTTGGGGGAGAACCAACTTGACGGCCTCGCCATAGCCAGCGCGGAGCGTTGAAACGCCCCGCTGACACTCGAAACCTGTTGGAAACAGGTTGGCATGCCGCTTTTTAGTGCGTTTTAACGCACTTTGGGTGATTTCAATCATCGGCATGGCAGCAGAAAGCGTGACTCCCCCAAGTTTTACATACGCCGATGCATTGCTATAACCTCCAATTTGTGGTAACATAGATGACGAGGAGGAAATGATGCATCTTGTCAAACTCAAAACAACAGTCACACCCAACGTACGCTCACCCTGCGAGTCCCAGAGGATGTGCCCGCTGGCTCGACGGAGATCATCGTTGTATTTGCCCCCACTGAATCCCCACCGGCGCGCCATTGCACGTTGGGCGACCTGCGAGCATCCGAGTTCTTCGGTATGTGGCGCAATCGGGATGATCTGCCCGATACCCCGACGTTCGCTCGCACCCTCCGGGAACAAACCTGGAAGCATTCTGAGCGATGATACTGCTCGACACCGACGTTTTGATCGACTGTCTGCGTGGCTTGCCGTCAGCCGACGAGTGGTTGCACAAGTCCTCGGATCAAAGCTTTGCCATTCCCGGCATCGTAGCGATGGAACTGGTCGCTCGCTATCTCCAGGCGCTCCCGCAGGTCGAAGGCCGCGTCTAACAGCCGCCGGGTAAACGGCATATCCTATGGGTTTCTGCGGCATGGTTCATTTCTGATCCAAAAGACCTTTACAATTGAATAGCGGAAGGCGATAATCTCCTGCAAGATTCTGGAAACCCATCCCAATCAAAAGGAGGTCGCCTTCCAATGGAATTGTACACAGAAGCGTCTACTTTGCCCAATGTCCTGTGGTCGGAGCCGATGGAGACCGCGTGGCAATGGCTGACTACCGGTCCCAGCGTACCAGGGTCGAAGATACCGCACATGAGCATTGCAGACCAGTTGTTTGTCGCCGCCGTGGCAAACACGCCGCGCCCCGCACGACCTTGGGGAGCTATCACGTGGCTTTCGAGCGTGTTTCAGATATCGCGCCCGACGGTCTACGATCTGGGGAAACGCGCTGCGCGTGGTCTGGAACGCTCGCTGGGTGGTAGGCCGGTCAAGGAGCGATCTACGCCGGCGCCAGTGAGGGTGAGGTGTCCATCTGGCGCCGTTGGCCCCGATATCCCCCGAGCCGTCCGGGCTGCCGTAGCGGGCCCATCCCCCGGCGGTGACGTCGTTCTGGTAGATGAACAGGGCCCCGCTTTGCGGCCGATGGGCGGGGGTGTGGTCCGTGGGGCGGGCCTGAGCAGTGCCCCTCTCTCCCTCCCTTCGCGGACCGGGAAGGCAACTGCGAGGCGTAGCTGAGTAGTTACCTCCAGACTATACCTAGACTATGCCTAGACTATACCAAAGGATAGTGACACCGGCGGGCAAATCCTGTATAGTGGGAGGGTGGTACGGTGTGTGAGCGCGTATTTTCACCGAGAACCGGTCTGTACGAGAAGCGTCAGGAGCATCCATGAAGCGGATTCTGATCTACGGATCGTCGATTTTCCTGGCCGGGCTGGCCGAGCGGTTGCGGGCCCAGCCGGGGGTGGAGGTCGAGGCCCGCCGACAGTTGGCCGGCCTGGGAGACCTGACCGCCTTCGACGCCACCGTCTTCGACCTCCACGACGCCGGCACGGCCGATGTCTTCACCCTGTTGCGGGCCTGCCCGGACCTGAAACTGATCGGCGTCAACCGGACCAGCGGCACCCTGGTGGTGCTCTCTGGGCAGGTCTACCTGGTCGCCAGCCTGGAGGACGTCGTGGCGCACGTGTAGCGGCTCGTGGCCCGGCAGCCCAGGCTCGAAGGAGGTGATGGGATCGGCGATACCCTGGATGATACACCGATAGGTCAGCGGCTCGAGCGGCTGACACGAATCAGGAAGAGTGAGATAAGGAGAAGATGATCCAATGAAACGCATATTGATTGCAGTAACCGTGGGACTGGGCATCGCCGTCGCAATGGTGGGGCTGTTGACCGCCCGGGCAGCGCCGCCGCCGGCACCGCTGCCGGCCCAGGACGATGCCCCGAGCGGCTACGGCTGGGTCATGACGACGGTGGAGGAAAACATAACTTCCTTCGGCGGGTATACCTCCCTGGCGCTGGACGGGAGCGGTTATCCCCACATCAGCTACTACGACGACACCTGGCAAGAGCAAGCTCTCAAATACGCCTATTGGAACGGCTCCGCCTGGGTCACCCAGACGGTGGACAGCGAGGGGAGAGGCGGCAAGTACACCTCCCTGGCGCTGGAGCCGACCGCCCCTTACACCCCCCACATCAGCTACAGCCGCTACCGGGATGGCGCCGACGATGACCTGATGTACGCCAGCTGGGACGGCTCCGCCTGGGTCACCGAGACGGTGGACAACGCAGAGCTTATCTATGATACCGTCCTGGCACTGGAACCGACGGCGCCTTACACTCCCCACATCGGCTACTACGACTACTACGGCAGCCTGAAGTTGAAGTACGCTAGCTGGAACGGGTCCGCCTGGGACATTGATCCGGTGGACGGCACGGGGAACGCCGGCAGGTACACCTCCCTGGCGCTGGAGCCGACCGCGCCCTACACCCCCCACATGAGCTGCTGGGGCAACTGGAGCCTGATGTACATCTCCTGGAACGGCTCCACCTGGGTCACTGAGACGGTGGACAGCGAGGGGAGCGTCGGCATGTACACCTCCCTGGCACTGGCCCCGACGGCCCCCTACACCCCTCACATCAGCTACTATGATCAGTCTAACCGAACCATAAAGTATGCCACCTGGGATGGCTCCGGCTGGATCAGCCAGACGGTGGGCGCCACCGGACCGAACTATGGAATGTCCTCCCTGGCGTTGATCCCGACCACGCCCTACACTCCCCAAATCGCTTACTATGATGATGCTATCGATAGCCTCAAGTACACCACCTGGGATGGTTCCGCCTGGATCACCGAGACGGTCGAGAAGGGGTCCAGATGCGGCTGGCAAAACTCCCAGGCCCTGGAACCGACCGCCCCCTACACCCCCCATGTCAGCTACGGATGCAACGGCGACTTGAGGTACGCCACCTGGGGCGAGGTGATCACCACCGACCTGACCATGACCAAGACGGTCCAACTTGCCGGGCTGTCCACCGTGACCTACACCCTGGTGGCCCGCAACCTGGGGCCGGGCGCGGCGGATGGTGCCGAGGTCAAGGATACGTTGACCAACATGACCGGCGCCGCCTGGACCTGCGTGGCGGCCGGCGGCGCGATGCCCGCCACGGGGAACGGGACCGGCAACGTGCAGCACACCCTGACCGCCTTCCCGGCGAACGGGGTGGTCACTTGCACGATCAGTGGCACGCTGGTCGACTGGAGCTACCTGAAGAACACCGCCGAGATCGTCGCCCCCGCAGGTGTGACCGACACGGACGAGGACAACAACACCGCCACCGTCGAGCGGTGGCAGCTGACGTTTCCGGTGGTCTTCAGGAACGTCACACCCTGAGCATCGGTGGGGGAAGCCCCCCTATTCCCTTCCCCTTTCTTGGTTTCTACAAAAGACCCCGCGCCCTCGGGCGCGGGGCCCCTTTTTCCCCGAATCCCTTGAGGAACCACATTGCCCGATCGCCATCACGACGTCGTTCTGCAGACGCCCCATCGGGGCGTCTCTACCATAAGGTAGCTGGGTGCGTGCCTGCCATCCAGGGGGTGCGTGTCTACCATCCAGGGGGTGCGTGCCTGCCATCCAGGGGGTGCGTGGCGGTCATCCAGTGCGACTTCGTCGCCTCGCACCCCCTGGTGGACCCCCATACCTACTCCAGTCCTCCTCTCAGAGGTAGGGTTTTCTGGAGGCCCCAACTCTGCCTCACTGCGGACCGCCTCCTTAGCGGGTGTCACCGATCTGTCACGGTCACCGTCGGCCGGCTCTTGACAAACGAGCCCCGCGCTAAGAGAGCAAAACCCCCTTCGGGGGCTGGATTGGTCACGTCAAACGCGTCATTGACGAGGTGTTCAGCCCGAAGGGCTTCGTTCTTTTAGCCCGGAGCTTCAGCTCCGGGCAGGGCTCGGCTCCGGTACTACCCCACAGTCAGCGCCGCCTGCAAGGCCCCTTCTCGCAGGTCGTTCTCGTAGAACCGGCTGCGGGCCAGGAGCCGGTACTGGCCGGTGGGTAGGCTGGCCGGGACCAGGAATATGAGACTGCGGGGCCTGTTCTCTCCGATCACGCTGACTCGCGTCTGAGCGTTGGTTTCGTCGACAAAGAAGACGCCCTGGGCGGGGTCGTCAGGGTCGGCGATCTTCAGCCGGTGGCCGACCAGGCGGCCCATGCCACCGGGCGTCAGGGTGGCGTTTTTCTCTCCGGTGTTGGCATCGACGAAGGACTCGGGGTTGGGCACCCGTTTGGTGGCCTCTCGCTTGGCCACCCGGGCTCGATGCTGGATGACCGTCCGCAGGCGACAGCCGGGGTTGACGATCCACGCCACCTGGTGACGGGTGACGTCGGACGTGTCGTCGGGGCCGGTGAACCGGCCGCGCACGCTGGTGCCGAAGTGGGCCACGGGGGTGACCACCCGCTGGCCCTCCAGCAGCAGGTGTTCGATCACAGCGTAGTAGTCCTCCAGCACGCCGGCGATATCCGCCCGGGTGACCGTGGACCCGCGCTGGATGATGCGGTCGATCACGTCGTCCATGTGGGCCGTGCCGCTGGATTGGACCAGGGCCACGTGTGTTCCCGGCTCACAACTGGTCAACTGGGTCTCGAACAGGGCATACCTGGTCATTTTAACGCCTCCTTATGCGTGGATTTGGTATCTTCTCGTAACTGCTCAGCCTGTCGCCCTTCGCAGCGGATGGGGTGGGGGTGTGGTCCGTGGGGCGGGCGCAAAGCGCCCGCCCCACGGACCACACCCCCAGATTATTGAGTAGATACCGGATTAGGGCATGGTTCATTTCTGATCCAAAAGACCTTTACAATTGAATAGCGGAAGGCGATAATCTCCTGCAAGATTCTGGAAACCCATCCCAATCAAAAGGAGGTCGCCTTCCAATGGAATTGTACACAGAAGCGTCTACTTTGCCCAATGTCCTGTGGTCGGAGCCGATGGAGACCGCGTGGCAATGGCTGACTACCGGTCCCAGCGTACCAGGGTCGAAGATACCGCACATGAGCATTGCAGACCAGTTGTTTGTCGCCGCCGTGGCAAACACGCCGCGCCCCGCACGACCTTGGGGAGCTATCACGTGGCTTTCGAGCGTGTTTCAGATATCGCGCCCGACGGTCTACGATCTGGGGAAACGCGCTGCGCGTGGTCTGGAACACTCGCTGGGTGGTAGGCCGGTCAAGCAGCACTCTGCGCCAGCGTCGGTAGGGATGTCTAGCCGTGATCACACGGTTACAGTCACGCCGAACCGAATGGCGCGCACAGCGCTGACGCTGGCTTTCCCTGCCAAGGCTGCCCTGCGTCCGATGCAAGTGTGCCTGGAAACCGCCTTCGATCAGACACGCGGATTGGGTACGCTGAGCGAGCTGCTCACGCAGGCAGGACAACGAGCCGGGCAGGTGCTGGAGCAAATGGATTGCAGCCCACTGGGGCCTGTGATTGTACTGCGAGACGAGACCTACTTCCAGGACTGGCCCATTCTGTTGGTCATTGAGCCGGTGACGACGACGATCCTGCTGGGAGTGGTGAGTGAGGACGCCCAAGC
>CAYMWP010000065.1:0-24541 GCA_964393895.1 uncultured Anaerolineales bacterium | reverse complement strand
ACCGTGGCCTGGCATAGAATTCACCATAGTGGTCACGGATTACGCGAATGGTGAGATATTTATCTTCCAGTTTCCCCGTTTTGACAAACTCTCGATGTATGAAGGCTATCACGCCACTATGTTTGCCAAACTCTAATTCCTCGCACAACAAAACGGCTGTCGCTGCGTAGAATGCCGCATAATACGCCCGCGACGCCGCAAAATCGTCATAGCCCCCCGCAACCAAGTCTTTGGCTGCTCGAATGGATGTCTCCGCCCGTTCCAGGTTGGCTGCTATTTCTTCTCCATACTTTCGTTTCATAGAAACTTTCCTTCTCTTTTCGCATTCCGATACAGTTGCAGCCTCCCGACCTCGAACTCGCTCTCCCCCGCTGGCTTGGCGGAAACGAGTTGCTCCGACTCGAGTTGTATTGGATAGAGCAAATCTATGATTCGACGCAGCTCATCGAAATGGTCAAATGGTTCGCTCAACAAAACCAGCAAATCAATATCACTCTCTACCACCCCTTGCTCGCGAGCTACAGACCCATAGAGAACTAAGCCCTTGAACCGAGGGCCGTAGTGACTCTTGAGAATATCTCTGCACTCCTGAACCGTCCTGCTCGTCGTCATTGTCATTTGAACACCTCGTTCTCGGATGACAGGCCACGCCAACCTTATTTATCCCCTCCTCATGTTACTACTCAGGTCAAGACCTCCGAGGTCTGCGACAGGCATTCTGCCCACTGCGACCGTCGAAAAAGGCCGGGATTTCACGCCTGAACGGGTTTTGCAAGACCTCGGAGGTCTGAGCGCGTGCCAGGCTGAGTAGTTCGACAATGTCACATTCGGCTCGTAGTCACGCACGGAGTGTAACGGAGTGCGGTTTTGCGCCACTCCACTGCGTTTCGTGGCGCACTACGAACATCACTTTCTCTCAAGATACAAAATCTAACATTGTCGAGGTAGTTACCTCCTCATTATATCACTGCGTTTGGCTTTGGACAACGCGAGCGCGGTTATGAACGCCAGCCCCGCCAGGCTCACGCCCGCGCCCACCCGCAGGCTCGCCGGCCGGAACGCAAAGACGACGTGATGCTGCCCCGCCTCCACCGCCACTGCCCGGAAGAGCAGGTCGGCCCGATGGATCGGCGCCGGCTCGCCATCCACCGTCGCCCGCCAGCCGGGGTACCAGGCATCGGTCAGGATGAGGTAGCCCGAAGCGCCGGCCTGCAGCTCAATCTCGACCCGCTCCGGCGCATAGTGGGTCACGCGGACGACGGGCGACCGCGACGATGACCGCGAAAGGCTGTCCCCACCCGCCAATACGACCGTCGTCGCCGGGTCGAACGTGGGACTCTGCATCAACGCCAGCGCCTCTTCGTCGTCGGCAGCCACCACCGCCTCGTGGACGAGAAAGGCCCGCCCCAACGCGCCCGGGTTCTCGTATATTTTGACGTCGCCGGAGTGGGCCAGCCGGTAGCGACCTTGATCGGATATGACCAGCGATTGGAAACCGCCGGTGCGCTCGTCAATCAGACTCGCTCCACGCACGACCAGCTCCCCCTGCGGCAGCGTCGCCCGCACGGCTATGGCGGCGGGGACGGCCGGCTCCGACCAGCGCAGCCGGGTCACAGGTTCCCCTGGCCGCAGATCAAAAGTGCGCGTCAGCCCCGCCCCAAAGCCGACCTCGACGAGACCAATCACCGCGTCGTCCGGCAGCGATGCCCCGCCCTCCACATGCACGACCAGCCCCAGCGCCGTCCCCTCGAACTGCGGCACGTACGAAACCGTCGCCGATTCCCCCTCAAGCAGCCGCGCCCCGAACTGGAGGTCGTAGAACACGTCGTCCAGCCAGGCGTCGTGGAGTTTATCGGTGATGACATAGCCGGCGTTGAACAGGTTCAGCCAGCGGTCGGCGGGGATGGCGGTCAGGTTCTCGCGCAGCCGGCCGTCCATAGAGGCCTCCTCCTCTGACAAGAACAATCGCTGGAGCGTGACGTAGCGCGCCAGCGGCAGCACGCCGCCGTCGTAGCCGTCCACGGCGGGGATGCCAAAGGCCAGCGGCAGGTTGGGGCTGAGCACCTCCTTGTGCTTGGCGGCGACGATGTAATCGTAAAGCGCGTCGGCGGAGAGTTGCGGCCCGTAGATGATCTCGATCTCGGGCATATCGCCGGGGTCAAAGGTGATGTCGGACATGCTGATGAAGCGAGCCGGAGGGCTCCCCTCCCCCGCGAGCAGGTGAGCGATGGCCGGGCGCAGGCTGGTGAACGCCTGGGGCGCAGTGGCCCGGTTGTACGGGAGTGAGCAGCCCGCCGCGAAGAGTTCAGAGATCAGCAGCAACATCAACCCCGTCGCTGCCAAACGCGGCGCGCGAGAGATCAGCGCCAGCAACACCAACGCCAATACACCTCCCGCAGTCCATCCGGCGACGGTCGTCCAGCTCACGCGCCCCCCTTCCCCGATGCGCACACCCAGCACCGCCCAACCCACCAGCAGGGCCAGCGCGACCGCAAACGCCAGAATAGCTCGCCAGCCAATCCGGGCGCGCTGGCGAATCGATCCATCCGCGCCCCACCCCGCCAGCGCCGCCATTCCCAGCGCGTAGAGCGTCAGCCAGCGCGCCGGCACGCGGAAGTGAGCAAAACCAGGGACGTAGCGGGCCAGAGGCAGGTAGAGGGGATTGTAGAGGCCGAGGGAGAGAAAGAGGCCCAGAGCGAGAAGCAGAACTGGAGATTTGAGATTTGAGATTTGAGATTTGAGACTGGATGTTGCAGCAGTGGCGAGAGCCAGGCCGGCGACGCTGACGTAGGCGACGTGCTCGATGTGCTCGGGGGGCACGGCCTCAAAGCCGGGCAGCAGGGCGCGCGCCAAGTAGAATGGTGAAAGGGAAAAGGAGACCCGCTCCTTGAACGGCAATCCCCCGGCCCGCACCGAGAAGCGCGCAAGCTCCCAAGTGGGGATCAGTTGCACCGCCGCCAGCGCTGCCCCCAGACCCGCCGCAGCCGCCAGCAACGCCGCTCCTCGCGCGAGCGCGCCCCACTCACGCTGACGAACCGCGCGCCACAGCGTCGGGCCCAGACCATAAATCGCCACTCCAACCAGCGAGATAAAGGCCGTCTGCGTGTGCCCGGCCAAAAGCACCAGGCCTATCACGACCGCAAGGCCGATGAAGGCGGCTTTATCGGGATTGGAGATTGGGGATTGGGTCTCCTGCTCCGCAGGAGCAGACGGATCGGAGATTTTGTCCCACAGAAACAACATCAACGGCAGCCAGGCCAATCCCTGCAACTGGTTGACGTGCTCCACCTGAGCGCCCAGGTAGCCGCCCAGCGCAAAGGTCGCCCCGACCGTCCACGCCCCGGCCCGCCCCAGCCGCAGCGAACTCTGCCCCCACAGATACCCGTTGAGCGCCGCCAGGCACAGGTGCAGCGCGATGGTCAGATGAAGGGAGCGATGCGCCGGCAAGAGCAGCCACAACAGCCAGTTGAGAGGATAAAAGAACCCCACCTGGCTGTTGGCCAGGAAAGGCACACCCATAAAGAGGTACGGGTTCCAGAGCGGCAAGCGGGCCGCCCGAATCGCCCGCGTCGCCTCCGCCCAGTAGGGGTAAAAGTAGGTAAAGACGTCGCCGCCGGCCAGCACCCGCCCCGCCAGCGTGATCTTCCAGAAGCAGGCGATCACGAGCGCCCAGAGCAGAGCGATGGCCCCAAAGTCGCGGATAAAGTTGAGGGGGCGCCTAGTACAGCTTGGCATGAATTCGTTCTTCAGTGCGGCTCCCAGTTCCTTTCCAGCAAATAGTAGCTTTGCCCTCTTTCGAACAACAGGTCTATGGCCGTATACCCTGCGACGAAGGCGGCCTCGAACAACTGGCGGGTGTGATCCCGCCAGGCGCGGGCTAACTCGAAATCGGCCGATTTGACGGCCTGAAAGTTGGCCGGTATCTGGATGAGCAACCGCTCTCCGGCTATAGGCAGCGCCCTCGGCACCGGACGGGGCAAGTCTCCGGGGAGGGCGGGATTCAGAACTATGACGCCGGCATTCTCCAGCGCGGCGAGCGTATACCCGACCCAATCGCCGCTCAACCGGCCAGCGACATGGTCGCTGGCGACGCGCCAATCCACCAAGAAGCGGTCGCTGAGCAAACCGGCGTTGAGTTCGTCGCGCATGGGGCCGTACAGGTCTCGCAGGTACGTCCTGCACGTCACGCCCAGCTTGTGAAAGTTGAGGCGCGCGTTGCGGCTCTCCAGTGGATCAAAGGTCCAGGTGACGAGATCCAACCCCTGGGCCAACACGTGCTCCCGCTGAGCCAGTTTCAGGTGATAACCCACGTTTCTGCTCTGGTAGGCGCGGGTCACCGCGGCCAGGTGCGAGCAGTGCTTGGCCGCGCCATCGGGCGTCAGTCCGACAAAGCCAAACACGAAACCGATCAACCGCTCTGCTCCCCCTGGCGGGGTTTCGAACGCGCCCAGCACCAGCCCGCCGTTCTTCTGAGCAGTGAGCAGCAGGTGGTCGGGCACGACCTCCACTTCCTCCAGTCCCCACACGTCGCGTTGAAGCTGCTCTACCGCCCGGTATTCCTGGAGAGTCTCGACGGGGCGGATCTCGATAGTCATTGGCTTCTCTCGACCGGTCACACCCAATCCTCCGGTTTTACCAACCCGGCTGCCGCGCCCCTCAACGCCACGCTGAACCCGCTCCACCGCTTCAGCATCTCCTCGAGGCCCTGCTCCAGGTTGAACTGGGGCCGAAATCCCATCTCGATCAATTTCGACGAATCCACCTCAAAACTGATCTCTGTCAAAATGTCCTGGTCCGTGTACCACACCGGAGACTCCGACACAATGTTCTGCAAAGTGCGCGCGATGCGGCTGATGGATGGATTTACCATAACGGCGTTTATGATCTCTCCCTCGGTGCTGGGATCGGCCAAACAGGCTCGCAGAACCGCCGAAGCATCGCGCACGTGGATCAAGGGACGGATCTGCTCGCCGCTGCCGTGAATGACCATCGGTCGCCCGATGCCGGCCTGGTAGGCCAGGCGGTTGGCTATGCCATCGAACCGCATCGCGGGCGCGTTGCCAAAGACGGTGCCCAGCCGCACGATCGTGTAGGGTGAACGTATCGCCTCTTCCTCCCCTTTCAATTTCGAGATCGCATAAGGGCCCACGGGACGGCACGCATCCACCTCCCGAAATGGGCCGCCCGGCCCATACACGCTGGCCGAACTGGCGTACAGCAGCCGAGGCACGCCGGCGCTCAAAGCGCAGTCCACCACAGAGGCCGTGCCCCAATGGTTGACCTGCTCCGTCCACTCGGGATGATCAAAGCTGAGCGGCGTCTTGACGATCGCAGCCAGGTGCACGACCGCGCTGGCGCCGTGCATCGCTCGCTCCAGGTTGAGGCGATCCAGGATATCTCCCTCAATGAACTCGTACTGCCCGTCGGCCGGCAGGTCCATCAGACCGCAAAAATGCTGGCGCTGCAAGTTGTCATAGATCCGAATGGTGCAGTCCGCAAAGCGCGCGTCTGCCGCCAGATCGCGGATGAGTTGGGAGCCGATATAGCCCGCTCCGCCCGTCACCAGAATGACCATCCCCTCACTACTGTGCTGATTGATCATTTCGTCCCTCCACATTCACGTTATCTTTCCAATCCTCGTGCAGGCCACACTCGGTCTTGGCTATACCCGCCCATCGCCCGGCCCGCTCCTCCTCGCCGCTGGATACCGGACGCGTGCAAGGCGCACAGCCAACGCTGAGATAACCTGCGGGATACAGTGGATGGTATGGCAGTCTGTATCGCTCAATGTACTCCCACACCTCTCGGTTGGTCCAGTTGAGCATGGGGTGAATTTTCAACAAGCCCGTCGGCTGTGGCTCGAGCACGCGCAAACCGCCTCTGTGTGCGGTCTGGTCGCGGCGCACGCCGGATACCCAGGCGCTCATCCCGGAAAGCATGCGCTGCATCGGCTCGATCTTGTTGATGTAACAGCATAGATCCGGATCGCGGCGGTACAGCCCCCCGCCATACTTGGTCAAGAGCTGGCTCTTCCGAACCGCCGGGCGGGCCACGACAATGTTCAGACCGTAACGCGCCTGCAACTCGTCACGGAACGCCAGCGTTTCCAAAAAGTGAAAGCCGGTATCAACAAAGATCACCGGCAGCTCTGGGCACACGCGCGCTATGATGTGCAGCAGCGGCACGCTCTGAGTCTGAAACGACGAACTGGCCACCAGCTTGGGCTCAAAGGTCTCCCAGGCCCACTTTAGAATCTCTGCGGGCGACCAGCGGTCAAGGCGGTCGTTAAAATGGTCAACATCCAAGCCTAGCGTGGCTGCTGTGCGATCCCGTCCTGGCGTCATTGCATCGCTTCCAACCCGCCCCCACGCAGGCAGCGATTTCACACTTGCCTGACTCTGAGGTTCCCCACAAAGTAGCCCATCTCGACGTGGACTTTGCGCTCAGCCGTCTCATAGTCCTCGCTGGCGAATTGAATGGGCATCAGAAAGCTCTCACGCTTCTGGCCCAACACTCTGACGTCGGCGACGAACGACGTGGACGAAACTGACACCCCCACTCCCTGTGGCACGAGCAATCGCACGTCGCCCACAAAGCCAAAAATGCGCAGCCGCGTCTCGCCCACGGGAATGTCTGCCTCGGTCATGTCCAGCCTCACGTTTCCCACGCCGATCCAGATCTCTTCGTCGGCCACCTGCCAGTCTCCGTAGCGGCGGACGTCGCCCAGCAGCCTCAGCAGCACCGACTCGTCGGGGCTGAGGAGGTACGGGCGCAGCAGCAGAAAGATTCCCAGCAGGATCAGGCCAACCGGGAAGCAAAAAGCCCCCACGTCCACTTTGAATATGCTCCCCATCAGGAACATCAGCCCGATCAACGTGATCGCGCCGCCGATAAAGATGTGCCATTTGTTGCGCATGCTTACCCCCTCCTCTCATCGTCGTGAATTTACTCTCGGATAATTATACTCAAAACCACCGACAAGTGCCAATTTGCAAAGTTTGATTTTCTGCCCAAGCTTGTTATAATCTGAGCCAGACCACTGGCTAGAGAGAAACGCGCACTTGCCGATTAGCACGGAGGAACCATGCTGGGCAAAATGAGAGATTGGCAACCCCCCGAACACTGGCTCAAGATCAGCACCATTGATTGCCACACCGAGGGGGAGCCGTTCCGCGTTGTCACCGGGGGATTCCCCGATCTGCCGGGCGACACCATCCTGGCCCGCCGCCGCCACGCACGAGAGCACCTGGATCACCTGCGCACCACGCTGATGTGGGAGCCACGCGGTCACGCCGACATGTACGGCTGCCTCGTCACGCCGCCCGTCAGCCCGGAGGCGGACATCGGCGTGCTCTTTATGCACAACGAGGGGTACAGCACCATGTGCGGCCACGGCATCATCGGCATCACCACAGTGGCGCTAGAGACCGGCCTGCTGCCGATGACCGAGCCGGAGACGGTGATCAGAATAGACGCGCCGGCCGGGCTGATCACCGCCCACGCCCGGGTGGCCGACGGGCGCGTAAGAAGCGTCTACTTTCACAACGTGCCCTCCTTCGTCCTGGCCCTGGACCAGACGGTGGAGGTGCCAGGTCTGGGCGAGGTGCGCTACGATCTGGCCTTTGGCGGCGCGTTCTATGCCTACGTGCAGGCCGAGGAGGTCGGCCTGACCTGCACGCCGGATAATTTCCGCGCCTTTATCGAAAAGGGTCTAGCCATCAAGCGGGCCATCGTGGCCGACCGGCCCATCCCGCACCCCTTCGAGGAGGACTTGGGCTTTCTCTACGGCCCCATCTTTATCGGGCCGCCGCTTCAGGAAGGCTCGCACAGCCGCAACGTCTGCGTCTTTGCCGAGGGGGAGGTGGATCGCTGCCCGACCGGCACGGGGGTCAGCGGACGGCTGGCCATCCACCACGCGCGGGGCGAGGTCGGCGTGGGCGAGCCTATCGTCGTCGAGAGCATCATTGGCACCCGCTTCAGCGGGCGCATCGTCGGGACCACCACCTTTGGCCCGCACCCGGCCATCATCCCGGAGGTGGAGGGCGCGGCCCACATCACCGGTCGCCACGAGTTCTTAATTGACCCGGATGACCCGCTGAAAGACGGGTTCATCCTGCGCTAGAACAGGTAGACCTCTGGGGTTTCAGAAAACCCCGGAGGTCTTTGAAGAGCAACCCTTGATTACTGGAACAATTTTCGACGTAAAGAAATTCTCCATCCACGACGGGCCGGGCATCCGCACCACGATCTTTTTCAAGGGCTGCCCGCTGACCTGCCTCTGGTGCCACAACCCGGAGAGCCAGGCCAGCGAGCCGGAACTGATGTTCTTGGAGAGCCGGTGCATCGGGTGCGGAATGTGCCGTGAGGTCTGCGACCAGGGGGCCATATCGGAAGACTTGACCGTCAACGCCGAGAGCTGCACGCTCTGCGGCGAGTGCGTGGAAGCCTGTTACGCCGAGGCGCGCCAGATGGTGGGCCAGGAGATGACGGTGGCGCAGGTGATGGCCGAGGTCGAGCGGGACGTGCCGTTCTACGACGAATCCGGCGGCGGGGTGACCTTTTCCGGCGGCGAGCCGCTGGCGCAGCCCGACTTTTTACTCGCGCTGCTGCGGGCCTGCCGGGAGCGAGAGATCCACACCGCCCTGGATACCTGCGGCTTTGCGCCCTGGCAAGTTTTGGACAGGGTGCGGCGGCACACGGACCTGTTCCTCTACGATCTCAAGCTGATGGCCGCCGCCGCCCATCAAAAGTTCACCGGTGTGTCCAACGAGTTGATCCTGCGAAATTTGCAGATGCTCTCGGAGCGGGGGCACGACATCATCCTGCGGCTGCCCATCGTGCCGGGCGTGAACGACGACGAGCAGATTCGTCGCACGGGCGAGTTTGCGGCGGCCCTGCCCCATCTGAATCGAGTGGACGTTCTGCCCTATCACCACAGCGCCGCGCAAAAGTACGAGCGCTTGGGCAGACCCTACCAATTGCCAACCGTCCAGCCGCCATCGGAGGCGCGGGTGGCAAAGATCATTCAAATTCTGCAAGCGTTTGACTTGCAGGTCAGAACAGGAGGTTGAGACTATGGCAATGACAGAAAGAGTGACCCGCCTGCGGCAGCAGAGCCTGGACACCGCACCAGCCATCTCGTCCGAGCGGGCGGAGCTGATAACCGAGTTCTACCGCCAAAACGAGGGCCGGCTGATGTCCGCGCCGGAGCGGCGCGCGCTGGCCTTCCAACACTTGATGGAACACAAGGCCATCTACATCGGCGCGGGCGAGTTGATCGTCGGCGAGAAAGGCCCCACCCCCAAGGCCGCCCCGACCTACCCGGAGCTGTGCTGCCACACGCTGGACGACCTGGACATCCTGGATGCCAGGGAAAAGATCCCCTTTGCCGTCTCCCCCCACGTGCGGCAGGTTTACGCAGAGACCATCATCCCCTTCTGGCGCGGCAAGACGATGCGCGAGCGTCTCTTTGCCGAGATGACCGAGGAGTGGCAGACTGCCTACGAAGCGGGCGTCTTTACCGAGTTCATGGAGCAGCGCTCGCCCGGCCACACCGTCCTCGACGACAAGATCTACCACAAAGGGATGCTCGATTTCAAGCGCGATATTCAGCACAGCCTGGACCAGCTCGACTTTTTGAACGATCCCCAAGCTTACGACAAACAAGAGGAACTCGAAGCAATGGCCATCTGCGCCGACGCTTTGATCCGCTTCGCCGAGCGGCACGCGGAGAAAGCGCGCGAACTGGCGCAGGAGGAGCAGGACCCCCAGCGGAAGCGGGAGCTGGAACGCATCGTCGAGGTCTGCTCCCACGTCCCGGCCCACGCCCCCCGCGACTTTTGGGAAGCGCTGCAAACCTACTGGTTCGTCCACCTGGGCGTGACGACCGAGCTGAACCCCTGGGACGCCTTCTGCCCCGGCAAGCTGGATCAGCACCTGTTCCCCTTCTACGAGCGGGGGCTGGCGGAGGGGACGCTCACCCGCGAGCAGGCGCAGGAACTGTTGCAATGTCTGTGGATCAAGTTCAACAACCAGCCCGCGCCGCCCAAGGTGGGGGTCACCGCGGCCGAGAGCAGCACCTACACCGACTTTGCCCAGATCAACGTCGGCGGCGTGCGGCCCGACGGCTCCGACGGGGTCAACGAGGTCACCTACCTGATCCTGGACGTGATCGAGGAGATGCGGCTGCTACAACCCAGCTCCTCTGTCCAGGTCAGCAAAAAGAACCCCGACCGCTTCGTCCGGCGGGCGGCCAGGATCATCCGCACCGGCTTTGGCCAGCCCTCAGTTTTCAACACCGACGTGGTCGTCCAGGAGTTGGTGCGGGCGGGCAAGTCGGTGGTGGATGCCCGCTGCGGCGGCACCAGCGGCTGCGTGGAGACTGGCGCGTTCGGCAAGGAGAACTATAACCTGACCGGCTATTTCAACATGCCCAAGGTGTTAGAGATCACGATCAACAACGGCGTTGATCCCCGCACGGGCAAACAGATCGGGTTGGAGACAGGTGACCCGACACAGTTCGAGAGTTTTGAGGAGTTGTTCGCCGCTTACCAAAAGCAACTCGACTACTTTGTGGACGTCAAGGTGCGGGGCAACAACGTCGTCGAGCGGCTGTACGCCCACCACATCCCCGCGCCCTTTCTATCGCTGCTGATTGACGACTGTGCTGCCCGCGGCAAGGACTATCACGACGGCGGCGCGCGGTACGATACGAGCTACATCCAGGGGGTGGGCGTGGGCACGATGGCGGACGCGCTGAGCGCCATCAAGTATCACGTCTTTGATCGAAAGAGCCTGACGATGGCAGAGCTGCTGGCCGTTCTGCGGGACAATTTCGAGGGACACGAACGAGTGCGCCACATGCTCCTGAACAAGACCCCCCGCTACGGCAACGACGACGATTACGCCGACGGGGTGATGGTGGCCGTGTTCGAGGCCTACTTTGACGCCGTGGACGGTCGCCCCAACACGCGGGGCGGAACCTATCGCATCAATCTGCTGCCCACCACGTGCCACGTCTACTTTGGGTCGGTGATCGGGGCCACCCCCGACGGGCGGCTGGCAAACAAACCGCTCTCCGAGGGCATTTCGCCCGTCCAGGGAGCGGATCGGCGCGGCCCGACGGCGGTCGTCAAATCGGTGGCCAAGATGGATCACGTCCGCACCGGCGGCACGCTGCTCAACCAAAAGTTCACCCCCCAGTTGCTCTCCGACGACGAGGGACTGGACAAGCTGGTGCGCCTGATCCGCACCTTCTTTAACCTGGACGGCCACCACATCCAGTTCAACGTCGTGGACGCGGCCACGCTGCGGGCCGCTCAGGAGCACCCAGAGCAGTACCGCGATCTGATCGTGCGGGTGGCGGGCTACAGCGACTATTTCTGCGATCTGAGCGAAGCGTTGCAGGAAGAGATCATCGCCCGGACGGAGCACCGGGCTTTCTAATTTGGTATAGTCTCACGTAACTGCTCGGGTCACAGAGAACCACAGAGGAGGCAGAGCTCCACGGAGAAGATTAAACCCGCACCAGCCTGAAAGAGCCGGTGCTGGGGACCTGTGAACCGCGGAACCTAGCAGCTTGTCGGAGAAACCTTATTTTGCCGAAAAATACCCCACTCAAACGCGGTTTTTGGGCTGAATCGGGCTTCACGCCCCACTTTTGCCTCGAAAACACACGAGTTTAGGGACGACGCTTTTCACTCCGACAGCCTGCTAGTTCGTCACATAACCGCTCCAACCCGGCTTTGATGCGACGCTGAACCAGGTTATGCTCACCTTCGGGGACAGGGAAGCGGGAGAGCAACTCGGCCACTATAGCAGCTTTATCCTCCCGCGTTCCCCGGACCAACGAGCGCGCCCTCCGGCGCGCCAGCGCGATGTACTCGCTGAGCGGGCCAGTGGCGGATTGTTCACAGAGCGGCCCGCGGCCGGGGACGATGATGGTGTCTGAGAAACGGCTACGGCGCAGTGATTTCAACGTATTTAGCCAAGCCTTTGTGTCCAGAGCCGCTTCCATGAAGGGATGAGTTCCCACGACCAGTAGATCGCCCGCAAATAGCACGCCGCGCTCCGGGAGGTCGACCCAGGCGCTTCCAGGAGCGCCGCCCGCAACGCCGGCGACCGTCACGTCTGCGCCTCCCTTGTGCAGCGTCAAGGATTCATCGAACAATATCTCTGGCAGCGCGATAGTGGCTTCCATAAAATCGTCGGCTGCCTCCGGGTAACAGCGCGTCCAGCCTTCGATGACCCCACGCCAAAAGCCGTCGGTGCAAGCGATTGCCCGCTCATAGGCCGCTCTGGTAGCGACGATGGGAGCTTCCAACAACTTGGCGCTCAACAGCCGATCGGGGTGAGCGTCGGTGAGCACCAGGTACAGGATGGGCACCCCGCTAGTCTCTATGATATGCTCCCTCCATGCCCGGGCGTCTCGGGGCCGGATTGGGGCATCTATAGCTATAGCTCCTCGGGGCAAGACAATGAACCCGACGTTGACGCCGGGATAACTGGTCGAAACGTAAACATTGGGTGCTATTTCTCTCATACTCTGTCATCCCTCTAGCAAGCCGAGGAGGGGAGCAGCCCCAGATGCGGCGCATCCTCTTCCTGGATGCGGAACGGCTTCTGCGATGCCAACTAGCAGTAGGTGTGCTCACTCCTCCGTGATGAATCCCATGCGGCAGGCAAGAAACCTGTCCTACGGTCGCTGGCCCGGGTTGGAGCCGCACCGCCGTAGAACAGTCTTCTCAAAAAGTTGGGGGAAAAGGGCGGAATGCCATTCCGCCTTACATTACCCCGGTTTATCGAGATGATACGTAGAACAGGCAGTCAAGCCTAGCGCCTTCAGTCAGATTAGACGTTCACAGACAGATCGGATAGCATAGCCTCGAGCCGGGCCGGATCGGTAGGCGGCGCGCTGCCCTGGGCCAGATGAGGACGTCCTCCCCCTTTGCCCCCCAGCGCCGCGCAGGTCTCCCGGAGCAACGATGCTACGTCCAGATTCAGCCCCTCGGCGCAGGCAAAGCAGAGATGTGTGCGCTCACCGACGCCGGCCAGTAACGCAACCACGCCGGGGCGCCGCATCAACTCTTGGGCCAACCCGCGCAATTCCTCCGCCACTCCTTCAGGAGAGTCGCTCGATCGTTCCCGAACCTGGCGCACCACGCGATACGGCCCGCGGGCAACGGCGGCCTCCACCAGTTCTGCGGCCTCGGCCTTTAACAGCCGCTCACGCGCCCGCCGCAGTCGCCGCCGCAGTTGCTTGCCCTCCTCTTGCAACCGCTCCACGGCCTGGTTCAGTTCCCAGTAGCCGACGGTCAGCCGGCTCGATAGGCAATCGGTCATCTCGCTCCTGGCCCGGTAGTCGCGCAAGGCGCGGTTTCCACACAGGAACTCGACCCGCGTCTCGTCCCCGCGATGTTCGAGCCGCACTATCTTGAGCAGGCCGATCTCGCCGGTGCGGGCGACGTGCGTCCCGCCGCAGGCGTTCACGTCGAAATTGGCGATCTCTACGATGCGTACCGGCCCTTCCACCGCCGGCGGCCGCCGCAGGGACAAGGCAGCCAGCTCGTCCTGGTCGAAGAAACGAACGTTGACGGCGTGATTTTCCCAGATCACCCGGTTCGCCAGTTCCTCGACCGGCTCTATCGTCGCCCGGTCGAGCTGGCCCACGTTGATGTCCACCGTGCTCGCCTCCGCCCCCAGGTGGAATCCCACGGTGTCGGCGTCGAGTAGCCGTTCAAAGGCGGCGGAGAGAATGTGTTGACCGGTGTGCTGCTGCATGTGGTCGAAGCGGCGGGGCCAGTCTAATACTCCTTCGATCTCGGACCCTTTGGGTTTTCCGAAACCCAAAGGGTCTACTCCGGAGAGGACGTGGACGATGGCGCCGTCCTTTTCTCGCGCGACGACGTCTAACACAGCCACTCCGCCCAGCGTGCCCCGGTCGGCGGGCTGACCGCCGGAGGCAGGGTAGAAGGCGGTACGGTCGAGCAGGACGGCCGGATACCCCTCCCAGGTCAGCCACTCTACTGTATGGGCGGAGAAGCGGGTGCGGTAAGAATCTGTATAGTACAACCGCTCGGTCATCTAATTCCCTCCGGCCTCCAGGGGCAGGGTGAATTTGAAATGACTGCCCTCGCCCACCTCGCTTTCTACCCAGATGTGGCCTCCGTGGGCCTCCACGGCCAGTCGGCAATAGGCCAGCCCCAGACCGGTGCCCTTAAAGCTCTTGGCTTGCTCCAGGCGCGCAAAGCGATCAAAGACGCTCCGGTGGTGCTCGGGCGGGATACCGGGCCCGGTATCGGACACAGTGAATAGTATTTCCTTTCCTGCTCGCTCCACGTTGAGCAGAACGTCTCCCCCCTCCAGGGTGAACTTTATCGCATTGTCCAACAGGTTCGTCAGCACACGCAGGATCATGTCGCCGTCGGCCAATACCTGCGGCAGACCGGGGCTGACCTGCACTCTCAAAGTCTGTTCCTTGCTCAGGGATAGCGGTTGGGTTTGCTCTATCGCTTCCAGGGTCAATGTCTCTGGGTCGAGCCAACTCTTTTTCAGCTCCGTATCGCCCGATTCCAGCCGGCCCAGGTCCAGCAGTGAATCAATCAGTTGATGCAATTTCTCTCCACTGCGCATGGCGATGCTCAACAGCTTGAGAACCGGCAGCGTCAGATCGCGCTCGACAAAGGCGGTATGGATCAGTTGCAGGCTGCTCATAATGCTGCCCAACGGATTGCGCAGGTCGTGGACGATCATGTGGGTCAGGTCTTCGCGCATGCGTTCCAGCGCCACCCGCTCCGAGACGTCGTGCCCGAGCCACTGGATGGCCTCGCGCCCGCCGTAATCAATCTTGGATAGGTGCGTTTCCAGAATGCTGATCCCCTCACCGGACTGAATCTGTACTTCCAGGTTCGGTCGCTCTCCCTCTCGGGCCTGTTCTATAGCCGCCCGGCACACCTCGCGCGGCATACCGAGCAGATCACAGAAATATGAGCCGACTACCTGCTCGTGATCCCGCTTCAAAATCCCGATCGCCCGCCGGTTGAGGTCGAGGACCTTTCCGTCCAGGTCTAACACGAGGATAGGGTCGCCGCTCTCCTCAAAGAGGCTTTCGTAGCGCCGCTCGGCCTGCCGGGCGCGCTCGTACAGGTTGGCGTTGTGGATGGCGACGGCGGCCATGTCGGCCACGGACAGCAGCAGGCGCTGTGCGTCATCTTTGAAAGCGCCCGCGGCCGGGTTGATCACCTCCACCACGCCGATGGCGCGCCCCTCTACCTTGATGGGAACGACCAGCAGCGTGCGTGTGCGAAAGCCGGTTCTGTAATCCACGATGGAATGGAAGCGTTCGTCGGAGTAGGCATCGGGCACCAGCGCCGGCTCGCCGGTCCGCATCACCCAGCCCGCAACTCCCTGCCGGGAAGTCAGCTTCATCCCCACCACGCCCTCGGCGGCCTCACCTACGGCGACGCGAAAGACCAATTCTCCCGTCTCCTCGTCCAGCAGAGCGACCGAGGCCGCATCCACCTGAAAATAGTCCCGCACCTGGGCCATCAGGGAGCGCAGCACGCTATCCAGGTCGAGCGTGGCGGTGAGCACCTGGCTGGTCTCGTGCAAAAAGGCCAACTCGCGGATTTGGTATTCGAGGTTTGAAATTCGAGATTCGACGTCTGTCATCGGTCGTCCAGTATCTCCTCAAGAGTTCTCAGAGGCAATCATCGAGGCAATCATCTGGGGCAACACGACGGTAAAGACACTGCCCTCTCCGACCGCACTATCTAAGCTGACCGTCCCACCGTGAGCCTCGACGATCTCCCATACCAATGCCAATCCAACCCCCATGCCGCCAAAGCGTCGCGTGGCGCTGCCGTTCACCTGATAGAAACGCTCAAAGATGCGATCCAGGTTATCGGGCGAAATGCCCACTCCCTGGTCGGCAATCGAGACGCATACTGTGCCCTGCTCGTCCCAGGCGCGAACGGTAACTGTACCGCCGTCAGGGCTGAATTTGATCGCATTGTCCAGCAAGTGGCCCAAAGCCAGGCTCAGCCGCTCGCGGTCTCCCATCACGGTCGGCAGTTCGCCCGGCAGTTCCTCCACGAGTTCGATGCCGACCCTGGCCGCCGGGCCACGGAATTCCTCCAGCGCGTGCCGCGTCACCTCGACGAGGGAGACCGGGAACAGCGCCAGCGCCTCTCTGGGCAAGGCTTGCAGCACCGTCAGGTTGTGGATCAGGCGCGACAGGGCGATGGTGCGCTCTCGAACGATTTGCAGGGCCGACTTTTGCTCATCCAGGATGGGCCCCAGGTCACCATCGCGCAGCAATTCCACGTACCCTTTGATGATGCCCAGCGGCGTGCGCAGCTCGTGGCCCACGTTCTGCACCAACTCGGTGCGCAGCCGGTCGAGCTCCTGGAGCTGCGAATAGAGTCGGGCATTGTGCAACGCCACCCCCAATTGCCCGGCAATGGTGACAAAGAGGAGCAGGTCATCCTCGTCAAATGCCCCCGCCCGGTCGCTTTCTGCGTGCAGCACGGCGATGATGCGGTCGGCGACCCGCACCGGTACGACCAGCACCGACTGAACGTCAGAAGCACGCCCCGCGTAGGCCGGCCATTGCGCCAGGTCTCGCACCAGCACCGGCTGTCCGGTGCGATAAGCGCGCCCCGCCAGGCTGCCCTCGATGGGCATCTGGAAAGCGGCTTCCGCAAAGCCGACCAGGGAGGGATGAGTCGCCAGCACGCCGTTCCGCTCGTCGGGAAGCAGAAAGCCGAGCCGCTGGATGCCCAGAGCCCGATTGAGCGCCTTGACGGTGCGCTCAAGCACCAGGTCAAAATCGAGCGTCGAGGCCGCCGCCAGCATCACCTCTTGAACCAGCCTGGCCTCGGCCAAACGGCGCCTGGTCTCATCGAACAAGCGGGCGTTATCCAGCACCAAACTCAGTTGAGAGGCCAGGGTGGAAAAGAGACGCACGTCGTCCTCGGAGAAAGCGTTGAGCCGCGTGCTCTCGGCGTCAATCACCCCGATGACCTTGTCGCCAATCTTGAGCGGCACACAGACCTCCGAGCGCATGCCGGAGACGCCGTCCAGGTAGCGGGGCTCCTGACTGACGTCGGGAGCGAGAAGCGGCCGGCCCGTCTGGGCCACCCAACCGGTGATGCCCTCCCCCAGCGGAGTAGAGAAATCCGCTATTTCGTCTGGAACGCCCAGGAAAGTGGGATGCAGGCGAGCCACGCCCGCCTCCTCGTCAACCAACAAAAAGCCAAAGACATCCAACTGCAACTTGCCATGCACCGCCTCGACGGTGCGGCGCAGGATCTCGTCCAAATCCAGCGTGGCGGCGGTGGCCAGTGTTACCTCATAGAGGAGCGAAAGCTCATTCAGCCGGCGGGTGATCTCTGCGAACAGCCGGGCGTTCTCGATGGCGACGGCCAATTGACGGGCGATGGTCTGCAACGTAAAGAGATCGGCCTGGGAGAAAGCGTCGAGTCGGGCGCTCTGCACGTCCAGCACTCCGATGACTATGCCCTTCAACTCGATGGGCACCGCCAGTTCGGATTGTGTCTCTATGCCTTCCAGTGTGACGCGGTAGCGGGGCTCCACGCTCACGTCCGGCACGAGCAGCGGTTCACCGTTGGCCGCCACCCAACCGGTGATGCCCTCCTCACCCACGCGTAGCCGGACTATTTTCTCCGAGGGGCGGTAGGGTGGGAAGGTGGATGCTCTGAGCACGACGGCGTCCCCCTCCACGAGAAAGACGTTCACGTTGTAATACTCGAACGTGTCGCCGATCAGGTTGGCCGCCTGGTCGAGCAACTCGTCCAACTCCAGGATCGCGGTCGTACTCTGGCCCACGCGCGCGACGAGCTCCAGGCGAGCCGCTCGCTCCCGCAATTCCTTTTCCGCTCGCTTGCGCTCGACGATCTCTTGTTGAGCAGCGTCGTAAAGCCGGGCGTTCTCTAGCGCCACCGCCGCGTCGGCAGCCAGCGTCTGGCACAGCCGCACCTCGGCTGGTGTGAACCCTCGCTCCCGCCGGCTCTCCCACAATTCCACGTAGCCGATCACCTGGCTCCGCATCACGAGCGGCACGATCAGATACGACTTCCAGCCGTACCGCTCCGCGAGATCGCGGTCTCCGGGGTCCAAGTCCGGATCGGCGGCCTGGGCGGCCAGATGCCGTTTCTCCTGCAATGCCCGGAGCGTGTTGGGGTAGCGTCGCATGTCGTAGACCGATCCCAGTTCGGACAAGCCGGTAGAGGCGTCCGGGCTGATCCACTCGGCCAGCACCGTACTTTGGGCCGATTCCTCGTCCCAGTCACAGATGTAGGCGCTGCTGGCATCCAGCGCGCGGCCCGCCTGCTCCGCCAGGGCGCGCAATACCTCGCTCGGTTCCAGGCTGGAGGAGACGGCGACTGCGGCCTCGTGGAGACTGGTCAGCTCGTCCGTCCGGCGCTGCTCCGCCTCAAAGAGACGGGCGTTCTCGATGGCGATAGCGGCCTGGTTGGCAAAAGTCAGCGCCACCTGAGCGTCTCTTGCGCTGTAAAAGTGGGCCTCGCGCTTGTCGGTGGTCAGTATGCCGATCACGCGCCCCTTTACGATCAGAGGGACGCCCATCCACGAGCAAATGTCGCCCAGTTCGGTTTTCAGACCGGATATTTGCATCGCTTCCAGCCAGCGTTCGTCCTCGTGAACATGGCCGACGATCAGGGGGCGCTTGCTTTCCACCACCTCGCGGTTGAGGGGGGCAGTCTCCAGGTCCAGGCATACCTCGAGCACACTAGCCGGGTCGGCGAATCCCCGCGCAGCGCGGATGATCAGGGCCTGACCCTCCAGCAGCATGATCGAGCCGCTATCGAGGGGAATGACGTGTTCCAATTCAGTCAGTATCAGGCCGAGCACGTCGTCGAGGCTGAGCGTGGAACTGAGGGCCTGGGCCACCTGGCGCAGAGTATCGGCCAGGCGGCGGCTGCTCATTTCCCCCTCGAACAGGCGGGCGTTCTCGATGGCGATGGCGGCCTGGGCCGCTATAGCCACCGCCAGGTCTGCCTGTGCGGGGGTAAATTCTCGTCCCTTCTCGACTTGATCGAGCGCCATCAACCCGATAACGCGCTCCTTGCTGGTCAGGGGGACAAGGAGCACGCTCGCGACGCTGAAAGGCTCAACCAGATGTTCGGGCAGCGATGATGCCGAGACATCTGGAATGAACAGCGGCTGCCGCTCGCGAACGACGCGCTGCGCCTCCGGCACCTGATCCACCGGTATAGGATAGCTCGCATTCTTGAACAAGCGCCACATCTTGGGATCCCGGCGCTCATCGTCGAAGCGGGACATGAGGGGAATAGCCACCTTACCACCCTCTTCCAACAGCAGAATGGTGCAGCGGTTGGCCTCGCACACCTGGGCCGCGCGCTGCGTCACCCGCTCGAGCACCATGGTCAGATCCAACGTGGCCGATATATCGCGACCGATGCCGATCAGCGCGGCCAGTTCCCGGTTGCGGCGCTCCAACTCGACGGTGCGCTCGACCACTTTTCTTTCCAGGTTGGACTGATAAGCCAGATTCTCCCGCTCCAGACGGTGCTTTTCGTCCAGCAAACGCTTCTTTTCTGCGGCGCGGCCGACGACGTGGAGCAGCGCATCCAGGGTAATCGGCTTGGCGACGTAATCGTATGCGCCGTGACGCACCGCCCTGGCCGCAGTGGAGACATCCGGCTCACCGGTGATCATGATGACCGGGATGTCCTCGTCAATCTCACGCACGCGCCGCAACAGCTCCAGGCCGTTGACGCGCGGCATGACGATGTCGGTCACGACGACGTCGAAGGAGCGTTCGGCCAAGAGCGCTTCCGCCTCGAAAAAGTCGGCCGCCGTAGCCACGTCGTACCCCTCTTCCTCCAAGACCTCTTGAAAGGTCTCGCGGATTCCCAGTTCATCGTCTACGACCAATACTTGGGCCGCGCCATCAGAATGGCCGTTTCCAAAAGTTGAGGGCATATCACAACTCCCATCCGTTGTCAACGGGGAGGTCCACCCGGAATATGGTGCGCTCGCCCTCGACGCTCTCCACCTGAATGTCGCCGTGGTGATCCTGGACGATGCCATAGCTCACAGAGAGGCCCAGACCAGCACCCTCACCCGGCCGCTTGGTGGTGAAAAAGGGATCAAAGATGCGGGGCAGGTCTTGCTCCGGGATGCCTATGCCCCAATCGCAGAACGTAGTGCGCACGTACAACCGCCCCTCCCGCTCCACCTCCTCGATGCTAATGGTCAGCCGCTTTTCTGGGTAGCCATCCGGGTAGCGGGCGTTGAGGGCATGGCGGGCGTTAGAGATCAGGTTGAGAAAGACCTGCTGGATGCGCTGGCTGCGGCATTTGATCCTGGGCAGGTCCGGCTGCTCCTCGACCTCCAGGATGATGCCGTCCTTCTTTAGCAGTTGGCCGGTCAGCGTGAGGGTGGCCCGGAGAATGTCGGGGACGTGGGCCGGGCTGTGGGCCTCCTTTTCCGCGCGGGCAAAGGTGAGCAGGTCGCGCACGATGCCGACCACCCGGTCCCCTTCGCGCTGGATGCCCTGCAAGAAGTGGGCCTGACGACTGCCCGGCTCGGCCTGGTTGAGCAGCAGTTGGGCATAGTTGATGATGCCGTTGATGGGATTGTTGATCTCGTGTGCCACGCCGGCGGCCAGTTGTCCGATGGAGGCCAGTTTGGCCGACTGGATCAGTTGCTCCTCCAGCCGCCGCTGCTCGGTCACGTCTTCGACGGTGGCCAGCGCGCCGCCGACCCCTCCGCCCTCCTCGCGCAAGCAAGTCATGCGTGCGCGCAGGATGCTCTCCTTGCCCCAATAGGAACGGTAAAAGTACTCGGCGGTGATTGGCGTCGCCTCCTCTATGCAGCGGCGAAAGTCGGCGGCGATGCCGGCCTCGACCAGACCGGGGCTGGTCAGCAGGTTGAAGCGGCGGGTGGCCTCCTCGCTGGGAGAGCCCAGGATCTCTAGGAGGGCCGGATTGGCGTGGGTGATGTTGCCCTCGCGGTCACAGGTAATGACGCCGATGGAGATCTGGGCCACCAGCGTGCGATATTTATCTTCACTCTCCCGCAGCGCGCGCGTTGCGAGCAACGCCTCGGCCAGGGCCTGGCGTTGGCCTTCCGTCGCCCGCACCCGCTCGGTGACGTCGCGCAAGAGAACCAGCCGGCCAGTGAGACGAGCGCGCCGGTCGCGCAGAGGGGAAATGCGCAGGTCATAGGTACGCTGCGCCTCACCCTCCCCCACGGCGATCTCTGTCTGTACCTCGAGCGTGTCGAGGCAGCACTCGACCAGGCCAGGCCAGCCCGAAAATAACTGCTCCATCGGTTGCCCGACGGCCTCCGAGGCAGTGTGGCCGACGACCCGCTCCGCTGCCGGGTTGAGGTCCGCCACGCGGTTCTGAGTGTCCACCACGATCACGCTGTCACTCATCCCTCCGACGACGGCGTCGCGCGCTACCGGCACGATGTCTAACAGCCGGACGCGAAAGAGGCCCCAGGCCATTGCGAGACCGCTGATGGTGAACGCAAAGGGAGTCAGGTCCAGATGAGGGAAGGGAGTCAATTCAGACATGTATAGCACGTTCCCCACCCACGGCGCCAGCGCACCGACCAGCAACACGACGGCCTGTTGGCGATACAAGTGCGGCCCACGGACGAGCGCCTGGATGAGCAGGATGGTGGCGGGCAGGAGCAACAAATAAGCATAGGCTACGTTGACCCAATACCACAGGCCACGGGTAAAGCTCATCACCGTGAAGGGGCCACCGGCGTTCAGCCAGGGATCCCTCCAGATCAGGTTATGGACATCGTTGGTCCAGGCCAGCAGCAACGTGACCAGGGGCACGATTGCCAACAGGGCCAGATTGCGGCGCGTGAGCCATGCTCCTCGGCCAGTGTGTTGGAGCACGAAAGCCAGCCACGCAGCCGGCATAGTGACCACGCCCAGGTACTGAATCCTGTTCCAAAAAAGCGCGGCCGGCAGGTCAGTGCTGGCAAGCTCCAGGGCATACCCCAGCGACCACACGGCCACGGACAACATGGTCAACGCGAAGGGCGCTGCACCGGACATACGATGACGGCGCCAGGCATAGAGCGCAAGCGCAGCCGACACCGCCGCTGCTATGAGTAGAGGTAACACATAAGGGACGTACTCCCAGGGCATTGCTTCTCCCCCCCCACGCCCGATCTTTGCCGATCCGCACTCGCCAGCCTCGCCCACCTGGAATTTGGACAGGCTAGAAAGCCCACCACACCACTCCACCATCGTACTGATAAGACACGCCACACTAGGGCGCCTAATCCGGTCACCAGCCGTTCACGCCCGCCGGCCTCCCGCTGGCGGACCGTTTCTCCGCGCCAGCAGAGGGATTGTACTTCAAAAAGCAACTGGAAGCAAGCGGGTTTTAAGAATTGCTGGGCAGCGAGTTGCAGAAAAACAATCCTCCCACCCGCTCCCGCTAGAGAGTTTCGCGTTGGTCTGTGGCTGCGACCACTCCCTCTCAAATGGCCCGTAGCAACTTTTACGGTATTGCGTTATAATACTACCGGGCAAGACGTCAAATCGGTGTGAGCAGATGAGAAAGAAGGGAGCCAGAGTCAAGCTAGGCCGACGGGGGGAGGAATTGGCCGCCCGCGAGTTAGCCCGCCAGGGTTACGAGACCGTGACGCGCAACTGGCGCTGCCAGACCGGCGAGGTGGACATAGTGGCCCGCCGGAACGAAGCCTGGTACTTTTTCGAGGTGCGCACGCGGCGCGGGCAAGATTTCGGCACGCCCGAGGAATCGGTGACACCGGCCAAGCTGGAGCGCATGATCGGCGTCGCACTCACTTACCTGGGCGAACACGAGCTAGGCGACGTTGATTGGCGCGTTGGCCTGGTGGCTGTAGAGATGAGCCGGGCAGGCCGGCTGCTACGAGTTGACGTGTACGAGAACATCCGGTGAGAGTCAAATGAGCAGCGGTGCAAAAGAGCGGAGGAGCAACCTGCAATTCGCAACTCGCAATCCGCTATTGGCGATTGTGGGGCCGACGGCGGTGGGCAAGACCTCGCTCTCGCTCCACTTGGCCGAGGTGTTGGACGGCGAGATCGTATCCGCCGACTCACGCCTGTTCTACCGGGGGATGGACGTCGGCACGGCCAAGCCTACGCCGGAGGAGCGAGCCCGCGCGCCCCATCACTTGATTGACATCGCCGCGCCCGACGAGACGGTGGGACTGGCCGAATTCCAGGAACAGGCCTATGCCGCTATTGACGACATCCACGCTCGCGGCAGGCTGCCGCTCCTGGTCGGTGGTACGGGCCAGTACGTGCGGGCCGTCGTGGAGGGGTGGAGCATCCCGCGCGTCCCACCCGACCCTGGCCTGCGCGCCCGTTTGGAGGCCCAGGCCGAGCGCGAGGGTGCCGGCGCGCTGCACGACCGGTTGGCCCGCTTGGACCCCGTGGCCGCCCGGCGCATCCACCCCCACAACGTGCGCCGCGTCATCCGCGCGCTGGAGGTCTGCCTGGTCACAGAGCGGCCCATTTCTGAGCAGCAGGGCAGGCGCCCGCCCCCTTACCACATCCTCCAGATCGGCCTGACGATGGAACGGAAGGCCCTCTACGCCCGCGCCGACCGGCGGACGGAGGCGATGATGAGCACCGGGCTGGCGGGCGAGGTGCGCCGGCTGGTGGAGGCGGGATACGGGTGGGATCTGCCGGCGATGTCGGGGCTGGGGTACGTGCAGTTCAAGCCCTACTTTGAGGGAGCATCGTCACTGGAGCAAGTCGCAGCGGAAATTAAAAGAGCGACGCATAGTTTCATTCGCCGCCAGTATAACTGGTTCAGCCTCGACGACCCCGCCATCCACTGGTTCGACGTCACCGAGACGGAAGATTGGGCAGAGATCGAGGCTGCGGTGAAAGAGTGGCTGGTGGAATAAGGAGCAAGTCAATGCAGATACGTCCGGCGCGGCCAAAGGATTTAGAAGTGTGTATCGCCCTGGAGCACTCTTACACGACCGATCGCGTCTGGCAGATGGAGGCGCGGGAGGAGAACGGCGTGCTGACGACCACCTTCCGGGTGGCAAGCCTGCCCCGCGAGATGCGCGTCGAATACCCACGCCAGGGCGAGGCTCTGCTGACGGGCTGGCAGCAGCGGGACGGTTTCCTGGTGGCGGAAGAAGGGCGCGTCTGCGGTTACGTGGCACTGACCGAGGAGAGCGAGCACGGTATAGCACGGGTGGGCGACCTGGTGGTTGACCGGCCCTGGCGGCGGCGTGGCATAGGGAGCGCACTGCTACAGGCCGCAGCCCAGTGGGGGCGTGAGCAGGAACTGGGCCGGCTGGTGGTCGAGGTGCAGACCAAGAACTATCCGGCCATTCGGCTCTGCCATTCGCAAGGATTGACTTTTTGTGGCTACAACGATCAGTATTGGCCCAGCCGCGATATCGCCCTCTTCTTTGGCGAGTCGCTGCGGTGATCTCAGTTCGTGACGGTAACTACTCAGCCTGGCACGCGCTCAGACCTCCGAGGTCTTGCAAAACCCGT